>ONQW01000136.1 GCA_900320025.1 uncultured Lachnospiraceae bacterium
AGCTCGCTCAGCGGTTTCCCGTAGAACGACTGATACAGTTCCAGAATTTCTTTATTTTCATGACTCGACCGCCTGGATTTTGCCATAGAAGCGTCGCGGGCATACAGACCGTCGATCCGCTCCCTGAGCAGCGCATTTCCCTTCTCCTGCGTCCCCTTCGGCTGTCCACCTCCGCCGATGCAGCCGCCGGGACACGTCATGACCTCCACAAAAGCGTAGTCCTTCGGATCTGTCCTCTGCCTGTCCAGGAATTTCCGGACGTTCGCCGTGCCGTAAATGACTGCGACACGGAGATCGAGATCGCCGATTTTGACCGAGGCCTCCCGGAACCCGTCCATGCCTCTCACCGGAGTGAGATCATACAGCTTCTCCGGCGCAGGCTCGCCCGTCACGTAACTGTACGCCGTCCGGAGCGCCGCCTCCATGACACCTCCCGTGTTGCCGAAAATGACCCCGGCGCCTGATGCCTCCGACATCAGCGGATCGTAGCGGCCTTCCTCGAGAGACGGGAAGTCTATCTGCTCCTCCCTCGCCCAGGCGGCGAGCTCCCTCGTCGTGATGACATAGTCCATGTCCCGCATGCCCTCTATGCCGAGATACCTGCCCGCCGCGTTCATCTCCTCCCTCCGGATCTCAAATTTCTTGGCGGTGCACGGCGTCAGCGCGACATTCACGATCGACTTAGGGTCAATTCCCATCTTCTTTGCAAAATACGTCTTGATCGTCGGCCCCTGCATACCGATCGGACTCTTCGCCGTCGAGATATGCGGCAGCAGCTCCGGATAGTATGTCTCGGCAAATTTCACCCACGCAGGACAGCATGATGTGAACTGCGGCAGCGGATGCGCCGGATCCTTGTGGGTGATCCGTTCCACCAGCTCGCTGGCCTCCTCCACTATCGTCATATCCGCGGCAAAATTCGTATCCAGCACATAGTCGGCGCCAAGCCTGCGGAGGAGTGCGACCATTTTCCCCTCCACAAAGCTGCCGTCCGGCATGCCGAATTCCTCGCCCAGGGAAACGCGCACGGACGGAGAGGTGCTGAAAATGACAATCTTGCCGGGATCCCTGATCGCCGCCCTGACTGACTCTGTCTCCGGCGTCTCCCGGATCGCGCCGGTCGGGCAGACATTGGCACACTGCCCGCAGTGAATGCAGACCGCGGTGTCGTCCGTGTGCTCCAGATCATAGTATCCGAGCACAGAGATATAATCGCGGCACACGTCTCTGCAGTTTCCGCACTTGATGCATTTCTCCTCCAGACGCTCGATGGAGGGATTCCCCGGTTCGATCGGAACACGGATGTCGGTGGATAAATGTTTGCTTGTCATGGTATTTCTCCTCCTGTCGTTGAATCTTTTCCATTAGAGATAAGTTTTTAAATTCACCGAAACCGGATCAGTTCCCACCTCGCCTGTATGCCCAGCTTGCGGTAAATATGCTGCATATGCTTTTTAAACACTTCTTGCAGAAGGAATCAGGAAGAAATTCGGCGTCTGAGCTGCCACGCAAATGCTTTCGCCGTCCGGATATCATTGTTCTGGAAGTGATTTCCCCTGTTCCATTCGAGCGTACAGTCCACGCCCTGCTCCTGCAGCAGCGCATGCGCCGCGCGGATCCGGTCTCCGACCGCCGCCATGATCGGATTGCGCGTGCGCTCCTCGCGGTCCCCGAGACTGAGGTACACCGCGCCGCACTGCGGTCTCCGCTCCTTCATCCAATCGGTAAAGCCCGGAAACCACATGGACGGCGAGGCTGCGGCGGCCCCGGAGAATACATCCGTCTGATAAACCGCCCAGAGCGCAAAGAGACCCGCCAGAGAATACCCGCCGATATAATATGTTTTTGTCCTGTCTGTACAGGCCTTCAAAATCTCCCGGAGCGTATCCGCCGCGCCGTCTCCGAAGCTCTCCTCTCCCCACACCGCCGGCGCCTGCCACGGCGAAAGATCGCGGTTCCAGCTCTTCACACGGAACGCAAGGAGACGGAAATCTTCTCCCGCATCCTCGCGGATCTGCGTCGCCTCCCGGTCCATTCCCTCCAGATCATGCTCATCCACCGGTTGAACCAGCACCGTGCCGGCATCCTGCTGTCCATATTCCAGAAGATCCATCTCAGCCTCCCCTGACTGCTCTCCAGCGCTCCCATCCAGTGACATTCTCGACAAAATCATAGCACTCTGCGCTATACTATACAAAAGCGGCCGGTCCCGACACAGGATTCCGGCCCAAAGGATCGATAAAAGCCTAGCGAAACCCGAAAGCCGCGGAGAATCCGGTTCTCCCCGCGATTTCCCTATGAGTTCCGTACGGCCAATGAGGTTATTATGCGCAAAAAAGTGCTCTTTCTTATGAATTTTTCCGCCGGAACAGGCAACGCCCGCCAGAAAATGGCGCCGATCCTGGAATGCCTTGCGGAGGCAGGCTGTGAAGTGACGATGTATCCGATCATCCCGGATTCAGGTCTCACAAGCGAATCCATCATCCACGAGCGCGGCATGAATTTTGACGTAATCGCCTGCTGCGGCGGGGACGGCACGCTGAACCATGTCATCAACGCGGTCATGCGGGAGGACCTTCACACGCCGATCGGGTACATTCCGAGCGGCAGTACCAATGATTTTGCAAAGAATCTGCATGGATCCCTGGAGACCAGGGATCTGTGCCGGGCAATCGCTACGGGCATTCCATATGCCTATGATGTGGGTTGCCTGAACGGCAGATTCTTCAACTATGTGGCGGGCTTCGGCGCGTTCACGAAGATCAGCTATGACACGGACCAGCACATGAAAAATATGTTCGGCTACGGCGCCTATATTCTGAATATGCTGGGATCGCTGCCGAAGAATCTGGCCTACCGTGTTCACGCCACGGTGGAGCACGACGGGAAGACCGAGGAGGGCGATTATATCTTCGGCGGCATCACCAATTCCACACAGATTGCCGGCGTGCAGTCGCCCATTCTCAGCGAGGCGAGACTGAACGACGGATACTTTGAGGCGCTGCTGGTGACTGCGCCGAACGACCTGATCGATGTGACCGAGATCGCTCACATCCTCGCCTCCGGTCGGACAGACAGCGAGTACGTCCAGACCTTCAAGGCTCGGGACATGACCTTCCGCACCGAGCGGCCGGTCGGCTGGACCGTAGACGGAGAGTATGGCGGCGAATATATCGCCTCCCATTTCCAGGTATATGAAAAGGCAGTTAAGATCATGATCAACCCGGAGGTTCTGGGAGACAAAACGGACGGATGATGTCCTGAAGCGACCGTGACGCCCAGTGTCACGGTCACTTCCCGTATTTTGCCCTCTTCTTCCTCACAGCCTGGCCTTCCTCAGATCAAGCCGGCGGTAACAAATTGCCAGCGTGATCGTGCTGATCGTCCATGTGATCGGATACACCAGATACGTGGTGGTGACCGTGTGTACGAACAGGTCGGCGATGGTCAGAATGAGTACCCGGACCAGACACCAGCAGAACATGAACACAAACATCGGAATCAACGGCTTTCCGGCGCCGCGCATGACCGCGGCGAAGAAATGGGTGAAGGCGCAGAGGAAGAAGGCCAGGCAGGTGAATCTTGCCCGGTCCGCGCCAAACTGGATTACCGCAGGATTAGAATCAAACAGCCCGATGAGCGGATAGCGGAAGGTAAACAGAAGAAGTCCCAGCGTCTGCGCAGAGACGATCGTTGCAATCGCGCTGAACCGCACGCCCTTTCTCGCCCGCTCATACTCCCCCGCACCCAGATTCTGGCTCACGAATGTCGTGATCGCCATCGCAAAGCTCGACACGGGGATAAAGCAGAACCCTTCCACCTTCGTGTATGCGCCGATTCCGGCGACCGCCGCCTCACCGTACGAATTGATGTAAGACTGAATGACGACGTTCGAGAGCGACATGATCGAATTCTGCACGCCGGAGGGAATGCCGTAGCGGATGATCCGGAGCGTCATATCCTTCGGCAGCCGCACCCTGCTCCACCGGAGCCGGTAGTCCGCGTCGACCCGCATGAGCAGATTCATACAGAGCAGCGCGCTCACCACCTGTGACATCACCGTCGCGAATGCCGCGCCGGCCACACCGAAATGAAAGACCGCGACCAGCAGAAGGTCCATGACCAGATTGATGCCCGAGGAAATCACCAGATAAATCAACGGATGTTCCGAATCGCCCGCCGCCTGTAGAATTCCTACAAACACATTGTACATGACAAAGCCGACGGATCCGGCAAAATATATCCTGAGATAGGAGATGGACTGCGGCAGCACGCTTGCAGGTGTCCCCATCAGGCGGAGAAGCGGCGGGACAAAAACCATCCCGATGATCGTCATCAGTACAGAGAACACCAGTCCCAGCGCTACCGTTGTGTGCACCGCGGTCTCCGTGCTTGTCGAATCCTTCGCGCCGAGATACCGCGCGATGACCACGCCGGCGCCGATGGCAATCCCGTTAAAGAACCCGACGATCATGAAGATCAGATTCCCGGACGAACTGACCGCCGCAAGCGCGCTGCTTCCGACAAAATTTCCGACGATCATGGAGTCCACCGCATTGTAAAGCTGCTGGAACAGATTGCTGAGTGCAATCGGAATCATGAACGCAATAATTTTGCCCGGGATCGAACCCGAAATCATCAT
>ONQW01000154.1 GCA_900320025.1 uncultured Lachnospiraceae bacterium
GGTCCCTTACATATTTATCAAGTTCGATTGGATTACGATACTTTGCATTTTCCCAAATATCCAATGCCAAAGCTATGATATGATCCTCATGAATTCCTTTTATCCTGCCGCACCATCAATATCATTCATGATATTTTTGCGGATATCCGCATTTTTTTAATATATCTCTAAAGAAGGACTGATTAAACTCAGGTGTCCCGAGTTCCTTTCAAACCCCGGGGTCACAAATTGTGATCGCAAGCGATCCAGCATAGTTAACTCCCCCCTTCCCTCTGAGCCATCAAACAACCCCGTGTATAAAAAGGAAGGTCGTGTGAAAAAATGAAAGTTCTTTCACACGACCTTCTCTTGTAATCTCTATCAGATCAGTTTTCCGCACCTCTCCCGCAGTTCCATGAGATCGGAAGCATAGATGTATTTTCTCCCGCAGTTCCATGAGATCGGAAGCATAGATGTATTTTCTTCTTCCATTAAAATCTTCCCCAAGCTGGGGTAAATTTATCGCATCAGGATATAATTCATAAAACCAGACCATATAGTGAAGATTTGTTACAGAGAAAGCTTTGACATCCGGAAGCTCCTTTTTCATATCGACGCTAAATTTCTAAAATAATCAGAGCCATAACTATTTTCATTCTGTCTGAAACTGATATCACGGCCCTAGCTCCAATAAAACCTCAACATTTCTTCATTCACATGCGTCGCCACCTTAATCTGACTCCTGCGAAAGCTTCCCGTCACGCGTTCTTACACGGCTCTTCGTTTCGCAGCCTTTGTCAGTCCGCCAGAACCTCTTTCAGTATCTCCGTTCCCTCCTGCAGCAGGCTGTCCGGAATATTCAGCGCCGGCAGCAGCCGCAGCCGGTTCTGCCCGGCGGTGAGCACGAGAAGTCCCTTTTCGAGGCAGCGCCCTGCCAGTTCCGCCACGCTCCCCTTTTCCGGTTCCACTCCGATCATCAGTCCCATGCCGGTCACCTGCTTCACGCCGGGTGCCTTCGAAAGCGTGCGGAACAGATAATTTGATTTTGCGCGCACCTCCGCGAGAAAATCGTCGTCCAGCCGCTTCAGAACAGACAGCGCACCTGCGCAGACGACCGGATTGCCGCCGAATGTCGAGCCATTATCGCCGGGATGAAAGATATCCTGCACCTTCTCCCCCAGCATTGTCACGCCGATCGGCAGGCCGCCGCCCAGCCCCTTCGCCGTCGTCGCCACATCCGGCGTGACGTCGTCATTCATGTACGAGTAAAGCTGTCCGCTGCGTCCGTTCCCGGCCTGTACCTCGTCGCATAAAAGCAGAATATCCTTCTCCCTGCACAGCTTCGCGATCCCCTGGACAAAATCCCTGCTGAGGGCGTTCACGCCGCCCTCGCCCTGAATACACTCGATCAGGATACCGCAGACCTTATGGGAAGCTGTCAGCTCCGTCAGTCCCTCGAGGTCCTCCGGCTCCGCATAGAGAAAGCCCGGCGTCAGCGGCTGAAAAAGCTCATGGAAGTGATCCTGCCCGGTCGCGGCCAGCGTCGTCAGCGTTCTCCCATGAAACGAATTTTTCAGCGTGATGATCCAGTACGCGTCCCTGCCGTGGTGCTCCGCGCCGTATTTTCTCGCCGCCTTGATCGCGCACTCGTTCGCCTCGGCGCCGCTGTTCGAGAAGAATACCTTCTTCATACCCGTGCGCCGGCACAGCTCCGCCGCGAGCGCAGAACAGGGCGCCGTGTAATACAGATTCGAGGTGTGCTGCAGCGCGTCAAGCTGGTTCTTCACCGCCTCCTGCCAGACCGTATCGCAATACCCGAACGTGTTCACGGCAATCCCGGCGCCAAAATCAATGTAACGCTTTCCTTGTTCATCCTCAGCCAACGATCCCTTTCCGCTGACCAGTGTCACCGGAAACCGTCCATAGGTAGAAGCGATATATTCTCTGTCGAGCTGTTGAATTGTATCCATGCCTGTCTGAATTCCTTCCTCATCCCGGTCGCCGCGCGTAATCTATTCTCCCGGCGCGGCGCACTGCTTTTTCTCTTTTCTCCGCACCGGATCCGCACCGTCAGCAGCTCCCGCTGCTGCGGATCATCGTGCCCGCGCCCTCATTGGTGAGAATTTCCATAAGCAGCGCGTGCGGCACGCGGCCGTCAATGATGACGACTGCCTTCACACCGTGCTCCAGTGCATCGATGCAGCACTCCACCTTGGGGATCATGCCGCCCTGCACCACGCCGTTCTGACAGAGTTCCTGCGCCTCAGGCACGGTCAGCTCCGAAATAAGGGAGTCCGGATCGTCCTTATCCCGCATGATGCCGGAGATGTCCGTCATCATGATCATGCGCTCCGCCCCGATGGCCGCCGCGATCGCGCCTGCTGCTGTATCGCCGTTGATGTTATAGATATGCCCTTCCTTATCCCAGCCAAGTGTGGAAACCACCGGAATATATCCGTCATCCAGCATGTCCGTGATCATCTGCGGATTGATGCGCGTCACGTCGCCGACATAGCCGTAGCGGGGATCTTTTAATTTTGCCTCGATCAGGCGCCCGTCCATGCCGGAGACGCCGATCGCCCGTCCTCCCTTGGTCTGCAGCAGCGAGACAAGGGACTTGTTGACCTTGCCCGCAAGGACCATCTCCGCGATATCCACGGTCTCCTGGTCCGTCACCCGCAGTCCGTCGATGAATTGCGGAACCTTGCCGAGACGCTTCATCAGACTGGAGATTTCCGGCCCGCCGCCATGCACGACGACCACCTTCACGCCGACCATCGTGAGAAGCACAATGTCCTCCATGACCTGTTCCTTGAGCACCTCGCTGGTCATGGCATTGCCGCCGTATTTGATGACGATCGTGCGCCCGTTGTAGCGCTGAATGAAGGGCAGCGCCTGAACCAGCACCTCCGCCCTGTTCCGGTTCGTCAGTTCATCTGTTTTCATGTCCGGTAATCTCCATTGATTTTGACGTAATCGTAGGTGAGATCGCAGCCCCAGCAGGTCACAGCCGCCTCACCCTCGTGCATGTCCACGAGAATCTCCACCTCTTCCTCGCTCAGAATCTTCTTTGCCCTGTCCTCATCGAACACGATGCCCACGCCGCCCGCGCAGACCTCGATCTGTCCCGCTTTGGAGGCAAACGCGACATCCACATCCTTCGGGTCAAAATCCACGCCGGAATAGCCGAGGGCACAAAGGACGCGGCCCCAGTTCGCGTCGCACCCGAAGATCGCCGCCTTCGTCAGCGTGGAATGGATCACGGATTTCGCGAGTGTCTCTGCTTCCTCCTCGCTCCGGGCACCGCTGACCGTGCAGGTGATGAGATGCTTCGCACCCTCGCCGTCTCTGGCCATCCGTCTCGCAAGCTCCGTGCACAGCGTCTTAAGCGCATCCACAAAGGCAAAATAATCCTCATTTTCCGCCGTGATCTCCGGGTTGCCGGCAAGGCCATCCGCGAGAATGATCAGGCTGTCGTTTGTGGAGGTGTCGCCGTCCACGGAAATGCGGTTGAACGTCACGCGGCAGACCGCGAGCAGCGCCTTCCGCAGCATGTCCGGCGCGATGGCCGCATCCGTCGTGAGATAGCACAGCATCGTCCCCATATTGGGATGAATCATGCCAGACCCTTTCGAAATTCCGCCGATGGTCACGGTCTTTCCCGCGATTGTGGTTCGGACAGCGAGTTCCTTCTTGCGCGTGTCCGTCGTCATGATGGCGTGGGCCGCCGCGTCGCTCCCCTCCGGTTTCTCCGTGAGAAGCGCCTTCAGCTCTCCGATGTGGTCGCGGACAGGTCCGATGGGAAGCTCCTGCCCGATGACACCGGTGGAACCGACCAGCACCTTGTCCGGAGATAGTCCGAGCGCCTTTGCTGCGAGCGCCTGCATCTCCTCCGCGTGCTTTCTGCCGTTCGGCGCGCAGGCATTGGCAATGCCGCTGTTCGCCAGGATAGCCTGGCAATGCCCGCCCCGGATCGTCTCCATATCGAGCATCACCGGATCCGCCTTGACCTTGTTGGTCGTAAACAGTCCGGCGGAGGTGCACGGCGCCTCCGCGCAGATCAGCGCCAGATCATTCTTCGCCTTGTTTGGCCTAATGCCGCAGTGCATGCCTGCTGCCATAAATCCCTTCGCGGCTGTCACGCCGCCCTCGATCCACTCCATTTTCTATTCTCCTCCTGCCGCGGATTCTGTCTCCGGTTCAT
>ONQW01000157.1:0-5388 GCA_900320025.1 uncultured Lachnospiraceae bacterium
GAGAGCCTCGCCTCCTTCACGACAGGCGACCTATACGACCACAAAGACGCCTCCGGCTTCATCACCCTCTTCGGCCTGCCCGAGAAAGTCCGCGCGATGAAGATGCAGGAAGTAAAGGCCAAGCTCAACAGCTCCGTCAAACACAACTGATTCCCGGGAATTGTCCCTGACAAGTTTAGCTTGTTTGGGACAATTTTTATCCCAAACAAGCTAAACTTGTCAGGGACAATTCTTGCGGTCTTCCCATATTTTCACTACAATTACCTCTGGAGTCCTTCAGGGCTCCGGAGGTTTTATGTCTACTGCACAATTTCTGATTTTATATGCTCTGGTCATCAACATTCTGACCTGGATCGTGTTCGGCATCGACAAGCACAAGGCGGTCAATCATGAATTCCGGGTACCGGAGGCGACGCTGTTTCTGCTCGCCCTCATCGGCGGCAGCATCGGCGCACTGGTCGGCATGATCGGGTTTCATCATAAGACGCGGAAATGGAAGTTCCGGATCGGCATGCCTGCGATTCTGCTGCTGCAGGTCGGCGCGGCGGCCTTTCTGGTGACACACTTCTCAGTTTCGGTCCGGTAGCCGCGGTGTCTGCCGCATGCAGGCAGCCAGGACATGATTATTGGAAGCTTACTCATTGAAATAGAGGAAACAGAGCATTTCCATGCGGGGGAATTATCATGCATATTGCCATCGTGGAAGATAATATCGCGGATCGTCATCAAACGGAACGTCTGCTCGGCCGGGAGGTCGACCGGCGGCGGACGGCAGAGGAAGGCTACTATGTCGATTCGTTCGGCAGTGCCGACGCGGTGCTGCCCTGCCCGACGACCTATGACATTTTCTTTCTGGATATGCAGCACACGGAACCCGACGGCTTTCAGCTGATGATCCAGCTGATGCGCCGCGGCGCCAGCGGATACTTTGTTCTCATGTCTTCCTCGATTGATTATGAGAAGGAGTTCGCGCACAGCAGGGATCAGGTTCCCTTTCCGATGCAGGTGCGTTTTCTCCGGAAGCCGATTCTGGTGAAGGAACTCTCTGCCGTTCTGGACGAGCTGATTCCCCTCACTGCAGACAAAATCAAACTTGTCGAGGTGCGCGGTCTCGCGATGGACAGCACCTACTATCTCCTGCCGGATGAAATCTGCTGGGCATCTACCAAAGGCTCCTCGACGCAGATTCACACCACGAGGCCCGGCAGCGAATCGGTGCTCACCTCCCTCACTTCGGTGGAGAACGCCTTCGACGATGTGATCGATTTCGGTCACTTCATGATGACCGACCTCAAGACCTACCTCAATATGCACCACGTCCGCAAAATCGGTTTCCTCAGCATCACGATGGACGACGGAACGAGGATTCATGTCAGCCGCGACCGGATCAAGGTCGCCCTCATGCTGCAGGAACAGCTCCAGCATGATGAGGAATCCCAGAAAACCGCAGAACAATCGGCCTCTCTTGCCGGTGTGCAAGGGTCAGGCGCTGCAAATGCGAGGCCGTCAGACCAAAGCGCGCAGACCGGTTCCCCACAAAGCAATCACCAGCAAACCACGGAGGAGTGACCTTCCCATGCAGGAATTCCGGATTCAAAATCTCGCATCCTTTATGGAAAAGCTGTTCTCCACGGACTGCTTTTCTTCCTTTCTGGTGGAATCCGCCCAGTTCCGCACCGCGGTTTCCTCCTGGACTGACGTGCGCCCGCTCTGCCGCGACCTCATCGCCGGCAAAAAGGCGCCCGCCGACTTTCGGATCGTTCTCCTGCTGAAGGGAGAATATCTTGCCGGCACACTCGGAGACAGCGCGGAGGCTGTCTCCTCCCTCGGTCTCACCATCCGCTACGACGGCAGCAGCGCACAGCTCATCACCGGCGTCTCCTACCGCACCTTTCTCCCCGGCCGCGAGGCGGACAAAATCTGGGACAGGACGATGTCCCGCTTTCTTGCTGCCAAGGGAATCGCCTTCGACACAGCACTGACGTCCCGCAATTCAGTGTGAAACAACCCCTTGTCCCGCTTTCTCTACGCCAAGGGAATCGCCTTCGACACGACGCTCCCGTCCCGCAATAACACGGCGCTCGCCTCCCGCAATTCTGTTTGACACCCCTCCCCACAGAATGCTAAGATAATTCGGTTTTGGAATTTCCCGACCGTTGTTCTGGTTTCATTCCATAAGGAGGAAGCATGCGCCATCTCTTGACACCGCAGGACTTCACTGTTGAAGAAACCCGTCAGCTCTTTCTGCTGGCAGACGACCTGGAGGCAAATCCCGGGAAGTATGCCCACATCTGTGACGGCAGAAAACTCGCAACTCTGTTCTTTGAACCCAGCACCCGCACAAGGCTGTCCCATGAAACTGCGATGCTGAATCTCGGCGGAAGCGTCATCGGCTTCCCGTCCGGCAATGTCTCCTCCGCCACCAAGGGCGAGACCGTTGCCGACACCATCCGCGTCATCTCTTGCTTTGCCGACATCGCAGCCATTCGCCATCCGAAGGAGGGCGCCGCGACCGTGGCAGCCCACTACTCCTCTATTCCGATCATCAACGCCGGAGACGGCGGCCATCAGCATCCCACGCAGACGCTGCTTGACATGCAGACAATCCGGAAGCTGAAGGGCAGACTGACGGATATGACCATCGGCCTGTGCGGCGACCTGAAATTCGGCCGCACGGTGCACTCCCTCGTCGAGTCCATGAGCCGCTACTCCGGGATCCGTTTTGTCTTCATCTCCCCGGACGAGCTGAAGATGCCCGACTATGTGACGGATCTCCTGCGTGACCGCCACATCCCTTATACCGAGGTGACGCGCCTCGAGGACGCCATCCCGGAGCTCGACATTCTCTACATGACCCGCGTGCAGCGCGAGCGCTTCTTCAACGAGGAGGACTACATCCGGCTCAAGGATTTCTACGTCCTCGATGAGAAGAAACTCTCCCGCGCAAAATCCGACTGCTATGTCCTCCACCCGCTCCCGCGCGTGAACGAAATTGCGCCCGAGGTGGATGACGACCCGAGAGCTGCCTATTTTCTTCAGGTCCGTTACGGCGTTCTCGTCCGCGAGGCCGTCATTCTGGAACTCCTCGGCCTTGCCGGTGGCTATCAGTTTTAAAGGATATCTGTGGTCATCGCATCCGCCGTATTCGCGTCATGTTTCTATCCGGTGCCGCTTCTTTTGCGGCACCAATGTCAGGTTGTAAGGACGTATCAACATCACTTTCAAGACTCTGTGCTGTTCCAAATATGACAATATACCCGGACGATCATTCGATTCGAGGTATGCGGCGCCAGCTGATTGCCGGAAAAACGGCAGAAATGGAGTGCTATGCTGAATGTAGGAAAAATCGAAGAAGGTTTTGTGCTTGACCATATCCCGGCCGGCAGAGCCATGTATATTTACAAGCATCTCGGCCTCGACAAGCTCGACTGCATGGTTGCCATCATCACCAATGCCCGGAGCCAGCAGATGGGGAAAAAGGATATTTTGAAGGTGGAGTGTCCCATCGATATGCTCAATCTGGACGTTCTGGCATTCATCGACCACAACATTACCGTGAATGTCATCAAGGACGGTCAGATCATCGAAAAAAAGAAGCTCCAGCTGCCGAAGGAGATCGTCGGGGTTCTGCACTGCAACAACCCCCGCTGTATCTCCACCACGGAGCGGGAACTTCCGCACATCTTCTATCTCGCCGATGAGAAACGGGAGATATACCGCTGCAAATACTGCGACGTGAAATATGAGGAAAACGACGGCGAACAGTTCTGACCGAATGACGCCTGACCGCGCCTCCAATGCTCGGCACAGACATCATCTCATCCGGAAATGACTGCCGCATTTCCTTCTGAAGCTCCGGAAAACGTGTCGGCCGCGCACTGACGTAACCTCACCGCAACCGGATCAGAAACGCTCCTGCATGAAATAGCTGCCGGAAAAACGGCCCGATCTTCTCCTCCGGCAGAAATCCCATGAGAAGTCCCACAAGAATCACCGCGATCACCATCAGGATTACCAGCACGACGATCATGATGGTGATCATTTTTGTTTCCTTATTGCCGATCAGCCGCTTTCTCTCCCGGTCAATCTCTTCAAGCGGGGGAATTTCCAACTCGTTGATCGGATTAGGGATCTCATCCGTATCATGCTTATGAACTGGCATACTCATACCATCTTCCTATTGATCACTCACAGCCTGTCCGAAAGCTTTGACTGCAGCTCTGGATTTGCCCGGACCATCGCGGCGAGTTCCTTCAGACGTTTATTGAACAGCTCCTCCGCAGGCATGTTCGCCTCTCTGTCCAGCGCCCGTTCCCGCGCCTCTACCTCGGCTTCCTTCTTCTTGACCGCCTCATATTCCTTCTTCACGTAGTCGTGGCGGTCCTGCGCTTCCTTCAGCTCCGCCGTCGCCTTCGCATACTGTGCGATCGCCGCCTCCGACTTTTCCTCGGCGGTGCGGAGCTTGATCTCCGCGGCGGCAAGTCTCGAATCCGCTTCCTCATTGGTGGCTGCGCGTGCCTGCTCCACCTGATCCTCGGCTTCCTTCAGACGCTGCTTCGCGTCCTCCACCTGACGGTTGATCTCCTCCAGCTCCTGCTGTGCCTCCGCCTGCTTCTGACGCGTATCCTCCAGGCGGAGTCCCGTCTCGCGGATGCGATCTGTCGCCCTCTTCTCCGCATCCCGGATTTTCGCTCCGGCATCCTCGTCCGCCTTCGCGAGTTTTTCCTCCACCATGCGGTCGGCCTCCGCAAGCTTCTTTGCTGCTTCCTCGTCCGCAGCCGCGAGCCGCTGCTGCGCTTCCTGCTCTGCGGCGCCGCGCTTCTTTCCAGCATCGTCTCCCGCAGCCGCAAGCCTCGCCGCAGCCTTCGTCTCCGCCACCGCCATGCTCGCTTTGATCTCGGCATCCGCATTCTGTATCTTCGCTGCCGCATCGGCCTCCGCTTTGGTTTTCAGTACAGCAGCCTCCCGTGCGGCGGCATCGAGCATAGCACGGACCTTTGCATCCGCTTCTGCCTGCTTCTTCGCAATCTCCTCATCCGCTGCGCTTTGCCTGCTGCGGACCTTTGCGTCCGCGTCCGCCTGCTTCTTCAAAATTTCCTCGTCAGCCGCGCTGCGCTTCGCCCGGATCTCTTCCTCTGCGGCATTCTGCTTTGCCCGGATCTCTTCATCCGCTGCCGTAAGTTTTTCATCGGCCTGCTTCCTGGTTTCCGACAGAAGAGCATCCGCTCTGCTGCGGGATTCTGTCTCCGCGGTTTTGCGCTGTTCCTCGGCCTTCTCGGCGGCCGCCTTCAGACAAGATTCAGCCTCCTGTGCTGCAGTTTCCTTTTTCTCTGCCGCTTCCCTGTCTGCAGCCTCGCGCGTCTGCTTCGCATAGACATCGGCATCGTT
>ONQW01000157.1:5409-6470 GCA_900320025.1 uncultured Lachnospiraceae bacterium
CATCGGCATCGTTTCTTGTCTTCTCTGCGTACTGATCCGCCTCTGCCTTCTTCTGCGTCAGATATTCATCCCCATCCGCCTTCTTCTGCGCGGCATACTGATCGGCGCCACTCTTTGTCTGCTCCGCGTACTGATCCGCCGTGCTCTTTGTAAACTCCGCTGCCTTTCCTGCTTCCTCAAGCTTCTGTGAGGCTGCCTTTTCCGCCTCAGCGATTTTGTCAAACGACGATTTGTTGGCATCCCGGATCGTTGCATCCGCCTGCTGCCTTGCATTGTCCAGTCTGGCTGCCGACTCCCTGTCCGCATCGGCCAGCTTCGTCCTCGCCTGCTCTGCAATGGAAGCAAGCTGAATCTGAAGCTGTGCCAGCTTGTCCTCCGCCTCGCGCAGCTTGTCATTCGCTGTCCGGTGTGCCTCGAGCGCCGTCTTGTATTCCTGATCGGCCGCGGTCCTCGCCTGCATCACAATCACGTTGGCCTGTCCCTGCGCCTTCCGGATGATGGTGCCCGGGTCCGCCGGCTTATTGATTATTCCGGTATTTGCGTTCCCGTTTCCTGCCTTGTCTGCCGCCGGGCTCTGCACATCCTTTTCCCGTGCTGCGTCGGCCGCATTCACGTCAGCATGGCTGTCTGCTCCGGTGCTCTGCGCCTCCTTTTCCCGTGCCGTGCCGTCTGCTTTCACGTCTGCATGGCTGTCCGTCTCCGCGCTCTGTGCGGCCTTATTCTCCGCAGGAGCCGCACTCACCCTGTCGTTCACACCGTAAACGTAGGAACCGATCGGCTGATATCCTGTCCCGTGCTTCAAAATTTCCTTCTGCAGCGCCGGATCCTCACATGCTGCCCGGACGGAATTCACATACTGATCCGCGGCCGCCTGTGCCGCCTCGAACAGACGGCTCACAGCAACCGAGGCATCGGCGATGGAGCCTGCCTTTGCAAGCTTCACGCTGCGCGTCTCCGCCTCTGTCCGGAGATCGGCATTTTCCTTCTTCAAATCCCGGTTCTTGATCGCCAGCGCGTAAATGACGTCGATGAGCTCAAGCCGCGACATCTTACGGATTTCC
>ONQW01000086.1 GCA_900320025.1 uncultured Lachnospiraceae bacterium
ATGTGAAAGCGGAAGCGAAGGGAACGAATGCCGGCGAGTACCCGATGGGGCTGACAGAGGGAAGCTTCGATGTTGGCGGAACTGAGAACTACACGAAGGTTACGGTAACGGTCAACGATGGCAAGATGAAGATCGGAAGGCGCGCGGTAACATTCACTTCCGATTCCGCAACGAAGGAGTATGACGGCACACCGCTGACAGCACCCCATGTCACAATTGGCGGCGATGGATTGGCAGAGGGCGAAAACGCGGAGTTTACGTTCACGGGCAGCCAGACGGAAGTTGGATCGAGCCAGAACAAATTTACGGTTCAGATCAGCCGAAGCAGTGTTGTGGACAGGAGGCCGGCGCCGGTCAGAAGGATGATGCGCCTGATGGCAGTGCTTCTTTCGGTCGATGAGGATTCGGCGGAGCAGGAGAATGAACCGACCGGAGCGCCAGAGGACAACTACGATATTACTTACGTGTATGGCACGCTCACGGTCACGGCAAAGGCAGAGCCGAAGCCGGAACCGGAGAATCCTGGCGGCGGTGGTGGTACAACAACAAACACGACGACAACGGTCTATCAGCCGGTGGTTGAGCCGAAGGTGCTCGGCGCGAGCAGAGTGATCCCGGTGCAGGAAGCGGAGCAGCCTCCGGTGGTTGAACAGAAGGTGCTTGGTGCGACCAGAACCGGTTCGGCAGTACCGATGACGGGAGATGACAGCAGCATGGGATTCTATGGCTGGATCGCTCTGATCGCGGCAGCCGGAATGATGGGATGGCTTGCAGCAGACAGAAAGCGCCGCAAGAATCACTAAGCAGCCGCATGAAGCAGGCAGCCGGGATTACATGGATGAAAAACCGGTGAGAACGGATGCTAGAATGAAAGAACCAGCATAGGGCCGGGGTGCGAAAGCACCCCGGCCCTATGCGTTCAGCCCTATGCGCTCGGCCTTATTCGGTTATGGCGTTCAGCTATGGCGCTCGGCTCAATGCGTTCGTCTTTATGCGTTTGTCAGCAGCATGATGCGGACCGTGAAGATTTTGTCCTTCGCGGTGATGCTGCAGCGGCCGTTGTAGCGGCGGACGATGGTCCGGACGGATTCGATGCCGATGCCGCAGCCCTGCCGTTTGCTGGAGAGGTAGGTGCCGTACTTGTCTGTGCGCGGCTCGATCTCAAAGGTGTTGGCACAGGTGATGAGAAGGGTGTTGTCGCCCCTGCAGGAGCTGTGGATGGAAATGCGGCGCTCCGTGGAGGCCTGATGGGAGCAGGCCTCGATGGCGTTCTCCGTGAGATTGGCAAAGAGGATGGAGAGGTCGCTGGAGGAGATACCGGGGTCCCTCGGCATGTCGATCTGAATATCGGACTGGATGCCATTCTCTTTCATTTTTGGGGCAAAATAGGACAGCACGGCGTTGACAGCTGCGTTGTCGCAGAAGACGAGCGGCTCGTCGATTCCGGAGCTGCTTCTTGTCTCTGCGATATAGGTGCGGAGCTGGTCCCACTCTCCGGCATTTGCCATCATTTCTACCGTGGCAAGGAAGTGGCGCATGTCGTGGCGGATGCGGCGGGTGTTCTCAATGCGGTCGCTCAGATACTGCGTCTGGACAGCCTGCAGCTGGAGGCGGTAGTTCTGGCTCCGGAGGGCAAGCTTCTCGGCCTGGTCGTGGACCAGGCGGATGATAAGCCGGTAGACGAGCAGGGAGCCAAAATCGATGGCGGAGATGGTGACGAGGTAGTAGAGGTGCATCAGTTTGCGCACCGCCGGTTCGCTGCCCTGATAGAACATGTACATCCAGACGAGATAGAAGGTCGCCGGAACGAGGAAGAGATAGCTCCAGAGCGGGCCGTTATCCTCTTCCTCCTGCTCATCCTTCTCCCCGAGGACGGAGGAGAAGCGGTATCCATGTTCCGGCAAGGCTTCACCTGAGAGACCATCGCCGGCATAGCTCTGCTCTGAAGCGGCGCTTTCCGGACGGCTGCCTTTCCGGAAATCCTGGAAGATCGTCTTCCAGAGAAAAAGGCAGACGAGGATCTCAAAGAAGAGGAGCAGACAGGAATAGGTCCAGTGGTACCGCTTCAGCGCGTCAGATTCGGAGATCAGACCCTCCACGTATTTTGCCGCCGAGACGGCGAGATTACTGAAGTTGCAGACGACGAGGAGGACAAAGAAGATGCGGCCGAGGGGACCGCGGAGGATGATCCGAAGGAGCAGGATGAAGAGAAGCGGAGAGATAATGTCCGCGAGGCCGATCCAGGGGAAATAACCGTAGAGCGCATTGAATTCGATGGCGATCTGAACCAGGGTGAAGGGAATGAGAATCAGAATGGTGCGGCGGGTGCTGTATCGGAATTCGTCACGAAAGGCAGTGTAATACAACACCATGAACGGAGCGATGGCGACGATGGAGTAGAGCAGGCATTCCCATTGTGTGAACGGCATGGCGGTATCCTCCGGGGACAAAATATGCAGGCGCCGGATGGCGCCGGCGCGCTGCATGGAACGTTGCAGAACAAAGGGCGCCGCGGAAATGGTGCGGTGCCTGGAGCAGGTGCGCCCTGCAATGCGCCTCACGGCAGAAAGGTGGGGCAAGGTGCGCATCTTTCACTTTATAAAGACATATTCCGCGTAGGCGTCCTTCACCTCACGCAGGCGCCGGCGGCTGACGGGGACGGTGTCTCCGTTCTGCATCGAGAGCACGCTGTCCGTGAATCGCCGGATTTTGTCAAAATCTACGATGATACCTCTGGAGCAGGTGGCGAAGCCGGGCCGGCTGCAGAGGAGGTCCTCGATCTCGTTCTGAGACATATAGGTCCTGCGGACTTCCGCGGTGCTGGAGCAGTGGAAGTACACATAATGATTGTGGTAATCAGTGTAGACGATGTCGCTGTACGCGATCCGCATGCCGTCAGGGAGCGAAAGGAAGCTGCCGGGCGTCTCGAGGTCGGGCGTGAGCGCAAGTTCCTCGAACATCTCATGGAACTGGGCATAGTTATGCGGCTTGAGGAGGTAATGGGATGCTTTCGCGCGGTAGCTCTCCGCGGCGTAATCATTGCTGGAGGTGATGAAAACGATTTTGACGTGGCGGTCGAGCTTTCGGATCGCGATGCCGGTCTCGGTGCCCGTGATCCCTCCCATGCAGATGTCGAGGAAGAGGAGATCGAACATGCCCGCCCTGTAGACGGCGAGCAGGGATTCGCCGCTGTCAAATTCTGAATATTCGGCGGATTCCATACCGCTCTCCCTGAGGCAGCGGTTCATCTCGCGGCGGACCAGTTTTCTGTCTTCGACAGCGTCATCCACGATTCCGATTCGCATGGTGATTTCACCTCCCGGTTAATTATATGCCGCTGGGACCTTATCTGGCGGCGCCGGCGATGCGGGAGCCATGCAGTCTGCAGCTGTTCCAGCCTGTTCGTAGAGACGGGCGCGGGCTGGGAATAACTCTATTATAGTACAAGGAGAGGCCAAACCGTACGGGGAACGTTTCTACATGGGATTTGTGAAAATCGGCAGGAATTTGTGAAAATCCGCGCTTAGCTGGATGAAACCGCGGTCAGCAGGGCATAGAGCAGCGAGAGCAGAGCAGCGAGAGAAACGAGGACAGCGGAGGCGGGGACCTGCGCAGATGAGGGGACAGGATGAGGTCGGAAACTGGACGCAGGACGGGCGGATAGAGTATCATAGTAGACAACTATAGTCTTGACTGATTTTATCAGGAAAATAAGGAGTGTGAATTTTTTGGACGCCGAGATTGGCTTGCAACTGGTAATTCTGATTGTTCTGATTTATCTTTCTTCCTTTTTCTCTTCCGCGGAGACGGCCATGATGAGTGTGAGCCGCCTGCGGCTGCGGAGTCTGTCCGACGACGGGAACAGCAGGGCAAGGCTCGCGTTGGATCTCATAGAGAACAAGCAGCACAAGATGCTGACGGCGATTCTGATCGGAAATAATATCGTGAATCTCTCGGCCTCGGCGATGACGGGCGTCATGGCGAACCGCTTTGGCGGGAGCGCCGCGGTGTCGGTGGCTACGGCGATCATCACGCTGCTCATCGTGGTGTTCGGCGAGGTGACGCCGAAGACGATGGCGACAATTCAGGCGGAGAAGCTGGCGCTGCGGAACGCACCGATTTTGAATGCGCTGATGGTCGTTCTCACCCCGCTCATCGCACTGACGAATGTTTTGTCCAGAGGAATTTTGTTCCTGCACCGGGTCGACCCGAACGCGAAGGTGAACCAGCCGACCGAGGAGGACATCCGCACGATGGTGGAGGTCAGCCACGAGGACGGGCAGATCGAGAACGACGAGAAAGAGATGATCAACAACGTCTTCGACCTCACGGACTCGGAGGCGCGGGACATCATGGTGCCGCGCGTGGACGTGGTGTGCGCGGACGTGAGTATGAAGTACAGCGAGCTCATCCGGCTGTTCTCGGGCGAGAAGTTCACGCGGCTGCCGGTCTATGAGGACAACCCTGACAACATCATCGGCGTGCTGAATATGAAGGATATTCTGCTCTACGATCACGAGAAGCCCTTCAACATCCGCGACTACGTGCGGGAGGCGTATTTCACCCACGAGTTCAAGAACACATACGAGCTGTTTCTTGAGATGCGAAAGGCGAGCGTCACGATGTCGATCGTGCTCGACGAGTACGGCGTGATGGTCGGTATCATCACGATGGAGGATATTCTCGAGGAGATCGTCGGCGAGATCCGCGACGAGTACGATCAGGAGGAGCTCAACGAGATCCGCAAAATCGGTCCGAACGACTACATCTGCGAGGCATCCCTGAGCCTCAGTGATTTTGACGACGAGGTCGGCGCGGACCTCGAGAGCGAGGATTATGATTCGCTCGGCGGGTATCTGATCGGGTTGCTCGACCACATCCCGGAGAAGGGCGAGTTCGCGGTGGACCGCGAGGGCAACAAAATCCGCGCGATCGAGGTGGACAATAACCGGATCGTGAAGGTGCGCATCACACTTGCCTCCAGGAAGAAGGGCGGAGAGCCGGAGCAGGATGACGCGGACGGCGGGGCGAAGGCCGGAAAGAGCGGGGGAGAGGAGCAGTAGAGAAGGCAGCATCAACAGGCGCGAAGGGAAGGCGGCGAAAGAGCAGCAGATGGTCTGCATGCACGAGGACGGGGCATGCTGTCAGAAAGAGATTCCGGCGACTAATCTAAATTCGCATTTTGAATTAGCCGGAGAAGGGGAGAGAACGTTGTGAGACACCTCAATTACGACTATAATAAAATAGAATTTTAGATTAGCCGGAGGGACGCCATGGCGTATTTCGAAAGAGCAATTTCGGATGTCCTGAAAAACAGGGTAAAAAACAGTAAATGCACTTTAGTAGCCGGCGCCAGACAGGTTGGAAAATCTACGCTGATTGAGCATGAATTTCCTGAATATCACAGAACTACTTTTGACGATCAGCTTACCAGACTTCAGGCAAGGGAAGAACCGAAGCTTTTCTTTCTTAATAACCCCTGTCCTCTGATTATCGATGAAGTGCAGAAGGAGGCTTCCGTTCTCGAGGAAATCAAGCAGATTGTGGACAATTCTCAGAAGAGGGGACAGTTTATCCTGACTGGGTCGGCAAAACTTGAACTGATGAAAGGAGTAAGCGAATCTCTGGCAGGCAGAGTCTCCATCTGTGAACTGAGCGGATTGTCTCTTCGGGAAATATATCAGGTTCCTTTTTACGATCATTTTGTTCCTACAGAGCAGTATATCAGCGAACGTGAGAAAAAATTAAAACCGTATGAAGACATCTGGGAGATCATCCATAAAGGCTCTTATCCTGAATTGTATGATACGGATCGTGATTGGCAGGACTTTTATTCTTCCTATGTCACCACTTATCTTGAGAGAGATATCCATGAGCTGATTTCGGCAGACAGCATTACATTTACAAAGTTTCTGACTGCGGTTGCTGCAAGGACAGGAGAGCTGCTGAATTATGCCAATATTGCATCGGAAATCGGTGTAAGTGAGCCGACAGTCAAAAGCTGGATTTCAGTACTGGAAAGGACTGGGATTGTATATATTCTTCAGCCCTATAGTGCGAGTGCTTTGAACAGGGCAATCAAAACACCCAAGATTTATTTCCGGGATACCGGACTTGCCTGCTATCTTACAAAATGGCTGACGGCGGATGCACTGAAAAATTCAGCTGTCGCGGGCAGCATGTTTGAAACATTTGTTATTTCAGAAATTTTGAAGTCGTTTTCTAATGAAGGCCTGGATTATCAATTTCAGATCTTTTATTACAGAGGAAAAGACAAAAGTAAAACCGGTGAAAACGAGATTGATCTGATTATTGAAGAGAATGGCATTTTATATCCGATAGAAATTAAAATGACCGGCAATCCGAAGGCTTCCATGGGATCAACCGACATCATATTGGATAAAATACCTGAGAAGAAAAGGGGAATGGGCGTAATTCTATGCATGATCAGCCGGAAAACATATCTCAGGGAAAACCTGGTAGCACTTCCTGTAGAATACATTTAATCGCCTGCTCAGGCAGCGGTTCCTTAACATCGATTGAAAGTGGCGTCGAGCCGTCATCTCGTGCTCCGCACCCGATAATAAGCGGCCGCCATGAGCCATGATGCAAGCAGCTTGCATCATGATTTCTGGCTCGTCGCTGTTACAAACTG
>ONQW01000060.1 GCA_900320025.1 uncultured Lachnospiraceae bacterium
CTTCCGATTGCGCTCCAGAGTCTGATCCAGATCGGGGTCAACATGATGGACACCGTGATGCTTGGGTCGCTCGGGGAAACCGCAATCTCGGCGTCTGCGCTGGCTAACCAGTTTATCACGATCTATCACATCGCCTGCATGGGAATTGGCATGGGCGCCTCTGTGATGGTCTCCCGATACTGGGGAAG
The DNA here is from genome assembly GCA_900320025.1 of uncultured Lachnospiraceae bacterium. Lineage (GTDB taxonomy): Bacteria > Bacillota > Clostridia > Lachnospirales > Lachnospiraceae > CAG-791. Next base: position 189 of record ONQW01000060.1, read on the forward strand.
TAAGGATATTGCCTCCTTGAAAAAATCGGTCACAATCATGCTGCGCCTCTGCATCATCATCGGCGTGGCGTTTTCTGCTGTGACAGCCTGTCTTCCGGCGCGGATTATCCGCATTTATTCTCCGGATGCGGCGGTGATCACGGCAGGTGCCTCTTACCTGCGCTGGTCGGTTCTGACTTATCTGCTGCTGGGAATATCGCTCGATCTGACGCTGGTGCTGCGAAGTGTCGGGAAGGCCGTGGTTCCGCTGATATGTTCTTCCATCGGGTTTCTATCGAATCTCTTTTTTAACTGGGTGTTCATTTTCGGCAAAATGGGAGCGCCCAGGATGGAGGTCGCCGGCGCCGCGCTGGGAACGCTGCTGTCCAGACTGATAGAATGTGCGCTGATCGTCCTCTATTTCTGGAAATATGAAACAGATATCAGATACACGATCCGGGATTTCTGCTCCGGCTGCGGCGATCTTGTCCGGGAATATATGAAAATATGCATTCCGGTGCTGATCAGCGATTCTCTGCTCGCTGTGGGGAACAGTGCGATTGCGGTGATCATGGGGCATATCGGCGCATCCTTTGTGGCGGCCAATTCGATCACGTCTGTGACACAGCAGCTCACCACGGTCCTGACGCAGGGAATTGCGCAGGCCGGATGCATTGAAACGGGACATACACTCGGTGAGGGCGATCGGGAGAGAGCACAGCGGGAGGGATATACGTTTATTCTCTTCGCCGCCTTTCTGGGTGTGGGCGGTGCGGTCATCATTCTGCTGATTAAGCAGCCTGTCATCGGCATGTACAATATTACGGAGAGCACGCGGGCGACGGCTGGGCAGCTGATGAATGCCATCGCGCTGATTTTGATCTTTCAGTCCACCAATTCTGTTCTTACGAAGGGAGTGCTGCGGGGAGGCGGCGACACGCGATTCCTGATGCTGGGAGATGTCCTGTTTTTATGGGCGGCGTCTGTTCCGCTTGGCATTGTCTCCGGCCTGGTGTTTCACTGGTCCGCATTCTGGATTTATTTCTTTATGAAGATTGACCAGATCATCAAATGTGTGTGGTGTGTATGGCGGCTCCACAGTGGAAAGTGGATCAGGGCAATTCAGTCGTCGAAGTAGTATGTGAGATGTGCTTATTAAGCAATATCGTCGTAATTATTCTGGTTAAGAAAATATTGAGAAAATATATCGCATCAGATTTGGCGTTCCGTGTTATACTGAATTCATCAAGAAGTCGGCAGGATGGATGCACCCATCCGACCCGGCGATTATCTTAACAAGATGAAACGACTGCTCAGAACCTCGTCAAAGTCAGGGCAGTCGTTTTCATTTGCGCTTCTTCAGCAGCAAAACTACTAACGTAACTACAGCACATAATAGATCTAACAGCTGTAACAAGTCGGACCACGTCACGTACAATCATTAGCACCACCTTCCCTTCAAGCTCGGTTCGGATGGTGCACCGCCCCGCCGACATGTTGGAATTATAACATATCGACGGAAGCCAATTCCCATAACATTTGATAACACTTCACGCGTCGGAGAGATCGAAATTTATCTTGACAAGCCCGGCACTTCTGCCTATCATTGCTTTAAACCGTTGAAGAAGAATAGTAACCTTATCCGAAGTCCTTTAGAGAGCTGTGGAGGATGGAAACACGGCGGAGAGTATGATGAGGTGAATGGCCTTCCGAGGGCGGCCCGAACAGAGCAGCCAAATGAATTGCCGGCCAGGCAGGAGGAAAATGATATTTTCATCCGGTGCATGGAGGGCAATGGCAGGAGGAAACTTCCAGTAGGAGCCGACGGGAAACCTCATCCGTAATCAATCGGGGCGCGCATAGTGGTGTGCGAAGTGAGTGGACAGGTTCAGGAGAACCGTCAATTTGGGTGGCAACGCAGAAGCAGCAGCTTTTGTCCCAAAGGGGATGAAGGCTGCTTTTTTATTGGGTGACGAGCCGGAAGCCATGATGCAGGCCTGCCTGAGAATCATGACTTCCGGAGGCCGGCAGGAAGCCTGGCATGAAGTCTGAACCTGAAGAGGAGCAGCCAGCCCCGGTCCGATACTCACAGCACAGGTTCGCAGACGGCGGAAGCCGCTGCAGCTGCTGACATTTTCCGCAGGGCGAAAGAACAGCAGCAACGGGAGGAACAGAAGATGAAAAAGAATGTTGTCGCACTGGTACTGACGGGAGCAATGGTCATGACGCTTGCGGGCTGCGGAAGCAGTCAGGATACCGCAGCTCCGGCATCTAAGGCATCGTCGGAGGCGGCGTCCACGGCACAGACCACAGCGGAGGCAGCTGCTTCCACTGCTGCTTCAGCGGATTCCGCAGCAGCCGCCCAGACCACACCGGCGGCCTCGGGTGCTTCGGGAAAGACCTTTAAAGTGGGCATTGTGCAGTATGTCGATGATGCCTCGCTGAATCAGATCGAGGAAAATATTGAATCCGAGCTTGACAAGGTCGGTCAGGAAAAGGGTGTGACATTTGATTATTCGGATTACACTTATAACGGGCAGGCGGACGGCACGGTTCTGCAGCAGATCGCATCGGAGCTGATCTCCGACAAGGTCGATGTCATCATTCCGATCGCGACGCCGACCGCGCAGATCATGCAGTCCGCGACCGAGGAAAACAAAATTCCGGTCGTGTTCGCGGCAGTCTCCGATCCGGTAGGCGCCAAGCTGGTTGCGAGCATGGACGCTCCGGGCGCAAATATTACCGGCACGTCTGATGCGCTGAACACAGAGGCCATCATGAACCTGATCCTGGCAGCGCAGCCTGATGTGAAGAAGGTCGGGCTCCTGTATTCCACCAGCGAGGATGCGTCCACGCAGCCGATCGCGGATGCCAAGGCGTTCCTGGACGGCAAGGGAATTGCGTATGATCCGAAGACCGGTACGAATAATGATGAGGTGTCCTCGGCGGCGGATGCGCTGATTGCCGATGGAGTGGATGCGGTCTTTACACCGACCGACAACACGATCATGACAGCGGAGCTCGCGATCTATGAAAAGCTCGCAGAGGCCGGCATCCCGCACTACTGCGGCGCGGATTCCTTCGCACTCAACGGCGCGTTCGTCGGATATGGCGTTGATTACGCGAACCTGGGCAAGGAGACGGCGGATATGGCGGCCGATCTTCTGCTGAACGGCTCTGACCCGGCCTCCACGCCGGTCAAAACCTTTGACAACGGCATTGTGACTGTCAACACGGAGACGGCGAAGACACTCGGCCTCGATCTCAGTGCTGTGGAGAAGGCATTCCAGCCTCTGGCAACGCAGATTGTCGAAACGACGACAAAACAGAATTTCGGCGACTGAGATATAAAATTGTGGGGAGTTATCTATGTTTCTGACTGCACAGATTATTCAGACCGCGATTGAGACGGGTCTGATCTACGGACTGGTGGCATTGTCCCTGTTCATCAGCTTCACCATTCTGGATGTCTGCGATCTGTCCACGGATGGATGTTATACGCTGGGCTGCGCGGTGGGCGTCATGGTGGCGATGACAGGGCATCCGGTTCTGGCGCTGTTTGCCTCCATGGGAGCAGGTATTTTGTCCGGATTTATTGTAGGTCAGCTGCAGACGACATTCCGGGTTCCGAGTATTCTGGCGGGTATCATTGTGAATACCGGGCTTTACACCATCAACCTCGCGGTGATGGGCTTCAAATCCAATGTGGCGCTGTTTGGCACGGACACGGTGTTTTCTCTGTTTCGCGGATTGTCTGACAGTGCGTTCTGGAAAGAATGGAGCAATCTGATTCTTCTGCTGCTCATCACTGGAGCGATCTGTGCCGCGCTGCACTGGTTTCTCGGGACCAGGCTCGGCCTCTCGGTCCGGGCGACAGGAGATTCGGCGGCGATGGTCCGCGCCTCCTCCATCAATCCGGGCTTCATGATAGTGCTGGGGCTGTGTCTTTCCAATGCACTGACCGGTCTGGCGGGCTCTCTGATCGGTCAGTACAACAAAATGAGCGATATCAATCTGGGTACCGGCATGGTAACCATTGCCCTGGCTTCTCTGATCATCGGTACCAGCTTCAGCAGCCGCAGCATCCATATGATGTGGAAGATCATTTCGGTGATGATCGGCTCTATTCTTTATCGGTTTATCATTTCGATCGCGCTCCGGCTGAATGTGCCGACCGAGGCGTTCAAGCTGGTATCCGCGCTGATTGTCGCCGCGGCGATCATGGCGCCGCAGATTCGGTCCATGGTGGCAGTCCGCCGCAGACAGACTGCCGAAATTCGGCAGCGCAGAGCAGTGCTGGCAGAGCGGCGGGCCGGCGGATCGGCCGCGGAAGGCGGCACGGCGGCGGGGCGGACCGCAGAAAGAGATGGCGGATCGTCTGTGGAAGGTGCGGCGGTCAGGCAGACCGAGGAAAAGGTTGTCAGGAACATCAGCACGGACAGCCGTGAGCCGGGGACGGAAGAAAGCAGACAGAAGGGAGGGCAGGGCTGATGCTGTGTATCGAGGGAATCCGCAAGGTATTCAATCCCGGCACCATCAATGAGAAGGTCGCGCTCTCCGGACTGTCACTGACACTGGAGGACGGCGATTTTGCCACCATTGTCGGGAGCAATGGCGCCGGCAAATCCACCCTGTTCAATGCGATCGCAGGGTCCTTCTATGTGGATGAGGGCTTTATCGAACTCGACGGGAAGGACATCACATACGAGAAGGAACATCGGAGAAGCCAGTATATCGGGCGCCTCTTTCAGGATCCGCTGATGGGAACGGCGCCGCATATGACGATCGAGGAGAATCTGGCGATCGCCTATCTGCGGGCCTCCGCGGACAAAAAGCCGTTCAGCCGGATCACGGCGCAGGATCGGGAAAAATTCCGGGAGCAGCTCTCTCTCCTCCATATGGGACTGGAGGACCGGATGAAGAATCCGGTGGGACTTCTCTCCGGAGGACAGCGCCAGGCACTGACGCTGCTGATGGCGACGATGGTGACGCCGAAAATTCTGCTTCTTGATGAGCACACGGCGGCGCTTGATCCCGCAACCGCGGCAAAGGTGCTGGAACTGACGGCCAAAATCGTTTCGGAGCGCCGGATCACCTGCCTTATGGTCACGCACAACATGACGCAGGCACTGGAGATGGGAAACCGCACGCTGATGATGGACGGAGGGCGGATTGTCTTCGATGTGAAGGGCGCGGAGCGGACCAGCATGACAGTGGACGACCTGCTGAGAAAATTCGAGCAGAATACCGGCGGCGCGCTCGACAACGATCGCATCCTTCTCTCCACGGAGGAGGGAGTGTGAGCAGCTTTCCGGGCGAATTTCTTCCACTTTACGGTTACGGCTTCTTTTCTTGGAAAGAGGCCTGAAAGCGGAACACAGGGTGATACGGGCATGGCCCGGCACCAGAATCAGGCGGCAAATTCAGCTGCGGACAGGTGATGTCCGCGGCTTTTTTGTCCCTACCAAGTTTAGCTTGTTTGGGACAAAAATTGTCCCAAACAAGCTAAACTTGGTAGGGACAATTTGGCATGATTGTGCATGATGCACAAAAACATTCACATAATTTCAACAGGTACTCCGGTTGCGCCGGGAATCTGCTGTGGATATAATGTGATTGAAATCGTTTACAACACTGTTTCAGCAATTTTGCCAGAAACGAAAAATGAATTTATTGCTGATATAGCAGAAACATATCAAAATATACGATAAATACACGAATAATGGAAAATATTAAAGAAAATATCAGATAATTCAGCGGGCTGAATTGAAACCGATTACAGACGGCGGGGGGAGAGAATATGGTGGAATCATCTGCATGGGACTCTGTGTTTACGGAGCGCATGAGCCGCTATTATGACGAGATGAAGTGGCTCTATGGGGAGTTGTATCACGGGGATGAGCAGGCGTTTGACTACTTTTGCAGTATGCTGTACCGGAATTATAAGAATCGGAGCAGGGAGCTGAAGCAGCTGGACGAGGCCAGGGAAGTGGTGACGGACTGGTACAAGGACGGGTCCCTGACGGGTATGCTGATGTATACACAATGCTTTGCGGGCAACCTGAAGGGGGTCAGGAAGCATCTGGATTATATCCGGGAGTGCGGCGTCAACTATGTGCATCTGATGCCGCTGCTTCAGAGCCCTGCAGGCCGGAGCGACGGCGGCTACGCCGTGGCGGATTACCGCGCGGTACAGCCGGAGCTCGGCACGATGAAGGATCTCGCGGCTCTCACGCGTGCCTGCCATGAAAACGGCATGAGTGTCTGCCTGGATTTTGTCATGAATCATACCTCGGAGGACCATGAATGGGCGAGGCGGGCGAAGGCAGGGGAGAAGGAGTACCAGGACCGGTATTTCTTCTTCGACAACTGGGACATTCCGAACCAGTTCGAGCAGACGGTCCCGCAGGTCTTCCCGCAGACGGCGCCGGGCAATTTCACCTGGTGCGAGGAGGCGCACAAGGTCGTCATGACGACCTTCTACCCATACCAGTGGGATCTCAATTACCGCAATCCGACCGTTTTCAACGATATGACGGACAACATGCTCTATCTGTGCAACCAGGGCATTGATGTCATCCGTCTCGACGCGACGCCTTATATCTGGAAAACGCTGGGGACCACCTGCCGCAATCTGCCTCAGGTTCACACGCTGGTGCGGATCATGCACATGGCCTGTGATATTGTCTGTCCGGGCACGCTGCTGCTCGGCGAGGTGGTCATGGAGCCGAGCAAGGTGGTGCCGTATTTTGGCACGGTAGACAAGCCGGAATGCCACATGCTCTACAACGTCACGACGATGGCGAGCACATGGCACACGGTGGCGACGCACGATGTGCGTCTGCTGAAGCATCAGCTTGAGACGGTGTTCGCGCTGCCGAAGCAGTATACCTTCCTGAATTATCTCCGCTGCCACGACGATATCGGCTGGGGTCTCGATTATCAGTACCTCCGCCAGTTCGGCGTCGAGGAGGTGGCGCACAAGAAATTCCTCAATGATTACTTCCGCGGCTACATTTTCGGCAGCAACGCCCGCGGAGAGCTTTACAATGACGATCCGCGGCTCGGAGACGCCAGACTCTGCGGCACAACCGCGTCGCTGTGCGGCGTGGAGGCGGCGGAGTATGAGCGGGATGCCGGAAAGCTCGACTGGTCGCTGAAGCTGGACATCATGCTGCATGCCTTTCTGTTCACGCAGAGCGGCATCCCGGTGCTGTATTCCGGCGACGAGATCGCGCAGCTGAATGATTACACTTACCACGATGATCCGCTGAAGTGGGACGACAGCCGGTATCTGCACCGCGGTGCCATGAACTGGGACGACGCGGCGAAGCGCCATGACCTGTCCACGCGGCAGGGAAAGATGTTCTCCGCGATCCGCAGGATGGAGAATCTCCGGGAGGAGCACCCGGTCTTTCACGGGGAGGCGGATATCTGGATCGTGGAGACCTACAACGATCATGTCCTGGGAATCGGCCGCTATTACCGCGGGGAGAAGCTGATCGCGCTGTTCAACTTCAGCGATCAGGATGAGACGGCGTGGATCAATGAGCACGAGGAGTATCGGGACCTGTGGACAGGGGAGCCGCGCCCTGCAAGGGCGGTCGGCATTCCCTCTCATGATTTTGCCTGGCTTGTGACGGACTACCGTGCAGCGGGCGGAGATGAGGCGAAGGGAGAGGAACCGGACGATGACAATACGTGAAGTGGCGGAAATCGCGGGCGTCTCCCCGGCGGCGGTGAGCCGGTATCTCAATGGAGGGTCGCTCAGCGAGGCCAAGCGGGAGCAGATACGCCGGGCCATTGAGGAGACCGGGTATCATCCGAGTGCCGCGGGGCAGATGCTCCGGACGGGCAGGATCAATCAGATCGGCGTGATTGTGCCGCAGATCAATTCGGAATCTGTGGGAGAGGTCACGGCGGGCGTGGCGGAGAAGCTGGCTTCTTCAAAATATGTGATGATTCTCGGCTCCTGTGCGCTGAATGAGGAGACGGAGCTGGAGTACCTGCAGTCCATGCAGGCAAACCATGTGGCGGGAATTATTTTGATGGGGACGGCGTATTCTCCGTCCCATGCGGAGGCGTTTCAGCGATGCAGGGTTCCGCTGGTCGTCACCGGGCAGAAGTTTCCCGGTGTGCACTGCGTGTATCACGATGATTTTGGCGCGGCGCGGGAACTGGCAGGGCACATGATCGCCAGAGGTCACAGGCACCTCGGCTACATCGGCGTGAATGAGGAGGACCCGGCGGTCGGGCTGGAACGGCGCCGCGGAGTACAGGCGGCGATGGAAGAGGCCGGCATGGATCCGGAGGGTCTGGTGAGAGTGGCGGGAACGTTCGATCCGAAGACCGGAGAGACGGGACTGCTGCAGCTCATCCGGCAGGATCCGTCGATGAACGGCATCATCTGTGCTACAGACAAAATCGCGCTGACGACAATGCAGGCCTTGAAGCGGCTCGGACGGCGGATCCCGGAGGATTGCGCGGTTGCGGGTTTTGACGATAACTGGGCAGGGACGCTGTCGGAGCCGAAGCTCACCACCGTTCACTTCTATCAGAAGCAGTGCGGAACGGAGGCGGCGGCGATGCTGCTGGATTTGCTGAATAACGGCGCACAGACGCCGGTGCGGCAGACGAAGCTGGGTTATACACTGGTCGAGCGGAATTCGATCTGAGGGGGCGGCAGGAAAGATAACATGGCGGGACATAAACTGATTTTTCTGGATATAGACGGCACACTTACGCCGGCCGGGAGCAATATTCCGCCGGGCAGCGCGCTCGAAGCCATCCGGAAGGCACAGAGAAAGGGAAACCGGGTGTTTCTCTGCACGGGCAGGAATATGGCGATGCTCGCGCCGGTGCTGCGATATGGATTCGACGGCGCTGTGGCCAGCTCCGGAGGCTATGTGACGGTGGGCAGTCAGGTCGTATTTGACTGTCCGATGACACCGGAGCAGACCCGCACGGCGATGGAGGTGCTCGAACGGAACCACGTGTTCCGGACGGTGGAGGCGAGGGACGCGACCTTCGGAGACACGGGACTGTCCGATCTTCTGGCGCGGACAAAGGAAGGAAACAGTGAGCTGGAGCGCTGGCGCAGGGCGCTGGCAGAGAATCTGGGCATCCGTCCGATGAAGGAATACGACGGCAGGCCGGTCTACAAGATCGTGATTATGTGCCTGGATGAGGCGCAGCTCGCCGAGCCGCGCAGGCTGCTGGAGAAGGACTTCGAGTTCTGCATGCAGATTGTGCATGAGCATGCGGACTGTATCAACGGGGAGCTGATCAACCGCGCTTTCAGCAAGGGAACGGGCGTGAGAGCGGTCTGTGAGAGGCTGGGCGTGCCGATGACGGACACGGTTGGCTTTGGAGACAGCATGAACGATGCAGCCATGGTGGACGCGGTCGGATGCAGCGTCTGCATGGGAAACGGAGCGGCGGCGCTGAAGGAGCGCTGCGATGTAGTGTGTGATACCGTGCAGAACGACGGGCTGGCAAAGGCCTTCGCTCAGCTGGATCTCATATAAAACAGGAGGGGTTAACGATGGCATTGGATTATCACAAGTGTGCCCAGGAAATCAGTGACATCATCGGCGGAGGACAGAATATTGTCAGTGCCGCGCACTGCGCGACGCGTCTCCGTCTGGTCACGGTGGACAACAGCAAGGTGGACAAGGCAAAACTGGAGAA
>ONQW01000057.1 GCA_900320025.1 uncultured Lachnospiraceae bacterium
GGGCATCGAGCAGGCAAAATACAGCGAGTCCACCGCGATCGGACTGTTTCAGTCAGTCGTCAATGGGGTGATTCTTGCTGCCGCCGATCGCTTTGCCAAGGCGATCGGGGAGGACGGCATTCTCTGAGCAAATGACGGACCGCGTGCGAAACAGTACGTGGCCAGCGCCGCCGCGTCAGGCGGCAGGGCAGGAGTCCGTTTTAACAGCCGGAACGGTCGGATTTCGTGCCGCGTCAGGCGGCAGGACAGGAGAGGAATCCATGAAAAATAAAATCACAGCCGGGCGGGTGATCAATGTACTGCTTCTCACGGCACTGACGTTCATCTGTCTCTATCCGTTTCTGAACGTGCTTGCTTATTCCTTCAGCGGGTATAACGCGGTTCTGACCGGCAATGTCACCTTTTATCCGAAGGACTTCACACTTTCCGCCTATCAGGAGATTCTCGGGAAGAAGCAGATCTGGCAGTCCATGCGGACCACCGTCACGGTTACGCTTGCCGGGACGGCGCTGAGCCTTGTGCTTACCATCATCGCCGCGTATGCTCTCTCGATCACGGATCTGCCGGGGAGAAAGCTCCTCACCGGTATCATCCTGTTCACCATGTATTTTGGCGGCGGTCTGATTCCGACATTCCTGGTGGTGAAGGGAGTAGGTCTGTACGACACGCTCGGCGCGCTGTTTATTCCGAGTGCGGTGAATGTATTCAATTTTATCGTCATGAGGACGTTTTTCCGCAGCCTTCCGTCCTCCCTCGAGGAGGCGGCAAGGATCGACGGGGCATCCTATCTGCAGGTGCTGGTTCACATCATTCTGCCGCTGTCCCTTCCGATCATCGCGACCATCGGACTGTTCTACGCGGTAGATTACTGGAATTCCTATTTCAATGCGCTTTTGTATATTGTCAGTCCGGAAAAATATACGCTGCAGCTGAGGCTCCGCTCTCTTCTGTTCGGAGGGGAGCTGAACAGCACAGCCAATCTGGAGGGGGTTGGGAGCATGGTGATGTCTCAGTCGCTGAAGATGGCGACCGTCGCCGTCTCGACGCTGCCGATCCTGGTGGTCTATCCGTGGCTGCAGAAATATTTTGTCAAAGGAGTTATGGTCGGCTCGGTCAAGGGGTGACGGTAACAGATGCCTTTCTGCTGCCTGATTCTCCGGCAAGGCGCCTGCCGGAGATGGGACGCAGGAGAGCAGGTGCCGCACAGGATGCGGCACGGGTTATGGAAACGAGTATAAGAGATCAGGACAGCCATTCAGCACAGACTGAAATGGACAAAGCAAGGAGGGTTGAGGGTATGAAAAGGAAAATGGCGGCTGGCTTTCTGAGCGCGGCTATGATCAGCTCGCTGCTTGCGGGATGCGGCAGCTCCACGTCAGGCGGGGCAGCTCCGGCAGCGCAGACGGGACAGGACACGTCGGCAGCAGCGGATGCCGCATCGGCAGAGACGACGGCGGGAGATACCGGCGCTTCCGCAGCAGGTCAGTATCAGACAACGTATGGAGACAAGAATTTTGACAACGTGACGATCACCGTGGAGCTGTTTGACCGCAGCAACGCGCCGGAGGGGTCCACCATCACGGACAACCGCTGGACAAAATACGTGAACGAGGAGATGAACAAGGTCGGCATCAACGTGGAATTTATCCCCGTTCCGCGCAGCGACGAGGTGACCAAGATGCAGACCATGGTCGGGAGCCAGACGGCGCCGGACATCACGATCACGTATACGTACGCCTATGCGGAGGATTACTTCAATCAGGGCGGCACGTGGGACCTCTCCCCGTTCATTGACGGAGAGAATCAGGCGAAGAATCTGAAAAGCTATATCGGAAAGAGCTGCCTGGATATCGGACGCAATGCGGATGGACAGCTCTACGGCGTGGTGGCAAGACGTGCAACGACGGCCAAGTCAAACCATTTCATCCGGAAGGACTGGCTGGATGAGCTCGGTCTGTCAGTGCCGACGACAACTGACGAGCTGAAGGATGTGCTGACCAAATTTGTAAAAAACAATCCGGATGGAACCGCGGATGTGGTCGGTGCGGTTCTGTATCAGATGTGGAACATGAGAGTGGCATTCACCACGCTGGGACAGGATCCGGACCGCTGGAATGTGGCGGCGTCAGAGGACTGCATCATGGATTATTACGATCAGGAAGGCATGAAGCAGTTTTATCAGTACATGAACGGTCTTTACAACGACGGACTGCTGCACAAGGAGTACTACACCCTGGACGACGACTCCTTTAAAAATCTGTTCTGCTCCGGGCAGCTCGGGTTCTGTGAGTATAACGTCAACGGCAGTGTGGATGTGCTGCGCGGAGGACTCCTGCAGACGCTGAAGCAGAACAATTCGAAGGCGGATGTCATTTCCATCGGACCGCTGAAAAATGTCAACGACGGAAAGCAGTACAGCGCGGCATATTCAGAGGGAGGACTGATCGCGTTCTGCCCGAAGACGGCATCGGAGGAGAAGGTGGAGGCCTGCGTCACTTATCTCGACTGGCTCTGCTCACAGGACGGAGGCTTTGTCCTCTATCACGGCTTTGAAGGCGAACATTACACCATGGAGGACGGCATCCCGGTCGTCAAGGATGCTGCCTACAACGCGAAGGATAAGGACTGGATCCGCACGGACCTCTTCCTCACCGGCAATCAGGGATATTTCATGACGGTGGATGATTTCAACGCCTGCACCTCCAGGGAATGCCCCGGCTATGAACAGTATGTCATCGACAATTATGAGAATGCCCTGAAGGGGACGCAGCTTCCGGACAGCTATTATACTTCTCCTTCCACCTCGAATCTGATCACCGATCTCAAGCTGGTTCAGGATGAGTATCAGGTGAAGCTAATCACCTGCAAGCCGGATGAATTTGACGGCACTTTCGAGGAATATATCGGCAAACTGAAGGATGCCGGAATGGATACTATCATCGGGGAGCGCGAGGCGTTCTACGGTGTGAAGTAAGGCGGAGTACCGCCAGACTGCCGCGGACGATGGCAGAGATGCGCATGGTCTGCGGCAGCTTACCTGAGACGGAGTTTACGAATTTTGCATCAAAGAGGTACAGGAGAATGAACAGCAAGGATGGCATGAATTATGCTCCTACAGGGAAACCGGCGCCGGTTGTCGGACCCGGGGAATTTGTGATCGCGGCGGCAGCGCTGGATCATGGCCACATCTACGGGATGTGCAACGGCCTGATCGAGGCGGGCGCCACGCTGAAGTGGGTCTATGACCGGGACCCGGCAAAGGTTGCGCAGTTTCAGAAGACCTATCCGGGCGTGCGCGCGGCAAGGTCGGAGGAAGAAATTCTGTCCGACCCGGAGGTGAAGCTGGTGTGCGGCGCGGCGGTGACGAGTGAGCGCTGCGCGCTGGGGCTGCGGGCTATGGCGGCGGGAAAGGATTATTTCACGGACAAGGCGCCGCTGACCACCCTGGAGCAGCTTGCGGACGCGAAGGCGATGGTGCAGAAGACCGGAAAGAAATATATGTGCTACTACAGCGAGCGCATCCATGTGGAAGCGGCGGTCTATGCGGGATACCTTTTGGAGCAGGGCGCGATTGGAAGACCGATCCACGTGGACGGCTTCGGCCCGCACCGGATCGGAGATCCTGCCTCGAGGCCGGACTGGTTTTACCGGAAGCAGCAGTACGGCGGCATTCTCTGTGATATCGGAAGTCATCAGATCGAGCAGTTTCTCTTCTACTGCGGCTGTCAGGATGCTTCGGTGCAGTACAGCCAGGTAGGAAATTACAATCATCCGGATTATCCGGAGCTGGAGGACCTCGGCGAGGCCGTTCTGCTCGGCGACAACGGCGCAACGCAGCATTTCCGCGTGGACTGGTTCACGCCGGACGGCCTCTCCACCTGGGGAGACGGCAGAACCTTTATCCTCGGAACGGAGGGGTATATCGAGCTCCGCAAGTATGTCAATGTCGCGGCGTCGCATACCGGAAATCATGTATTCCTGGTCAACCGGGACGGGGAGCAGCATTTTGAGGTGGACGGGAAGATCGGGTATCCGTATTTCGGACAGCTCATTCTCGATTGCCTCAACCGGACGGAAAACGCGATGACGCAGGCACACTGCTTCAAGGCGGCGGAGCTGGCGGTAAAGGCGGAGCTGGTCGCGCGGTATGTGGCCGGGAAGAAAAATCTTAAACTGACTGCCGAAACAGCGGGATGAGCAAGGAGGTAACATGATCAGAGCAGCAGTTGTTGGGACTGGAGGTATCTCCAATGCACATATTCAGGGTCTCCTGACCTTTCCGGACAGGTGCCGGATCGTCGCGCTCTGCGACATTGTTCCGGGCAAGGCGGAGGCGGTGAGGCGCCGGTACGGTCTTGACTGCCCTGTCTTTGAGAAGGCGGAAGACATGCTGGACGCGGGAATTCCGATCGATCTGGTGCATGTCTGCACGCCTCCGTTCGCACACGCGTCCGTGGCGATCCAGGCGATGGAGCACGGCTGTCATGTTCTGGTTGAAAAGCCGATGGCAGCAGGCATTTCGGAATGCCGGGCGATGCTCGCCGCCGCGCGGGAGCACCATGTGATTCTCGGACAGGTCGCGCAGAACCGGTTCACCGATCCGTATTGGAGGCTGCATCAGATTTTGCAGAGCGGGATCGCCGGCAAAATCTGTTCGGTTCAGGTGAACTCGGCCTGGTGGAGAGGGCATTGCTACTACGATCTCTGGTGGCGAGGAACCTGGGAGAAAGAGGGCGGCGGACCAACTCTGAATCACGCCGTGCATCATGTGGATCTGCTGAACTGGCTGGAGGGCGGCCTGCCGGAAAAGGTGGCATGTCTGATGACCAATGTGTGCCATGACAACTCCGAGGTGGAGGATCTGTCGATGGCGGTCATGAAGTATGCGGATGGGAGTCTCGCACAGCTGACAAGCTCGGTGGTCCACCACGGAGAGGAGCAGAGCATTATCGTGCAGTGCGAGCATGCGAAGATTTCCGCCCCGTGGGATCCGAAGGCGGAGCTTTCGATGGACAATGGCTTTCCGGAGGAACATCACAATCAGGAGCTGCTCACAGAGCTGAACCGGATGGCTGAGGCAATTCCGCCGCTCCGGTATACCGGGCACACTGGGGAGATCGACAATCTGCTCACGGCGCTCGAGCAGCATACCGAACCGCTCATCACAGGTGAGGATGGTATCCGGACTGTGGAGCTTATCACAGCAATTTATAAATCCGGTCTCACAGGGAACATGGTGACGCTTCCGATTGGACCGGAGGATGATTTCTACCGGCCGGAAGGGATCCAGCGGCACGCGGTGCATTTCCATGAAAAGACCGTGTCCAGGGAAAGCCTGGGCGGGAACGACATCAAAATTGAGCATATTTGAGGAAAAGCCTATATGGCATTCCCGCGCGGGTATGCCGCGGAGGACGCGGTGCGAAGGACAGCATGAAAAGCGCGGCATGGGGTGGCGTAATGGACAAGGTTAGAATGGGAGTCATCGGAATCGGCAGCATGGGCACGGCGCACGCGGAACACATTGCGGAGGGGCTTGTCGAAGGCATGGAGCTTGCCGCGGTCTGTGACATCCGGGAGGAGCGCAGGGACTGGGCAAAGGAACATCTGCCGGGCGTAGTGATCTACGAGAATTACCGGGAGATGCTGGATGCCGGGACGGTGGATGCCGTTCTGATCGCCACGCCGCACCCGCTTCATCCGGTCATCGCGGAGGAGGCATTTCACCGGGGAATTCATGTTTTGTCGGAGAAGCCGGAGGGCATCGATGTACTGAGCGTGGAGCAGGAGAACCGGGAGGCGGAGCGGAGCGGCGTCGTGTTCGGCATCATGTATAATCAGAGAACCAATCCGCTGTATGCCGAGCTCCGCAGGCAGATGCAGGCGGGAGCGCTCGGAGAGCTCATGCGCTTTCAGTGGACGATCACGAACTGGTACCGGACGCAGTTCTACTATAATTCCGGATCGTGGCGCGCGACCTGGAAAGGGGAAGGCGGCGGTGTGCTGATGAATCAGTGCCCCCACAATCTCGATCTCTGGCAGTGGATCACCGGCATGCCGTGCCGCGTGCTGGCTGACTGCCACAGGGCAAAATATCATGACATCGAGGTGGAGGACGAGGCGGAGATTTATGCGGAGTATCCGAACGGAGCGACTGCTGTCTTCATCACGACGACAGGCGAATATCCGGGGACAAATCGTCTGGAACTCGCCGGGACCAGGGGAAAGGCAGTCATTGAGAATGGCAGGCTGACCATGCAGCTTCTCGATCAGGATGTCCGGCAGATCACGAAGGAATGCAATATCAGTATGCCGGAGTACCCGACGCGCACGGTCGAGCTGGAGCAGGAAGGTCCGGAACCGGGCCATGTTGGAATCCTGAATGATTTCAGCCGGGCTGTCCGCACCGGCTCTCCGCTGCTCGCGCCGGGGGTAGAAGGAATCCGCGGCCTGTCGCTCGCCAATGCGGCATATCTCTCCGCCTGGACGGGATCCTGGGTCGAGCTTCCGCTGGACGGAGAACGTTTCCTTGCGGAACTGAAAAAACGGCAGAATGCGGATGGCGCGGAACCGGAGAAGGGCCGCTGTATCAGACAGCAGGTGATGAACGGAGAGTACGAGAAGCGCTGGAGCGTGAGATGGTGAAAAAATGGACGGCAGATCCTTAAGGATCTGCCGTCCATTTTTTCTTCTTTTATTCCGCATCATTGAAGAAGTCTTTGCCAGGCTGCGGGTATCGGTCAGGACTTGACGCGACGGCGCCATCCTTTGACACGGTGACGTAGAGCGTAGAGTCTCCGTCCTTCAGGGTCACATAGTAGTAATCGCTGTCCGCGAATTTGTCCGTGATGTCAAATTTCTGGCTGTGGTAGAGGAGGTACATCCGCCCGTCGATGGTGTCCGTGGCGACATCGTTCGCAAGCTCCTCTGCGATCTCCTCTGCGGTCAGAGGGCGTTCCTTCCCATCCGCATCAATCGCCACGCCGCCGCCTCCCTCGATCGTTGCTCCATCCTTGTCGGTAATGGTATAGGTTCCGGCGGTTTCATCGACCGTCAGCACCGCTTCGGTCTGGTCGCCATGGAGCCAGATCTGTATGGTACGCTGGATGCCGCCGACGTTTGCCGCGTAAGCGGTGCTTCCGCCCGCCATCACCGCGAGCAGGATGCCCGCGGCGGCCAGTGCTCTGCGCCATCTAATTGATCCTGATTTTGCCATCTTAGTTTCCTCCAGTCTGCATGAAAAGCTTTCCGATGTGTGCAATGAGGAAAACGCTCTCTGGTAGTTTTCTCTATTCGTCATCTGTCCATCCCTCCTTCAGCGTCTGTTTAAGCTGCTTTCTGCCTCTCAGAAGCCGGTTTTTCACGGCGGTCTGTGAGAGATCCAGCATCCGGCTGATTTCTGACACAGAGTAGCCCTCGTAATAGTACAGGTGAATGACAATCCTGCAGGATTCGGGCAGCGCGAGAACGGCTTCCACGAGAGTCCGGTCCTGCGGCTCGCGGAAGGGAACCTCCGCCATATATTCCTCGAGGGAGGTCCGGTTCCTGCGCCAGAACGCCTTCACCATATTTTTGGACTGGTTGACCGCTGTCCGGAGCAGCCAGGCCCGGATGTGCTCCTCGCTGTCAAATTCCTGCTTCGTGTGCAGATACTGCAGGAACGTGTTCTGCACAACATCCTCTGCGTCCTCCCGATTCCGGCAGATGCTGAATGCGGCACGAAAGATGTTTTCCTGATATTTTTCAACCAGATATTCTGCCGATAACCTCATCTCATTGCTTTGCTCCTCTCTGAAGGATCCTTCATCTAAGATACAATCCAGGACGGGATTTGGTCTCGCAAAATTTTACAATAGGCCATTCGCGCACGGGAGAGCGGGCTTGTGATTTTTGACAGCGGGAGGGTGAATGTCACAAATGATGCGGAATGGAGCAAGTCCAGAGACGGTGAGAAAGAAAAATTTGAAGAACTGTGGTAGAGGCAGCCAGTTTGCACCCGCCAGCATTCCGCGGTACGATAATGTCGTTTGCGGCGGAAGAAATTCGCCGTATTGATCGGATCGGGAGGTGTGCCAATGACAGCCAGACAGATGATTTCCAGGGCAATTTCGCATGAGAAAAAGATTGATTATCTTTGGATTCTTCTGGGCACGGCGCTGATGGCAGTCTCCTCCAATCTGTTTTATGCTCCGGCGGGTGTGATTCCGGGCGGCTTTACCGGCCTTGGGATTATTATTCAGGAAGTGACGGAGCCTCTGATCAAAGGCGGAGTGCCGCTGTGGTTCACCAACCTGGTCCTGAACATTCCGCTGTTTCTCATTGTTATCAAAATCCGCGGTTTCCGTTTTATGTCCCGGACCATTTTTACTACCGTCCTTTTTTCTGTGTGGCTGTTCGTGATACCGGAGATTCCGCTGGTGGCGGATGATTTATTTCTGACCGCGGTGATCGGCGGCGCCCTGATGGGATTCGGGGTCGGTCTAACTTTCCTGGGAAAGGGAACGACCGGCGGAACGGATACCGTGGCGGCCCTGATCAACAAGGTCCAGCCACATATCTCCTCCGCGAAAATCCTCCCGGTACTTGACGGCGCGATTATTCTGCTCTCTGTCTGGATCTTCGGAGTCCGCAACACGCTCTATGCGATTGTGTCCGTGGCAATCTCCGGATATCTCTCTGATCATGTTCTCTATGGTGTGCGGAACGCGAATCTGGCATTTATCATTTCCGATCACAACGATGAGATTGCGGATGCGCTTCTCCAGGACATGAACCGCGGCGTGACAAGACTCAGGGGGACGGGCATGTATACGGACACGGAGCGCTCTGTTCTTATGTGCGCTGTCAGCAAGCGGCAGACGGTCATTGTGAAGGAAATTGTTTCTGCTATCGATCCGGCTGCGTTCCTGATTCTGACGGATGCGGGAGAAATCCGGGGCGAGGGCTTCCTCGACTATTCTCATGAGGAGCTGGGGTGAAAATCACCCGGTTACGAGGAACCACCACTTCCTATATCGGTAATAATAGATTCCCAACAATAATAGATTCCCAGTAATAATAGATTCCAGTAAATGAATAGTGATTGCCAGCCGGAATTCGCCGTTAGATTGCGACTCCGGCTTTTTTATTTCCGGATTTTCTGTGAGAAACCACAAAAAAATGCAGATGGCAAAACTGTTACACCCGAGCAGGTAGTTTGAAGCAGTTTGAACGAAACCGTCCCGCAGATTATTTTTTATAATTATGCAATTTACCCCTTTAAAAATGCATAATTATAACTATAATATACATAACCGCTTGAACAGGGGCTGGATTAAGGCTGATAAAGCTGAGTAAAGTGAGGAAAAGGCACAAATGTCCTACCTCAGCGGGGTAGAGGAATGAACATGAAGAAGGTATTTATAGACGGTTCTTCTGGAACGACGGGATT
Organism: uncultured Lachnospiraceae bacterium; assembly: GCA_900320025.1. GTDB lineage: Bacteria > Bacillota > Clostridia > Lachnospirales > Lachnospiraceae > CAG-791. Next base: position 9,431 of record ONQW01000057.1, read on the forward strand.
GAAAATCAGGGAAAGGCTTGCGGATCGGAAGGATATCGAGCTCATCACGCTGCCGGAGGAGCGAAGGCATGATCTGGAAGCGAGGCGGGAAGCGGCAGCGGAATCGGATCTGACGTTTCTGTGTCTGCCGGATGCGGCGGCCGCAGAGATCGCGGAAATCATTCCAAAGGATACGGTGGTGATTGATACGAGCACGGCGCACCGGGTGCAGCAGGGCTGGACCTACGGTCTTCCGGAGCTTCCGGGGCAGAGAGAGCGGATCGGCCACGCAAAAAGAATCGCCAATCCGGGCTGTCATGCCACGGGCTTTATCGTACTGACCGCACCGCTCATTGCGGCGGGAATTCTGAAGAAGGACGCGCGGCTGTCCTGCACCAGTCTCACAGGATACTCCGGCGGCGGCAAGAAGATGATCGCGCAGTATGAGGCGGAGGATCGGAGCAAGGGAGCTGCCGGCACGGATTTGCTCTCTGCGCCGAGATTATATGGCATCTCGCAGCATCACAAGCATCTGCCGGAGATGGTCAGGGAAACTGGTCTTCTGCACGAGCCGGCATTTCTGCCGGTGGTGGCGGATTTCTACTCCGGCATGGAGAGTTTAATCCCGGTGTTCGCGGAGGATCTCAGAGGGTCTGTGGAGGAAATCCGGGAGGTCTACCGGAGTGTTTATCAGGGACCGGTGATCCGATATCGGGAGACGGCGGATGAGAGCGGGTTTTATTCCGCGGCGGCATTCGAAGGCAGGGACGATATGGAAGTGACGGTCTCCGGAAACGAGGAACGGGTGCTGCTGGTGGCACGGTTCGACAATCTGGGGAAGGGCGCTTCCGGCGCCGCCATCCAGAACATGAATCTGGTCTTCGGGTTTGATGAGACAAGCGGACTGCGTCTATGAACCGGGCAAAAACGAAGCAAGAGGACAATATGCAGGAACCCGGCAAGAGCAAAGGCATGTACGACCCGGATGAAGACTTATGGGAATGAACCGGAGACAGAATCCGCGGCAGGAGGAGAATAGAAAATGGAGTGGATCGAGGGCGGCGTGACAGCCGCGAAGGGATTTATGGCAGCAGGCATGC
>ONQW01000074.1 GCA_900320025.1 uncultured Lachnospiraceae bacterium
AGATCCCGGCGCTCCATGGCGATCGACATGTTGGAGACCGCGGCATAGACCTGCTTGTGATACTTCTCCGCCAGGTCAAACACCTTCTTCAAAATATACGAACGCATGTCTATCTCCACGACCACGCTGTCACACTGCGATATAATCTCGTCTCCGTGCTCGTCCAGAATGTCGGCGATGCCCGAGAGATCCGGCCGTTTGGAGATGGAGGCCACGACATCATTCTCATTGTTGAAGATCGCGAGCCAGGTCCCGAGACCATCCCGCCGCCGGACCATATAGTCCACATTCACCTGATGCCGGCGGAGCTTGGCAACCACATCCGCGCCGATCCCGGTGTCATCCACCACGCTGACAAACGTCGGGCGCAGCTCCACATTGCCGATATCCTCCGCGATATTCCGCGCCACGCCGCCGTGCAGCTCCACCACGCGCCCCGCATTGCGTCCCTCCGGTATGAACTGTGCGATCGGGTATCCCTTGATATCCACGAAAACTGCTCCAAAAACCGCGATTCCCATGCGTTCCTTCCTCTTTCTCTGCAACCTGATTTCTGTTGATCCCGCCGCGGTCTGTCACTCCCGGCGAACAGCGGGCAAAATGGTCAGGACCGTGTATCCGGCCTCGCGAACCGCGCGTTTCAGGCTCTGCTCATCGGGCCTCTCTTCGGTCCGGACTCTTGCGGCGGCGTCGCTGATGCTCACCTTCGCCCAGGTTCCGGGGACACGGTTCAGGGCATTCTCCACCTTTCTTGCACAGTTGTCGCAGGTCATGCCTCCGATTGTCAGCCGTGTCTCCCAGGGATACTGCCCGCGTTTATGATAGCGGACGCCTGTCTTCCGCACAGCCGCCTCATGACTGCCGCAGCATCCGCCGCCCTGCCGGAATTTCTTCACCGTGGCAGCTGCCGCCGCAGCGATTCCCGCCGCTACACATATTGTCAGTAGAATTGCCGCCATGCTTCCCTTCGCCCTTCTTCATGCCGCCGTTCTCTCAGCTTTTTAACCGCCGCAGCGTCTGCTGCAGGATGCGCAGTCTCCGCAGCAGCTCTTGCCGCTTTTTCTTCTCTTTACTATACTCCGCACCGCGAGTGCGGCTGCCGCCGCAAGCAGTGCGATAATCACAAAATCGATGCCATGCATATCTCTGCCTCCTCGCTTTTCATACCTGTTCTATCTTCATCTGTTCCCTTAATCTGTTCCCTTAATCCGTGTTCCCTTAATCCGTGTTCCCTGTATCCGTCAAAATCCGTGACCGCTGTTTTGTCAGATGAAGCACCGGTGTGTCAGCGCCGCCATAACAAATATTGATCCGCCGCTGTTACCGCAGGCCTGCCAGATATCCGATGCCATGCGCTGCGAACGCCGCCAGATACGCCACGCCGCACTGGAACAGGACGACAGCTGCCGCCCACTTTCCGCCCATCTCACGCCGGATCGCCGCAATCGCCGCGACACATGGTGTATAGAGCAGGGAGAATACCAGCATGCTGACCGCGGACAGTGTGGTCATTGCGCCGGCGATGCCGCCTCCATAGAGGACCTCCAGGGTCGAGACCACGCTCTCCTTTGCCATGAAGCCACTGATCAGTGCCGTCACAATGCGCCAGTCGCCGAGTCCGATCGGACGGAAGACCGGTGCAATCGCGCCTGCGATCAGAGCCATCAGACTCCTCGAGGAATCCGTCACGTAATTCAGGGACGGGCCGAAGCTCTGCAGGAACCACACGACAATGGTCGCGATCAGAATGACCGAGAACGCCTTCTGCAGAAAGTCCTTCGATTTCTCCCAGAGAAGCTGGAGCACATTCTTTGCGCCCGGGAGCCGGTAATTCGGCAGCTCCATGACAAACGGAACCGCCTCTCCCCTGAACAGCGTGTCTTTGAAGAGCAGCGCCGTCACAATGCCCAGCAGAATGCCGAGGAAATACAGGCCGGTCATGATCAGTCCGCCTTTGCCCGGGAAAAATGCCGCCACAAAGAAGGTGTAAATCGGGAGCTTTGCTGAACAGCTCATGAACGGAGTCAGCAGAATCGTCATGCGGCGGTCCCGCCTCGACGGCAGCGTTCTGGTGGACATCACCGCCGGCACCGTGCATCCGAACCCGATCAGCATCGGCACGATACTGCGCCCGGACAGGCCGATCCGGCGGAGCAGCTTGTCCATGAAGAACGCGACGCGCGCGATGTATCCGGAATCCTCCATCAGGGACAGGAAGAAAAACAGCACCACCACGATCGGCAGGAAGGACAGCACCGATCCGACGCCCTCGAAGATACCGTCGATGATCAGACTGTGCAGCCCAGCGTTCACGCCCGCCGCCGTCAGCCCCTTATCGGCCGCCGCGGAGAGCGCGCTGATTCCCATGGCCAGCAGATTCTGCAGCGCAGCGCCGATCACATTGAAGGTCAGATAGAACACCAGCAGCATGATCCCGATAAAGCATGGGATTGCGGTATATTTCCCAGTCAGCACCCGGTCGATTTTCTCGGAGCGGATCCGCCCGACGCTTTCCTGCGGCTTGACCACCGTTGCCTCGCAGACACGCTCAATGAAATCAAATTTCATGTCCGCGATGGCGGCGCAGCGGTCCATGCCGCCCTCCTTCTCCATCTGCACGATGACATGCTCCAGCATTTCCCGCTCATTGGTGTCAAGGTCGAGCTGCGCCATGATGAGGGGATCTCCCTCGATCGCCTTGTCCGCCGCAAACCGGAGCGGCAGTCCGGCCCGTTCCGCGTGATCCTCGATGATCGCCTCGACCGCGTGGTGCGCCCGGTGGATCGCGCCGCCGTGGTCATCCCGGGAGCAGAAGTCCTGTTTTCTTGGCCGCTCCTGATATTCCGCGATGTGTATCGCGTGGCGCACGAGCTCGTCCACGCCCTCGTCCTTCGCCGCGGAAATCGGCACCACCGGAACCCCGAGCATGGTCTCCATGCCGTTGATATCAATGGAACCGTGGTTTTCCTCCACCTCGTCCATCATGTTGAGTGCCACCACCATGGGCACATCCATCATCAGCAGCTGAATGGTCAGATACAGATTGCGCTCGATATTCGTGGCGTCCACGATATTGATGATCGCCTTCGGCTTGTTCTCCAGGACAAAATTTCTGGAGACGATTTCCTCGCTGGAATAGGGCGACATCGAATATATGCCGGGAAGGTCTGTGACCAGCGTGTTCGGATGCCCCTTGATCGGCCCATCCTTTCTGTCCACTGTGACGCCCGGAAAATTCCCGACGTGCTGATTTGCGCCGGTCAGCTGATTGAACAATGTCGTCTTGCCGCAGTTCTGATTGCCCACAAGTGCGAAGGTGAGAACCGTTCCCTCCGGCAGCGGCTTTCCATCTCCCTTGTGATGGTAGAGACGGCCGTCCTCGCCGAGTCCCGGATGGTCCGACGGCTGAATCTGCTGCACCCTGACATGCTTGTTGGTTCGCTCCGGGATCCGTCTCACCCCGATCTTTCCGGCGTCGTCCAGCCGCAGCGTCAGCTCATAGCCGTGAATCTGCAGCTCCATCGGATCTCCCATCGGCGCAAATTTCACGACTGTCGTCTCCGCTCCCGGAATCACACCCATGTCCAGAAAATGCTGACGGAGCGCCCCCTCGCCTCCGACCTCCGTGATCACGGCACTCTGTCCAACCTTCAAATCCTTTAATGTCATTGCATATCCTTCCGATGTTATCGCGCACCCCTCTGATCTGGCGCTGTCATCAATAAATTTTAAACTAACTATTGTTAGTATAAACTAACCATCAAAAAAGACAAGACTTCCTGCTAAAAAAGAATCTGACAGCCTGCCCTTCACATCTGCTTCAAAATATACGCGATCACCTTTTTCTGTGAACTCCGCTGCCACGCCTTCTCCTTCTCCTGCTCCGCCAGCGGGCAGATGATCTGAAAGTCCAGTGCCTCCCCCGGCACCCTGCCGCTCCGTTTCGGATCGGCAAAATGTGCCCGCCACTCCGCCTCCGTGGCATGTGCAAATTTTGCCGGATTCAGATAAATCTGCTGCCGCTTCGTGGCAGCAACAAACATCTTCGCCGCGAGAGGCGCAAGCAGCGCGTAATCCTCCTCCCCGACATTCTCGAAGATGTCCGGGAGCGGCGCCGGTACAATGTGCTCCGACCCGCGGAGAATCCGAATGCCTCTGGCGTCAAAATCCCAGCTGTTCTCCGTGAGAGCAAGCCGCAGAAGGATACCCTTCTCCGTATTGAACTGGGCGCGCTGGTAATCTGTGTCAAAGATGAAATTTCCGAGGGAATAAAAGATGGCTTTGTCCCCCACCCGCTCGTAGTTCATCGGCACATGGGGGTGGTGCGCCACGATGAGATCGGTGCCCATGGAAAGAAACCGGAGATAGCGGTCCCGCGTGTAGGGAGAAGGAAGAGAGGTAAATTCCTCCCCTCCATGGGAAATCAGAATACACCAGCGACAGGTCCGGTGAATCTCATCGATGGTCTGCTGTATCCGCTCCATATCGTTCCAGAGCAGGCAGCCTGCGTGATCCTCCCCGGCAGGCTTGCAGCCGCGCCGGTATCCCACGCTGAATATTCCGACGCCGCCCGCCTCCGGCAGAAAGACCGGCCTCGCGGCCTCTTCGATATTCCGGCCGGCGCCAACCGTCCGGACACCGCACTGCTCCGCCGCGGCGAGGGTATCCCGCACGCCCGCCTCTCCTGCATCCATGATGTGGTTGTTGCAGAGATTCCAGATATCGGCATGCATACGAGAAAGAACCCGGACGGCCGCCGGGTTCATGGTATGCATCAGCTGCGCCGCGGCTCCGGTGCTCCCCATCGCGGGATCAGCTCCCGCTCCGGAAATCGCCCCTTCCACGTTGGCAATGACATGGTCCGCGTCATACAGATAGGAAAGAATCTCCGGCGCGATCAGATCCGGGTCGTTCCACTGCCCGTCCATGTATTTGTCAAATCCGATATCCCCTGTGAAGACCAGGGACAGCTCACCCCCGCGTCCGCTCATGGCACTGTGCTCCTCTGCTGATCAGATGCGCTGCGGCAGCCGGATATCCCGCTCCGGGCAGGCCGCCTACGCTCATCCATGTTCTGCCAGTATCCTGCATCCGCAGGGGAAAGTCAAATCATCCCCCGTGCTGCCGGGACCTCCCGCGCTGACCGGAGCCGCCGGCACACGACGGTTTCATCCTGCATAAAGCACACGTGCTCTGAAATGACTTTCATCCACTCATGACCTGCTTTGCCTCTCCCCTGCAGAGGACTCACATGCTCTGATGCCGTCAGGCCCCGTGCACAGAGTCTTTTACCGCATGCACGGCGTCCGCCATGCTCTGTACATAAGCCCTGACATGAGGAGCCGCCTCTGTGCCATATTGATCTATGATTTTGATGATCGCGGAGCCGACAATGGCGCCGTCCGAGAGAGAGGCCATCTTCGCCGCCTGCTCCGGCGTCTGGATGCCGAATCCCACCGCACAGGGAACCTTCGCCGCCTTCCGCACCAGGGCTGTCATCGCCCCGATATCTGTCGTGATCTCACTTCTCGTCCCCGTGACGCCGAGCGAGGAAACCATGTAGACGAAGCCCTTTGCCTCGCCCGCGATTCTGGTGATGCGGTTCTCTGAGGTGGGCGCGATCATGGATATCAGATCGATGCCATAGCGGGAGAAAACTCCGTCAAATTCTTCCTTCTCCTCATAGGGCACATCGGGCAGAATCACGCCGTCGATCCCCGCCTCCGCCGCCCTGACGGCAAATTTCTCCGTCCCATAGGAGAAGACGACATTGGCGTATGTCATATACACCATCGGGACGGTGACTGTCTCCCGGAGCCTCTTCGTCAGGGCAAAGACCTTGTCCGTCGTGGTGCCCGCCTCGAGAGCCACCTGATCCGCGTGCATGATCACCGGCCCCTCTGCCGTCGGATCGGAAAAAGGAATGCCGAGCTCGATGAGATCCGCGCCGCCCTCCACCGCCGCGCGGACAATCTGTTCCGTCGCCTCAAGATCGGGATCGCCGACCGTGATAAACGCAATAAATGCCTTATGATTCCGAAAAGCCTCTGCAATTCGATTCATTTTGAAACCTCGCTTAGACAAAATCCGCGCATGCGTCATATTTTTCAATCGTCCCGGATGTTCTCCCCGCGGTACCGCGCGATCGCCGCGCAGTCCTTGTCGCCGCGCCCGGAAATGGTGATGACAATCACTTTGTCTTTTCCCATCGAAGGCGCCAGCTTCATGGCATAGGCCACCGCATGGGCGCTCTCAATCGCAGGGATGATTCCCTCCGTCCGCGAGAGATACTCAAACGCGTTCACCGCTTCCTCGTCCGTGACCGGCACATACTGTGCGCGGCCGATGTCGTGGAGCCATGCGTGCTCCGGTCCTATGCCCGGATAGTCCAGGCCCGCGGAGATCGAATACACCGGCGCGATCTGTCCGTACTCATTTTGACAGAAGTAGGATTTCATGCCGTGAAATATGCCGGGACGACCGGTGTTGATGGTCGCGGCGGTCTCCATCGTATCGACACCGCGGCCTGCCGCCTCGCAGCCGATGAGCTGAACGCCCGGATCATCAATGAAATGGTAGAAAGATCCGATGGCATTCGATCCCCCGCCCACGCAGGCAATCACGGCGTCGGGAAGCCTGCCCTCCTTCTCAAGCATCTGCTGCCGGATTTCGCTGGAGATGACCGCCTGAAAATCGCGCACGATCGTCGGGAACGGATGAGGCCCCATGACAGAGCCGAGACAATAGTGTGTGTCGTCGATGCGGGAACTCCATTCCCGCATAGCCTGCGACACCGCATCCTTGAGCGTCCCCGTTCCGTCCGTCACCGGTACCACGCTGGCGCCCAGCAGCCGCATCTTGTAGACATTGAGCGCCTGCCGCTCCGTGTCCACCTTTCCCATGAACACGACGCACTCCATCCCCATGAGCGCGGCGACCGTCGCCGTCGCCACGCCATGCTGGCCGGCGCCCGTCTCCGCGATCAGACGGGTTTTGCCCATCTTCTTTGCAAGCAGCGCCTGCCCGAGACAGTTATTGATCTTGTGCGCACCGGTGTGGTTCAAGTCCTCCCGCTTCAGATAAATCTTCGCGCCGCCAAGGTCCTTCGTCATTTTCTCCGCGTAATACAGGCGGCTCGGCCGTCCGGCATAGTCATGGTAGAGTGCCGTCAGCTCCCGGCGGAATTCCGGGTCCTCCTTGTAGTGATTATAGGCCTCCTCCAGCTCGATCACCGCGTTCATCAGTGTCTCCGGGATATACTGCCCTCCGTGTATCCCGAACCGTCCGCTCGGATTCGTACTCATCCTCCGCTCCTTCCTATTCGCCCTGCTGCTTTCTATGCAGGGCATGATGTTTTGCGCTTGAAGCATTTCAACAGAATCCGTCATGTCACTGCTGCTTCCTATGCAGGATACGATGTTTTGCCCGCACTGCGCTCTGCTCCGGATCTGATATCGCGCACCGCCGCCGCAAACCGCTTTACCTTCTCCGCATCCTTGTGACCATCCGTCTCCAGCGAGGAGCTGGCATCGACGCCCCATGGGTGAACCAGCCGGATCGCCTCCGCCACATTGTCCGCGGACAGCCCTCCCGCGAGCAGAAACGGCCGCTTCACATGCCGGAGAAGCGACCAGTCGAATGCTTCCCCGGTGCCGCCCGCTCCATGATCCAGCAAAATCAGATCCGCCCGGGACGTCTCCGCCCGCTCCACATCCTCCGGTCCGTCCACCCGGAACGCCTTGATCACAAACAGCCCCGGCCGCGCCGCGCGGAGCGCTTCGATTTCCGCATTGCTCTCCTGCCCGTGCAGCTGCACCGCATCCACAGGGCATCGCCTGAGCACATCCAGAATTTCCTC
>ONQW01000246.1 GCA_900320025.1 uncultured Lachnospiraceae bacterium
ACAGGAAAAGGGCAAGGAACGGGAAAAGGGAAAGGATCGGAAAAAGGGCAAGGATCGGGAAAAGGGCAGGGAACAGGAAAAGCGCAGGAAGGAAACCGGGAATTCGTTCATCCGGACGGTCACGGTTCTCCTTCTCTTTTATTTTATTCTCCTGGCGGGGATTCTTATCGTACTCTTCCGGGATACACAGGACACGCTGGAGCGGAACGCCGGCCAGGCGCTTAAGCAGGCCGCGGAAATTCAGGTCCGCGATCTGAATCAAATGTTCAAATCAAATGAGGAGGCGCTGGCAACCCTGCTGCGTGATGCGGAGGAGATTCAGGGACTGGCGTCCCAGAATATCACCAGGCGGAATGTCTATGCACAGAAGGTCCTCGCAGAAATGCGCACGGTATCCGATTCCTTTGATACCAGTTTTCTCCTGATCTATGACCAGAGCTCGGAGCTGTTTCTTTCGGAGTATACGACAGGCAGTGCTATCTCATATTCGGATGAGGTAGCCATACGCGCCTACATCCTGAATTTTGCTGAAAAAGAGGAGCCGCAGTCAATTCCCAAATGGCACTGGGTGACAATCGGCGGAAAAGGGTATCTTGCCAGGATTTATATCAACAGGGCAAGGATCATCGGCTCTCTGATTCCCGCCTCGGACTGTGCGGATGTGCTCGACGGACCGGACGGGCAGGCGTCAGTCCTGGCGGATCAGAACGGTCATCTGCTCTGGCAGAGCTTATCCGGTAAAAGTCAGGTATCCGGGACGGAGCTTGGTTCTATTCCGCCGGAGGCCGCGGCCTGGTCCGGAGACGGCCGTTTCTATCTGTACAAGACCAGGACGCAGAAGGGCGCTTTTCAGCTTTACACCGTGATGCCCCGCGGGGAAGTGATGGGCAGCTGGCAGCTCAGGCAGGCGCTTATTCTGGGACTGATTGTGACAGCACTTCTGATGATTTCAGCGATTGCCTGGTATCTGCGGCGCGCTGTCTATCGCCCGATGGCGGAGCTTCTCACCGCGATGGGCAAAATCGAAAACGGGGAGAAGAATCTGCGTCTCCCGGATACGGCGAAGTCGGTAGAATTCCAGAAAATCAATACCAGCTTCAATCAGATGATGGACACGATCGAGAATCTGCGGCTGAAATCGTATGAGGAGCGGATTCAGTTCGATGAGGCGACGCTGAAATATGTGCAGCTGCAGATCCGCCCGCACTTCTTCCTGAACGCGCTCACCACCATCCATTCCATGTCCTATCAGAACCGGAACGAGGACATCCGGAGTTATATAGAGCGGCTGTCGAGCAACATCCGTTACCTCTTCAAGGGAGGCCTGCACACGGTGCCGCTGTCCGAGGAGATCGCGCATGTCAGAGATTATATCGCGATGCAGGATTTCCTTTATCCGGGCAATGTCTTTGAATTTATCGATGTGGACGAGCAGGTGGCCGAATATCCGGTCCCGCAGCTTCTGATTCACACGCTGGTTGAGAACATTTACAAGCATGCCGTGTCGACTGACAGGCTGACCTCTGTGCTGATCTCCGCGCGGGAGGAGATGCATGACGGTCAAAATATGTGCCATATCGTGACGGAGGACGACGGAGAAGGCTATCCGCAGGAGTTTCTGCAGCAGATGCAGGAAGGAACGGTCACAGTCAGACCGGACGGACATGGGATTGGTCTCTGGAATCTCAGGAAAACCCTGTCTCTGATGTACCGGAGAGACGATCTGATCTCCTTTAGCAATAAGGAGCCGCACGGCAGCAGGGTGGATATCTGGCTGCCCAAACGGGCAAAGCGGCAGAGCACGGTGTGGAAATTGTGAGAGTGCTGCGGCAAGGGTACAGACATGAATGCAATTGTGGTAGATGACGACAGATCCACCGTGGATGTGATCGTGGGGAAAGTCCACTGGAGCAAATTCCATATCGATCAGGTGTTTCGCGCCTATAACATTCAGGAGGCGGAGCATGTCTTTCAGACCACAGAGATTGACCTGGCGGTCTG
>ONQW01000151.1 GCA_900320025.1 uncultured Lachnospiraceae bacterium
GAAGTGGCTCCCTTCACCATATATTTTTCCCGGCAGGTGACCTTTTCCACCACCCTGCCGCAGGAATAAGCCTTAAGCCGCGGCAGAATCTCCTCCATGCTGAACTCCGCATTCGAGGTGATCATGCCGTTCATCGTTCCTTTTTCCCGCAGGATCTTAGTCAGCTTTCTGGTATCGATGCCCTCGATGCCGGGCAGATCATATTTCTCCATGAACTGCAGCAGCGAGATGTCCGAGCGGAAATTGCTCGGCACCCTCGCCGCCTCGTGGACAATCAGCGCGTCCATCCAGGGCCGGTCCGACTCGCAATCGTCGAAGCAGATGCCGTAATTGCCGATCAGCGGATAGGTCATGCAGACCGCCTGCCCCGCATAGGAAGGGTCGGTCAGAACCTCCGGATAACCGGCCATGGTCGTGTTGAAGACGATCTCGCTGATCACATCCCGGTCCGCGCCGATGCGCGAGCCTGTGAACACGGTCCCGTCCTCCAGAATCAGGAATGCTTTCATTCTATTACCTCTCACGTCCCCGTATCACAGAAAATACCGGACGCCGCTCTCAAAGATCTTCATATCCTGCCGTCCCACGATATTGACCGCGACACCATCCCCGCGGCGTTCGCTGTGGCACATCTTGCCGAGCACTCTGCCATCCGGCGATGTGATGCCCTCGATCGCGTGGTAGGAGCCGTTGAAGTTCCATTCCTCGTCCATGGAAACGGTGCCCTCCGGATCGCAGTACTGCGTCGCAACCTGCCCGCTGCGCAGCAGCGCCTCAATCGTCTCCTCCGGCGCGACAAACCGTCCCTCGCCGTGCGAGGCCGGGTTCACATACACGCCGCCGAGATCCGTATCCATCAGCCACGGACTCTTGTTGGAGACAACCCGGATATAAGCCTCCCTCGAGATGTGACGCCCGATGGTATTAAACGTCAGCGTCGGCGCGTTCTCATCCTGCCCGGTGATGCGGCCGTTCGGCACAAGTCCCAGCTTGATGAGTGCCTGGAAGCCGTTGCAGATGCCGAGCACCAGCCCGTCGCGGTTGTTCAGCAGGTCCTCGATGGCATCCCTGATCTTCTCATTGCGGAACGCCGTCGCAAAGAATTTTGCCGAGCCGTCCGGCTCATCGCCGGCTGAGAATCCTCCCGGGAACATCACAATCTGCGCGCCGCGGATGCCCTCCGCGAAGGATGCCGCAGACGAGACGATATCGTCAGCCGTGCGGTTCCGGAACACCCGGATATCCACATCCGCGCCGGCCTTCTCAAACGAGCGCTCGCAGTCAAACTCGCAGTTGGTCCCCGGGAACACCGGAATGAAGACCGTCGGCCGGGCCACCTTGCTGCGGCAGACATAGATATCCTTTGTGTCATAAAGCGGAGACGCGATCTCCGTCCGGTCCTCCGACACTCTTGTCGGGAAAACCTTCTCCAGCGTTCCTGTCCAGGACTTCAGCGCCCCGCTCAGCGGAACCTCGCTGTTCTTCCAGTCAAAATACGCCTCGCCGTTCTGGTCTCTCCCGGAGACCGTGCCGATGACGCGATAGTCACCGCAGTCCCAGTCCATATTCCCGAGCGCGTCGGCATCATCCGGCGTCATCTCGGCGAGAATGCAGCCGCAGCCGTTCTCAAACAGATCTGCCACTTCCAGGCTGCCGTCAAAATGCACGCCGTAATGGTTGCCGAATGCCATCTGCGCCGCTGCCGGTGCCGCGCCGTAGCTGTCCTCCGCGTAGGCAGCCTTGATCCGGCCTTCACGGATCAGCGAGGTGATCCGGTCATAGAGCCGGAGCACATCGGCATACACCGGGATATCATAGTCGTCGCGGTTGATCCGGAACTCCACAAGGACATCGCCCTCGTCCTTGATCTCGTCCGTGATCACATGCTCCACCCTGTCGATATCGACGCAGAACGAAACCAGCGTCGGCGGCACGTCAATCTGGTCAAAGGTGCCGGACATGGAATCCTTGCCGCCGATCGCCGCGATGCCGAAGCCGATCTGCGCGTCATAGGCGCCGAGCAGCGCCGCAAACGGCTGGCTCCACCGCTTCGGATCCGCGTTCATTCTGCGGAAATATTCCTGGAATGTGAAATGCATCTTCTCCCTGCTGCCGCCGGCCGCGATCACCTTGGCGACCGACTGCGTGACAGCGTAGATCGCGCCGTGATACGGACTCCAGGAGGACAGGTACGGGTCAAAGCCATAGCTCATCATCGTGACCACATCGGTGTCCCCGTGATGAACCGGAAGCTTCGCCACCATGGTCTGCGTCTGCGTCATCTGATACTTGCCGCCATACGGCATGTCCACCGTCGCCGCGCCGATCGAGGAATCGAACATCTCGACCAGCCCCCGCTGCGAGCAGGTGTTGAGATCCGCCAGCTGTGCCAGGAATGCGCCGGCAAAATCATCGCTGTCCGCCTTCAGAATCTCGTCCACGGCGGGGCAGGCGATTTTCTCCAGATAATTGTCCTCTCTGGAGGGCGCCTCGACCTCCACGGAGCACTCCTGATGCGCGCCGTTTGTGTCGAGGAAGGCGCGGCTGATATTGACGACATCCTTGCCGCGCCAGGTCAGAACCAGATTTGGTTCCTTCGTCACGACCGCGAGCGGCGTTGCCTCCAGATTCTCCTCCGCCGCATAGGCGAGGAACTGATCCCGGTCCTCCGGCGCCACGACGACCGCCATGCGCTCCTGGGACTCGGAGATGGCAAGCTCCGTTCCATCAAGACCCTCATACTTTTTCGGAACCAAGTCAAGATTCACCCTGAGTCCGTCCGCAAGCTCTCCGATCGCGACGGAGACACCTCCCGCGCCGAAGTCATTGCACTTCTTGATCATGTGCGCGGCCTCCGGCCGGCGGAACAGACGTTGCAGCTTCCGCTCCGTCGGCGCATTGCCCTTCTGGACCTCCGCGCCGCAGGTGGAGAGGGATTTCACGGTATGCGCCTTGGATGCGCCGGTCGCGCCGCCGATGCCGTCCCGGCCGGTCCGCCCGCCGAGAAGGATGATGACGTCGCCCGGTTCAGAGCTTCTGCGGACGACCGCGCTTCTCGGTGCCGCGCCGAGTACGGCGCCGATCTCCATACGCTTTGCCACATAATTCGGATGATAAATTTCCCGGACATGTCCGGTAGCAAGACCGATCTGGTTCCCATAGGAGGAATAGCCGTGAGCCGCCTCTCTTACAATCTTCTTCTGCGGCAGCTTGCCCTTCAGTGTCTGGGACACCGGGATAGTCGGATCTGCCGCGCCTGTGACACGCATGGCCTGATAGACGTAGCCGCGCCCGGAGAGCGGATCGCGGATCGCGCCGCCGAGACAGGTCGCCGCGCCGCCGAACGGCTCGATCTCCGTCGGGTGGTTGTGGGTCTCGTTCTTGAAAAACACCAGCCACTCCTCCGTCTCCGGTCCTCTTCCGTAGTCCGCCTCAACCGGGACGATCACGGTGCAGGCATTGTTTTCCTCAGACTCCTCCATGTCGGTGAGCTTCCCGTCGGCCTTGAGTTTTTTCATTCCCATGAGCGCAAGGTCCATGAGGCAGACATACTTCTCCGGGCGATGACGGTATAATTCCCGGAACGTATCCTGATAGCTCTGATAGGCCAGCTTCATGGGCGCGGTATAATCGCCCTCGTCGAACCGGACATCGCTGAGCTCCGTGGCAAAAGTGGTATGGCGGCAGTGATCCGACCAGTAGGTATCCAGCACACGGATCTCCGTGATCGTGGGATCGCGGTGCACCTTCCCGTCAAAATCTCCGTTGAAGTAGCTGCGGATAAACTGAAAATCCGCATAGGTCATTGCAAGCCCGAGCGAATCATAAAGCGCACGGAACTGTTCCTCCGGCATGGCCGCATAGGTCATTGCAAGCCCGAGCGAATCATAAAGCGCACGGAACTGTTCCTCCGGCATGGTATCAAATCCCGTCAGAATCTCCACATCCTGCGGAACCGGATGCTGGATGGCGAGGGTCTCCGGCTTCTTCATGCCGGTCTCTCTCGAATCCACCGGGTTGATGCAGTAACCCTTGATGCGGGCAAACTCCTCATCAGATATATCCCCCTCAAGGATATAAGTCACTGCTGTGCAGACGGTCGGCGTCTCATGCTCGTTGATAAACTGCAGGCACTGCACCGCGGAATCCGCGCGCTGGTCAAACTGTCCCGGAACCGGCTCCACGCTGAAC
>ONQW01000238.1 GCA_900320025.1 uncultured Lachnospiraceae bacterium
CAGAATCGCAACGGCGAAAAATATGATCGGGAAAACAGTGCCGATGGACTCGATGGAGTCGGCATCGCTCCGGATATTCTGCCAGCCGGAGAGCGAGCTGCGGTCCTGCACATACCAGACCGCGCTGTCCAGATCCCTGATCTTCTCTCTGGCGTCCGCAAGTTCCGCATCTGCCTTTTCCACCGCCTCGTCATAATCCTTCCGGGCATCCGCCAGCTTTTTCTCTTCCTCAGCCTTCTTTCGGGTGAGTTCCTCCCCGGCGTCCTTCAGCTTCTTTTCCTCGTCCGTGAGTTCCCTCTGCTTCGCCGCGAGCTGCTGCCGCTGCTGTGCGATCGCAGAGCGGCCATCCGCTGCCTCCGCCTCCAGCATTTCCTGCTTTGCAGAAAGCGCCGCATTCTGCTGATCAAGTGCCGCGATCTGTGCCCTGATCTGGTCCGCATTCTGCCCTGCCGCAAGCTGCTGCGTCAGTCCCAGCTCCGTCTCATAGATCTGCTGCCGGGCTTCCTTAATCTGCTGCCCTGCCGCGTCCGTCTGCGCCTCCAGATCCTGCTCCGCCGCGTCCAGCTTCTGCCGCCCCGCCTCGATCTCCTTCCGGCCATCCGCCAGTTTTGCCCGGGCATCCGCCAGCTCTGCCTCATTCTCCCTGATGCTGCTGTCGAGCTCAGCCTGCCCGTCCTCCAGCTTCTTTTTCGCCTCCTCCAGCTTATCCTGCGCCGACTGCTCCTGCCTGTCATACTCCGCCTGCGCATCCGCTCTCACGGCCTCCGTGCGGCGTTTCTCCGCCTCTGTCTTCACCGTGTTCTCAATTTCCTGCCGGACGCCGCGCACCAGTTCCTCATACTTTCCGGCGTAGCAATTGACCTCTGCGGCGCCGTCGACTCGCAGCAGCGCCGCCGTATAAACATCGCTGTCCTCCGCTCCCGGCAAAATAAACGCTCTGTCCGTTCCGCCCTCCGCGCTGCGGTAGGAGACGGAACCGAAGGGATTATCCACGTCTGTGGGATCCACGACAATGCCGGTGATTGTGAAGGCGGTCTGCGTGAGATGGCTGTCCGTTCCAGGATCCAGCCGCACCGTGTCGCCAATTCCAAGTCCGGTATCCTTTGCGAATTTTTCCGTGACCGCCGTTTCCCCGGATCGCTCCGGCAGATGTCCCATGCGGAGATAGGGCTCGTCTATGCCGCTCCGGCTGAGCGTGCAAAATTCCACCTTCGTGGCGGACCCGTTCAGAAGAAAGACGTCCGCCTCCTCGCTGTAGATTCCCTCCGCCGCCGATACACCGTCGACGCCCGCCAGTTCTGTCACGTCCTCGTCCGTCAGCCCGAGGGTCGACCGGACCATGAGATCGTGCAGCTTCTGCGCGTCAAAAAACTGATCTGCGGAGATCCGCAGATCCCGGCAGGAAGCCTTGAGTCCGGAGAACATCATGACCCCAAGAATCGTGATCACAAGGATCGAGAAGAACCGTTTCTTTCCATGGCTGATATTTCTGCATATATCCTTCCGATATGCATGATAGATTGTATTTTTCGCCGTCTTCCTCATTCCGTATGCCTGCGTCCTGATGACTGTCTTGTCTGTCCTGCGGTCTGCGTCCCGCATCCGCCTTACCACTCAATTTCAGAGATCGGCGTCGGGCGCGGATTATCTGCGATCTGGATCACTCTGCCGCTGCGGAACCGGATCAGCCGGTCCGCCATCGGCGCAAGCGCGGAATTGTGGGTGATCAGCAGAACGGTGATTCCCTCCCTCCTGCAGGTATCCTGCAGCAGCTGAAGAACCTGTTTCCCGGTCACATAGTCGAGCGCTCCCGTGGGTTCATCGCAGAGCAGCAGTTTCGGGTTCTTGGCGAGTGCCCTGGCGATGGAGACGCGCTGCTGCTCGCCTCCGGAAAGCTGCGCCGGGAAATTGCCGGTCCGCTCCTTCAGCCCGACTTTCTCTAATGTCTCCTCCGGGTCCAGATGGTCGCTGCACACCTGCACCGCCAGCTCCACATTTTCCAGCGCGGTCAGATTCGGTACCAGATTGTAGAACTGAAAGACGAACCCCACATCCTGCCGCCGGTACGTCACCAGCTGATGCCTGCTGTATCGCGCAATATCCGT
>ONQW01000153.1 GCA_900320025.1 uncultured Lachnospiraceae bacterium
GGCGTCATTACAATGCTGTACGACAAGCAGCCGGGGGAACTCTGGCCGCAGGAGGAGATTCACGCGCTGAAGGAGGAAGTAGAGGCGGCAGGCCTGCATATCGCCGGGATTGAGTCGGTCAACGTTTCAGATGCGATCAAGACCGGAAGCGCGGACCGGGACCGGGATATCGACAATTATATTCGTAGTCTTGAGAATCTCGGCAGGGAAGATATCCATATGGTCTGCTATAACTTCATGCCGGTATTCGACTGGACGAGAACGGAGCTGGCCAGGAGAAGGCCGGATGGGTCCACGGTGCTTGCCTACACACAGGAGGCAGTTGACGCGATTCATCCGGAGGAAATGTTTGATTCTATTCAGGGGCAGATGAACGGAACCGTGATGCCAGGCTGGGAACCGGAGCGCATGGCACACGTGAAGGAGCTGTTCAGGATGTATGAGGACATCGACGAGGAGAAGCTGTTCCAGAATCTGGTTTATTACCTCAGGGCAATCATGCCGGTGTGCAATCAGTATGACATCAAGATGGCGATTCACCCGGATGACCCGGCATGGAGTGTATTCGGACTGCCGCGCATCATCACCGGCAAGGCGGGGATCATCCGCATGCTGAAGGCGGTGGACGATGTCCACAACGGCATCACGCTCTGCACCGGCTCCCTCGGGACGAATCTGGAGAATGATCTGCCGGATATCATCCGGTCTATCCCGGGGAGAATTCATTTCGCCCATGTCAGAAATCTGAAATTCAATTCGCCCACGGATTTTGAGGAGGCGGCGCATCTGTCCGGCGACGGCACCTTCGACATGTATGAGATTGTGAAGGCGCTGAAGGATACCGGCTTCGACGGGCCGATCCGTCCGGACCACGGCCGCATGATCTGGGATGAGGTTGCGATGCCGGGCTACGGGCTTTATGACCGTGCGCTGGGCGCGGCGTATCTGTGCGGGCTGTGGGAAGCAATCGACAAGGCGGAGAGCAGAGGCGTGTAAAAAAGGAGGGTTTGAAATCATGAAATTGACAACAGAGGGTCTGGCGGACCGGAAGGAATGGGAAGAGAAGGGCTATCATCTGCCTCAGTACGACAGGGAGGCGATGATTCGGAAAACAAAGGAGTATCCGGAATGGGTGCACTTCGGCGCCGGCAATATTTTCCGCGCATTCCATGCCAATCTGGCGCAGAAGCTGCTGGAACAGGGCGATGCGGAGACAGGAATCACGGTCTGCGAGGGATTTGACTACGAGATCATTGAGAAGCAGTACCGCCCGCATGACAATCTGTCCGTTCTGGTGACGTTAAAGGCGGATGGTTCGATCGACAAGTCCGTGATCGGCGCGGTCGGGGAATCGACGATTCTGGATTCGGAGAATGCGGCGGAATTCGGGAGGCTGAAGGAAATCTTTTCCGCAGATTCTTTAAAGCTCTGCACGTTTACGGTGACGGAGAAGGGCTACAGCCTGGTGAACGGAAAAGGGGAGATGCTGCCGGCGGTCAGCGCGGATTTTGCCGCGGGACCGGAGCGCCCGCAGAGCTATATCGGGAAGGTGGCTTCACTCCTTTACACGAGATATCAGGCGGGAGAGAAGCCGGTCGCGATGGTGTCCACGGACAACTGTTCGCGGAACGGGGAAAAGCTGTACCAGGCGGTGATGGCCTTCGCGAAGGCATGGACGGAGAACGGGACAGCGGATGCGGGATTCACGGCCTATCTGGATGACCGGACGAAGGTGTCCTTCCCCTGGAGCATGATCGACAAAATTACACCGCGCCCGGATGCCTCGGTGGAGAGCATTCTGCGGGAAGACGGGCTGGAGGGTCTTGACCCGGTGGTAACCTCGAAGAAGACCTGGGTCGCGCCGTTCGTCAATTCCGAGGAGACGGAGTACCTGGTGATCGAGGACTGGTTCCCGAACGGGCGCCCGGCGCTCGAGAAAGCGGGCGTGATTTTCACGGATCGCGATACGGTCGGCAAGGTGGAGCGGATGAAGGTGACGACCTGCCTCAATCCGCTGCACACCGCGCTCGCAGTGTACGGCTGTCTGCTGGGTTATACCAGAATCTCCGCAGAGATGAAGGACCCGGATCTCTCCGGAATGGTCAGAATCCTCGGCTACCGCGAGGGACTTCCGGTCGTTGTAAATCCCGGCGTGCTTGATCCGAAGGCTTTTCTTGATACGGTGGTGAACGTGCGGATTCCGAATCCGTTCATGCCGGATACGCCGCAGAGAATTGCTACGGATACCTCACAGAAGCTTGCCATCCGGTATGGAGAGACCATCCGGAGCTATCTGGCCTCGGATACGCTTGACGTGCAGAGTCTGTCCATGGTCCCGCTTGTGCTGGCGGGCTGGATCCGGTATCTCTGCGGGATCGATGATGAAGGAAAGGCGTTCGAGCTGTCTCCGGACCCGCTGCTGTCTGAACTGACCCCGCGCGTCAAAGGGCTTTATCCAGACGCATCGCCTGATCTCGACGTGATCGATCCGCTGCTCCATGATGCCTCCATCTTCGGCGTCGACCTCTTCGAGGCAGGGCTGGCGGACAGGGTGAAGACGTATCTGGCCGCGGAGCTTCAGGGACCGGGTGCGGTACGCAGGACCGTTCACGCTGCAGTAGAGAAAGCTGATTTGAGTTAATCATGGCTCTGCCGTATTGTTTTCCGTGACCTTCTGCGGATGCGGCGGGAATGGAGCACGCAGAGCAGGGATCCTGCCGCGCCGCCCGCGGTGTCGATGCATACGTCGCGGAACTGCCCGGATCTGCCGGGCACATAGAGCTGATGGATTTCATCGCTCCCTGCGTACAGAAAAATCACCAGAACGGTCAGGAAGAATCGTTTCCTGCCGTCGATGCCGTTCCGCGCAAAGCCATGGGAGAGGGCGAGAGCGAAGACGAGATATTCCGTGAAGTGCGCAGCCTTCCGGACGAGGTGCTCGTATTTTGCGACGAAGGCGGCAATCTGAAAAGCCTGGAGATGGAGGCCAAAGGCGCCGGAGGCAGCGCGCAGAAGCTCTGCCGTGACCGTTTTTGACAGGTCCGAACTGTCCGTCGAGGGCTGGGCGGAGAAGCAGAAGATCATGACGGCGAGGAGAACAGCCGGGAGAAACGAGATAAGGTTTGTTGTATTTTTTCTTTTCATAGGGGTGATTATAGCGGTTTTTGCAGAGTTTGCACATTGTACTTTGCCGGAGGTTGCTGATATAATGCAGTTGCGCTGCGGCTGAGTGCAGTGCGGTGAAAACAGAACAACGGAACATAAGAACGGCCCGCGGAGATGCACCTTTCCTGCAGAACTCCGCGGCTGGATGGTTGTGTATGGTAAGTGCTGCAGGAGTCCTTGCAGCACTTTTTCTATGCGCGGTGCATCCAGAACCCTGCCGCGGCACACGACTCTCTGCCGGATCAGAAGAGCTGTCCTGCTGGATCATGAAGCACCGGACTTTCAGATACGGCATTCAGATGGAGGAAATTGCATGAGTGTAAGGCGAATCTATGTGGAGAAGAAGGAGCCCTACCGCGGGGCTGCCCGCGCACTAAAGGAGGACATCCGCAGCTTTCTCGGTGTGCCGGGAATCCGTGAGGTCCGGGAGCTGATCCGGTACGACGTAGAGAATGTCTCGGATGAGGTGTTCGCGCTGGCGGAAAGGACCGTATTCTCCGAGCCTCCGGTCGATATTCTCTATCATGAGACAATCGACATTCCGGAGGGAGCGCGTGTGTTCAGCGTGGAGCCGGTTCCGGGACAGTTTGACCAGCGCGCGGATTCCGCGGTGCAGTGCCTGCAGTTTATCAACGAGCATGAGACGCCGACCGTCTG
>ONQW01000058.1 GCA_900320025.1 uncultured Lachnospiraceae bacterium
TCCGGAGACCATGACCCGTCGTCCGCCTTGTCAGCGCGGTACAGGACGTACTGCCCGCATTTCCCATTGTCGGACTCCCGGTCATAAAGCATATATTCCACTTCGGAAGGATCCTCGAACAGAATGATCATTGGCTCTCCCTTTGCGTTGTAATACTGGATATAGCTTTTCTTCTGGTCCCGGAAATCCGCGTTATAAATGGCAAGAAAGCCATCCATGATCCGCGCGGTATCCGTTTCCTGCTCTGCGGAGATGTCTGCTGTTGCGCCCTGTTCTTCAGAGAGATTCGCGGCGGCACTCTGTTTCCCTGGGGAATCTGCCACCTCTTGTTCTCCGGGCGACTCCGTTTCCGCCTCGCCGGCGCCATCTGATTTCATTTGCAGACCGGCACGATCCGGTGACGCGGAATTGCCAGTTTCGCTGGTGCTCTGCGCATCTGCCTCTGACAAAACCGGAGAGGAGAGTGCAGTGTCTGTCTCCTCACTGGAAGAGGAGAGTGCAGTGCCTGTCCCCTCACTGGAAACGGAGCGGCGATCCTGCCTGCTGTCGTAGACGTAAAATACCATCAGCAGAAGGATAACCGTGAGCAGAATTCCGATGATCTCCCAAATTTTGAATCGTCGTTTCATGGCAATCTCCGCGCCGCGAGGAAGGCGGCTGCTTTCCTTACTCAAAACCCTGGCTCAGTTCCTTGTCAGCACGCGCTGCATTTCGGCAAAATCGTAATCCGCCTGCTGATATTCGCCTGCCCAGGGGGAGGCATCCGCCGCTTTCGGCGAAGCAGGCTGGAAATTTCTGCGGATGGCGGTCAGCATCCAGCCGACCGGATTCTCCACGGATCTTTTCGTGCGGTAAAGGTCGTAGGCGGCACGGACCCGTTCCTTGTCCCAGTCGGCGGCCACGGCAAAATTCCGGAGATCCCGGGAGGTAAATTCGCTCCCGGTGAAGTCTCGCAGCGCGTCGAGGAAATCAAGCTGCTCATCCTCGGTCAGAGCCTTCTTTTCCTGCGGAGCAGTTCCCGCGCCGGTCTGGCTGCCATTGCCTGTGGCTGTCTGCCGGCTGTAGTCCCCGGCGTTCATCACCGTCACTGTGAAGTCGATGCTGTGCACCTTGCCGCCGACGCCATGTTTCTCGGACGACCAGCGGACGCGCAGATCCGAGATTTCATTGATCTCCTTGAGCGACTTCTCCAGAACCTTCCGGCGGAACTCGGACCAGTTGTCGAACATGCGCTCCGGCGCGATCTCCACCGCCCGGTCGTAATCCGGATTGGCGCTGTCCCGGAGAACACGCTTCACGGCGTCGAGTTCCGCATTGACGATGCCGAGCTCCAGCTTCAGCTCCGACAGCGGCATGCGGATGAGATAGGTGCTGCCGTTCTGATCGGGGTCGCCCTTCTGATGGTAGCATTTGCTCTTGAGAAGCTCATACATCCGGAAGCTGTAGTTGTTTGTAAACTTCATCTGAATGGTCAGATTCAGCTTGGAGAAATTCGACTGCAGCTTGCCGATCACAGAGCGCATGGCACCGTTGTACTCGATGATGAATTTCCCGTTTTCCAGCCTGGCGCGGGTGACCACAGCGATATAGTCAAAACGCTTGCTGTCCGGCGACGACATGCCGATGGACTTGCCGGTCATGCTCTTGGCCACCGCATCCAGCTGCTGATAGAAACTTCCGCGGTTGGCGTTGAGCGCCGCCCTCAGTTCCGAAACCGGGATCACGGACTGAATGGTTTCACGCTCGGAGTTGCTGGTACCATAGTCAAACTTATCCGCATTCGCCAGAGAATAGGCCATGATCTTATTCTCCAGAAGCGTCGACTTGTACTTTGACCCAATCAGGAAATTACTCTTGGGATAGATATTGATCTCAGACGGAATAAACGGGACGACCCCGCTTCCGGACTCCTTCTTCTCAGCCATACCCCACCTCTTTGTGTAATGCAGGCCCAGCAGCATCACTTCTGATCGATGATCACAGAACATCAAATAACTCTGCCTGTCAATTGTTCCAGACCGACAAGAACCTCTACCTGCCGATTGCCCTGGAACGTAAAGCGATTGGACTGTTAATTCCTGTCCGTTTTTGTAGCTCCTGCAGCCCGTCTGTGCCGCTCATCATTCAGCCTCCGGTGCATAACCTGCGTCATTTCGCGGCAAAATCCGCGGCTGACGCGGCAAAACTGTCTGTGGACGACCGGCAGAGCAGAGTCTGCTGCGTCACTCATCTACAAATTGGACAGGATTCAAAATTCGCATAGCTGATTATCTACGAAACGGACAGAAAAAGCAAGAGAAAATGCTACATTTTGGACAGAGAACGGAGAAGAAAGAGTGAGTCAAGCCTTGAGAAATGAAAACGCTACATTTTTGGACAGAAGTTTATACCGTAATGGACACGTGATGGACATAAGAGGAGATGATTGGCTTCATGGGTGCACGTATGCCATCCGTTATCTGCATCGATCTGCATCGCCAGGCATCATGATGAAAGGGAATTTTGGAAATTCCGGGTGTTTCTGCGCCTGTCCGGACAGCCCGGAGCATTTGATAGCGGCATAAATTACTTTATATCGTCGAGTAATATTCAGCATACAGAACATTACGGTGCCGTGCTACAAAATTGGACAGAACTTCATCTTCTTGCGTACAGGAGTCACATTGAAAGCAGTCAGCTAAGAAGAGCAGATACTACAAAAATGGACAGAAGTTCACTGCCGGGCAACGCTGCGCGGAAGCAATTCAGGGGGCGGGAAGCCCAAAACAGACGTTCTTCCGCCCTGAGCAATGCCGCATGCTACAAAATCAGACAGAAGTTATCCTGAAATTGTCCAGAAGTTGTGTCAATCATGGACAGAAACCCGGGAAAATCAGACAGGGTGCTACAAAAATGGACAGGAAAGGCGCTGCTCAAGATGGAAAATCCGTCTGGTAATGCAGGAAATTGGTCTCACAAAGGGGAAAATCTCCCTTGCAAAGCAAGGAAATTAGTCTTGTAAGGAGGGGGAAAATGCCTCATGAGAAAGAAAATCAGCTGCCAAACCACATGGAAGCTACATTTTCAGACAGAAGTTACCGGTATTCCGGACTGTGCGTGGGAAGATTCTACAATAATGGACAGAATTAATCTATAAAACGGACAGAAGTTGCACGGATGGAGGACAGCATACAGAGTACAAATGCAGACAGCTCTTTATCCGTGTCCGGACAGAAGCTGCCAGGATGAAGAACAGCAGATGCTACAAATCCGGACAGGAAATACGGACGGATCCTGCGAAATCACGCGGATTCCGACCCCCTGTAAAAGAAGAAACAAATTTTGCTGTTAGCAACGATAAACGACAACAAAACAGCGGCAAACGGTGACAAAGCAGAAAGAATACCTCAGTGATGCTGCACGGAAAAATTCATCAGCAAAAGAACAGATGTTATGAGACAATGAGAGCAGCTTCGGCTGAAGAGATATACAAAAAAGTATCCAGGAAATTCAGTGGCAGTAACATCTGATTGCAGAAGCAGGGTAGTGAGTGATCAGAGCACCAGAGGATCAGAACAGATATGAAAGTATTGAATTTTGGCTCATTAAACGTTGATTACGTATACCGCGTGGATCATATCGTGCGGAAGGGAGAGACGCTCAGCACACAGTCAAGGCAGGAGTTTGCGGGAGGGAAAGGGCTGAACCAATCCATAGCATTGGCGAATGCCGGACTGGAGATATTTCATGCGGGGTGTATCGGACCGGGCGGAGAGTTTCTTCTGGATGTGCTGAAAAATGCGGGTGTTGACGTGACATTTGTAAAGAGGATGGCAGATACGCCTGTCGGACATACCATTATTCAGAATTCCGACGACGGAGATAACTGCATTCTGCTGTATGGCGGTGCAAATCAGGCTGTCACGCGGGAGCAGATCGACGCCGTGCTGGAGCATTTTCAACCGGGCGACTATCTTGTCCTGCAGAACGAGATCAGCAATCTGGCCTATTTGTTTGAGCGTGCCGTGGCAAAGCAGATTCAGATTGTATGTAATCCTTCGCCGATGAATGAGACCGTGAAGGAGCTTCCATTGGAAAAGGCGGCATACCTTTTTGTCAATGAAATTGAGGCGGGGCAGCTCCTCGGGGCGGACTCCGGTTCGGAACGGGAACTTGTCGGCGCACTTTCCCGCAGATTTCCGCGGACCAGAGTGATTCTCACCCTGGGGAAAGACGGAGCGGACTATATTGATGGAGACAAGTGCATCCATCAGGCAATTTTTCCTGTGAAAGCGGTGGATACGACGGCTGCCGGGGACACCTTTACGGGATTTTTCATGGGTGGCATTCTGGGAGGACAGTCTCCGGAGGAAGCGCTCAGGTATGCTTCCAAAGCGGCGTCCATAGCGGTGACCAGACGAGGAGCATCTCCATCCATCCCAACCGCAGCGCAGGTCCGGGCGGAACTAGATGGTCAGGCCTGATGAAAACCCATCATGAGAAAGAATACAGAATGAAAAGCCACAGACGTGCTGAGGACAAGGTGTCCTGCCTGCGCGTGCGGCAGGGGAAAATCCCGGAGGGAGAATAATTTATGAAAGATGCTTATATTGAAAAGATTTACGCCGGATGGCTAGGCAAAATCGTCGGCATCCGCTTTGGTGCGCCGGTGGAAAGCTGGACCTATGAAAAAATCCGTGACTTATATGGAGATTTACATGATTATCCGGTGGACTACGGCAATTTTGCCGCGGATGACGACAGCAACGGACCGCTTTTTTTCCTCAGGGCGCTGGAGGATAAAGAACCGGAGAGTGATCTCACGGCCGGCGATGTGGGGGATGCCCTGCTGAATTATGCGCCTTTTGAGCACGGCTTTTTCTGGTGGGGCGGCTATGGCAGATCGACGGAGCACACCGCGTACCTCAATTTGCGGAGCGGAATACCGGCGCCGCGCAGCGGCAGCATTGCCCAGAACGGATCTACTGTTGCCGAACAGATCGGCGGGCAGATTTTCATCGATACCTGGGGACTTGTCTCTCCCGGCAACCCTGATCAGGCGGCCCGCTTCGCGGAAAAAGCGGCGAGTGTGACACATGATCGGAATGGTGTTTACGGCGGTATCTTTGTGGCGTGCTGCATCGCCTGTGCGTTTGAGGAGGCAGATATCCCGACGATCATTCAGAAAGCACTTTCCTATATTCCGGAGGACTGTGAGTATGCCCGCGCGGTGAGGGCTGTAGAGCAGTATCACAAGGCACACCCGGATCACTGGAGAGATTGCTTTCACTACATTCAGAAGAACTGGGGATATGCCAAGTATCCGGGAAACTGCCATATCATCCCGAATTGTGCCGTGATGATTCTCGCTCTGCTCTACGGCAAAGGGGATTTTTCCCGCACATTATCCATCTGTAATATGTGTGGCTGGGACACAGACTGTAACTGTGGCAACGTAGGAACGATCATGGGAGTGCGCGGCGGGCTTTCCGCAATAGAAGAGCGGTGGCGCAGGCCGGTGAATGATCTTCTGATCTGCTCCAGTGTTGTTGGATCGCTGAATATCATGGACCTGCCATATGGTGCGCTGTATATCACAAAGCTGGCGTATCAGACAGCCGGAGAGCCCATTCCTGATCCGTGGTCTGGACTCATTCATCAGAGGATAGACAGCTGCCACTTTGAATTTCCCGGATCAACGCATGCCTGCCATATCCGGGTGGATTCGCTGAATCCTGCGATTGACGCATCGAAACGGGAGGTCAGGCTGTTCAACACCGATGAGGCAGCGCACACCGGGAGAAGAAGTCTGAAGTTTACCTCTGCCAGGACGGATCCGGCAGACAAAATCTGTATTTATAAAAAGACCTATTATCTTCCGCAGGATTTTCATGACGACCGCTATGAACCATGCTTTTCCCCTCTGGTATATCCGGGACAGACCGTACATGGCAGCATCATGATTCCGGATTACTCAAGAGAGATGAGCGCCTGCCTGTATGTGAGGGACGCCTACACTGGGGAGGAGCAGCACGGCCCGCTGGAAGAGCTGAAGAAGGGGGAGTGGAGAGAACTGTCCTTTCAGATACCGCCCTGTGAAAATACTGTGATCGGAGAGATGGGATTCCTTGTGTATCCGCATGGGGAGAGCGGAGAAAACTTTGACTGTGCCGGTTTGATAGACGACCTTTATGCAGATGGGACGCCGGATTATTCTTTGGATTTTGCTAACTCCAGGGAGGACGTCTGGACAGGACTCCACCGGGAGATCAGCCAATTCACGAGGCTGAAGGGATTACTGTACCTGGAGGAGGGACAGCTTCACCTGTCCTGCGCGGATTTTGCGGAGGCTTACACTGGCCGGTACGACTGGACCGACTATCGGGCGACGTTCTGCCTTACGCCGCTGACTGGAGAGCATCATCAGGTCAACGTCCGGGTGCAGGGAGCGATGCGATCTTATGCGTTCGCACTGATGCCGGGAGAAATGGCGGCCATTCTGAAGAACGACAAGGGATACTCCGTTTTGTGTGAGACAGAATATCGCTGGAAGGCGGGCAGACAGGAGACCGTTGAGGTCACAGTCTGCGGCAGTCACATCACGGCCCGGATCGTGGGACGGGATGGAGAGGCAGATACGATTCTGGAGGCGGAGGATCACAGCCATCGTCCCTGGCTCACCGGTTCGATCGGCGTATCGGTGCGGGAGGGAAGCCACGCGGCGTATCGGAGCATCGAAGTGAGGCCGGTGGAGAAGGTTTGAAAGTGGCGTCGATACGCCACCGTCATCTTGTGCTCCGCACTCCTGATCCGGGAGAAAGTCTATTCAGGCGTTTCTCGCGCAGGTGCCGCAAATGACGCGGCACGTGGTATAAGTGACGACTCAGTACGGAGTAAAGTCTCCTGTGCCGGGAATTTTATTCCAATCCTGCATTTCGGAAGGAAAACTTACAGAATCTTAGAAAAGTCGCCCAAATTGGGAAGGCATACTTTGCCAGTTTTTCACAAAAATGCAAACTAATAAGGGAATTTAGTTGATATTAATGTGCAATGTGTTATATTCTAAATTTATCAGAGGGTCGGAAACGTTACCGAAAACGTTTCCGAGCACATTGATTTCAGTGCGCAGGATGTGCACTCATTTCAAGGGAGGAAGGTCACTATGAAGAAGAAACAGGCACTGGCGACAGTTCTTGCTGTGTCGATGGTCGGGTCTATGCTCGCAGCATGCGGCAGCACGCAGAGCTCTGACACGCAGAAATCCGAGGCGGCGGCTTCCGCAGAAACGACAGCGGCAGCTTCGGAAGCATCCACAGAGGCGGAGTCCACAGCTTCCGCAGAGACAACAGAAGCTGCATCTGCTGCGCCGAGCGATTACAAAGGAACCATCCGCTGGCTGAATTTCAAGCCGGAGGTTGCGGACCAGATGCAGGATGTTGCGAAGGCATATACGGATGAGACCGGTATCAAGGTGCAGATCGATACGGCAGCATCCAATACCTACCAGCAGACGCTGACAGCCCGCATGGACAGCGATGAGGCGCCTTCCATTTTTGTTCTGACCGGTGCGACAGAGCTGGCAGAGTGGAAGGATTACTGCCGGGATCTTTCTGACACACAGCTGAACAGCTGGCTCACAGATTCGAAGTACAGCCTGAAGGACGATAACGGCGTTTACGGCATTTCGTACGCACTGGAAGGCTGGGGCATCATTGTCAACAAGGGAATTACGGACAAATATTTTGCATCGCCGAATAAATCCACGGATTATACCTCTCTGGATGACCTCTACACCTTCGACGCACTGAAGGCGGTGGTCGAGGATATGCAGTCCATGAAGGATGAGCTCGGGATCGAAGGCGTCTTCGGATCGACCTCTCTGAAGGCAGGAGATGACTGGAGATATCAGACTCATCTGATGAATCAGCCGCTGTACTGGGAGTGGGGCGGAAACGATAAGATTGATCTGAATGGCAAGGTTCCGGATTTTACGTTCGAGTACAACGAGAACTTCAAGAATATTCTGGATCTGTATCTCAACAACTCTCTGATTGACAAGAGCCTCGTCGGAACCAAGACAGTCGATGACTCGATGGCTGAGTTCGCGCTTGGCAAGTGCGCGATGATTCAGAACGGCGACTGGGCATGGAACACAATTGCCAATACAGACGGCAAGACAGTCAAGGATGAGGATGTCGTGTTCATTCCGATCACCTGCGGCGTCGAAGGGGAGGAGAACATGGGTCTGAATGTTGGTGCTTCTCAGTACATGTGCATCAACAACGATCTTCCGGAAGAGGATCAGGATGCGGCCATTGCGTTCCTCGAGTGGCTGTTCAGCTCTGAAACCGGCAAGAAGCTGGTGGCGCAGTCCCTGCAGTTTGTCACACCGTTCACCACGATGGCGGATGCAGAGTATACCAACCCGCTGTTTGCAAGTGAGAACGACATTGCTTCCAAGGGTAAGACTGCATACTGCTGGGCAGCAAACCTGATTCCGGATGATCAGTGGAAGAACGACTACGGCGCAAGCCTTCTGGAATATGCACAGGGTCAGAAGGACTGGGACAAGGTCGTCAAGGATGCCGTCGACGAGTGGAAGGTCGAGGCGGACATCGTCAATAATCAGTAATCAGGATTGACCGGCGGAACCGCTTCAGGGAAAAGTCCCGGCAGACGGTATCCGCAGGCAACAGACTCCGCCTGTGAACATCTCACAGGCGGAGTTTTTCGCAGGAATCTCCCGGCTTTTCGGTGTGGATGCATCATGAGGCATATGTATGAACAAGGACGCAGCCACGCCGGATTGGCTGGTGTGATGCCGATGATTTTACGGAGAGAAGCAGATGCGGAAATCCTATAAAAAATATTATGCGTTATTTGTCATCCCGACGCTTGCTGCCTATGTCATCGCTTTTGTCATCCCATTTGTGATGGGACTCGGGCTGTCCTTCTGCAAGTTCAAAACTCTGAAGCACGCTCATTTTGTCGGACTCAGCAATTATGTTTATGTATTTACACAGAATTCCGGCTTCCTCGAGGCACTCTGGTTTACGGTCAAAATTGCGGTTGTCGGGGTTGTGACGACGAACCTGATCGCATTTGGACTGGCGCTGCTCTTATCACGAGGACTGAAAGGCACCAATTTCTTCCGGACCATATTTTTTATGCCGAACCTGATCGGCGGCATTGTCCTCGGCTATATCTGGCAGCTGCTGCTCAACGGCATCCTGATCAAGCTGACGGGAAATGATCTGACGTACAGCGCCACGTATGGATATTGGGGTATCATCCTGCTGTATAACTGGCAGAAAATCGGATATCTGATGATTATCTACATCGCAGGGATTCAGTCCATCTCCAGTGAACTGATGGAAGCAGCCAAAATTGACGGTGCGACGTATCGGCAGACGCTGCACAGCATCATCATTCCGCTGGTCAGCCCGTCGATCACCATCTGTACATTCCTTGCACTCACGGACTGCTTCAAGATGTACGATCAGAACCTTGCCCTGACGGGCGGTGCTCCGGCAAATAAAACGATGATGCTGGCGCTGCACATTTACAACACCTATTACAACCGCAAGGGCTTCTCCGGAATTGGTCAGGCCGAGGGTGTGGTGTTCACGATTCTGGTGCTGGCGATTGCAGGTATTCAGCTCAAAATTTCCAGATCAAGGGAGGCTAAGGAAGTATGAAGAACGATGTGAGAGTCTCTCAGAGCATACAAAAAAATACCAGGGTTTCGCATTTTTTCAGCTATCTTCTGATGTCGGTTCTGGCGGTCCTGTTTCTGTTCCCGATTTTTCTGGTCGTCATGAACTCCTTCAAGAATAAGCTGTATATTTCGACGACGCCGTTCCTATGGCCGGATTCGGAAAGCTTTGTCGGCCTGAAGAACTATATAGACGGCCTGACAAAGATACATTTCCTGAGCAGCCTTGGATACTCCCTGTTTATTACGGTCGTGTCCGTGGCGCTGATCATCATATTCTGCTCGATGACGGCGTGGATGATTTCCCGCGTTCCGTGCGGGCTGTCGAAGTTCCTGTACGGCCTGTTTCTGATCAGCATGGTGGTCCCATTCCAGATGGTCATGTACACCATGACCAAGGTCGCCAATGTGACGAGACTGGACAATTTTGTTGGTATCTGCGTGCTGTACCTGGGCTTTGGCGCCGGCATGGCCGTATTTATGTTTTCCGGATTCATCAATGGTGTTCCCATTGATCTGGAAGAGGCAGCGCTGATCGATGGCTGCAATCCGCTCAACATGTTCTTCCAGGTTGTCTTCCCGATCATGAAGCCGATTGTCATTACTGTGGCCATTCTCAATGCCATGTGGGTTTGGAATGATTTCCTGCTCCCTTATCTGGTAATCGGGACAAAATACAAGACGGTTCCGGTCGCGGTGCAATATCTGAAGAGCGGATATGGATTCCGATTGTTGTTTTCTACTTTGCCTGCCAGAAGTACATCATTGAGGGTGTGATTGCAGGCGCTGTGAAGGGATAAGCAGGATTACCGGCGCTGCCCGGAAAAGAAATGCTGCAGGGGGCTGTATGAACGCTGATTATAATCCCCAGTTGGGGAAGAGAAGGACCTTGTTCCCGGACAGCGAGGATTATCTTGTCAATGTGGAA
>ONQW01000096.1 GCA_900320025.1 uncultured Lachnospiraceae bacterium
ACGGTTCCTTCCTTCCGATTTCAAGAAGAAGAACGGTTATCTCCGGTCCATTCAGCTGTCCCATGAATTCGGACTCTATCGGCAGAATTACTGCGGATGCGAGTTTTCGAGAAGACAGGCGGAGGAGAAGCAGGCTGGACGGATGTGATATGATAAGCTGAAACAGGCGCCCGGAACACCGCACCGGGAGAAGCAGCCGGACCACCTCCATAGTGGGGCCGCGAAGCAAATCCGGGATGGAATAGTACAGTTACACGATGATTTGAGTGATTCTGCCAGCTGTGCCGATGCACGGCGGGGCTGGCAGCTGGGAGTAGATGTATGGAGCAGTTGCTTGATGTAATCAGTGAGAAGGTGGGCGCGGCGTTTGAAGCTGCGGGGTATGACAGGACGCTTGGACGGGTGCAGATTTCAAACCGCCCGGATCTGTGTGAGTTTCAGTGCAATGGCGCGATGGCCGGCGCAAAGCAGTATCACAAAGCGCCGTTTATGATTGCCGACGCGGTGGCAGCGGAACTGACGAAGGGCGAAACGCGCCCTGACGGGACGGTGGAGGAGTCGGTGTTTGAATCGGCAGAATCGGTCAAACCGGGATTCCTCAATCTGAAGCTGAAGCCGGCATTTCTGGCCGGCTATCTGGAGCAGATGAGAGAGGCGGGTGCGGACGGAAAGTGGGGCCTGCCGGCGCCGGAGAAGAAAAAGAAGATCATCATCGACTACGGCGGACCGAATGTCGCCAAGCCGCTGCATGTCGGACATCTCAGAAGCGCCGTGATCGGCGAGGCGCTGAAGAGACTGGCGCGCTACAACGGGCAGGACATCATCGGAGATATTCATCTCGGAGACTGGGGCTTGCAGATGGGCCTGGTCATTACGGAGCTTCGAAAGCGGCATCCGGAGTGGGTGTATTTTGACGACAATTACACCGGGGCGTACCCGGAGGAAGCGCCTTTCACGGTTTCCGATCTGGAGGAGGTCTATCCTTTCGCCAGCAAACGGTCCAAGGAGGACGAGGACTATTATGCCGAGGCAATGGAGAACACGCACCTGCTGCAGGAGAAGAAGCGCGGCTTCTACGCGCTCTGGCAGAAGATCATTGAGGTGTCGGTCGCGGATCTCAAAAAGAACTACCGGAATCTGGATGTGGAGTTTGAACTCTGGAACGGCGAGGCGTCGGTGAACGACGTCATTCCGGGCATGGTCGACAAAATGAAGCGGGACGGTTTTGCCTATGAGAGCAACGGCGCGCTCGTGGTGGATGTCGCGGAGGATTCCGACGCAAAGGAGGTTCCGCCGTGCATCATCCTCAAGTCGGACGGCGCTGCGCTCTACACGACGACGGATCTCGCCACCATTCTGGACCGGGAGAACAAGTATGATCCGGATGAGATTCTGTATGTGACAGACAAGCGGCAGGCGCTGCATTTCACGCAGGTTTTCCGCGCGGCGAGAAAGTGCGGTCTCGTGAAGCCCACGACGGAGCTTGTCCACATTGGCTTCGGAACCATGAACGGGCGGGATGGAAAACCGTTCAAGACCAGGGACGGCGGCGTGATGCGCCTCGAGACGCTCATCAGCGATATTGATGAGGAGATGAAGAAGAAGATTGAGACCAACCCGGAGATCGGCGCGGAGGAGGCGGACCGGACGGCAAGGCAGGTCGCCATGGCTGCGCTGAAGTACGGCGATCTCTCCAACCAGGCCTCGAAGGATTATGTGTTCGACATCGAGAAGTTCTGCTCCTTCGAGGGCGATACCGGTCCGTATATCCTCTACACGATGGTGCGGATCAAGTCGATTCTGGCAAAATATAAGGAGCAGGAAGGCTCCGTGGATCCGGCCGGACTCCGGATCGGACCTGCCCGGAGCGGGGCGGAAAAGACGCTCCAGGAGACGCTCGCCCGGTTCTCCGAGACGATGCAGAATTCCTGGAAGGAATATGCGCCGCACCGGCTCTGTGCCTATATCTATGATCTGTCCAATGACTTCAACAGCTTCTACCACGGAACAAGAATCCTCGTGGAGGAAGACAGGGAGAAGAAGGAAGGATGGATCGCGCTCCTCACCCTCACACTCGGCGTGCTGGAGGCATGCACCAATGTCCTTGGCTTCAGCGCACCGGATCGGATGTAGAAAAGCAGAAAACGGGCACTTGCCGGAGAAATACAGAAAACAGGCGCTTACCGAAGAAGGATTGTGATTTTTCTGAAAACGTGATACTCTCCTAACAACTAAGAACGTGAGCCCGGCAGGCGCGGCATTAGCACATCAGCACAGAAAGATACTGAAAGATACTGAGAACCGGGAAAATCATGAAAAGGCAGTCGCCCGGCAGGCGCGGCGGAGGAAAGCCGCAGAGGGTCCGGGAAAAGACAGGGGACGGAGTTCAGCGCGATATGGCAGAGGGAAAAATAACCATTTATACCGGCGGAGGGCATGGAAAAACACCGGCTGCGCTTGGCATAGCACTCCAGTATGCCTCGGAGGGAAAGCGGACGGTCATGATTCAGTTCCTGAAGGGAAAGGGACTGGAGGATACGGAATTTGTGAAGCGACTGGAACCGGAGATTCGGATTTTCCGCTTTGAGAAGTCGGATTTGTGCTTTGACAGCCGCAGTGAGCAGGAGAAGCAGGATGATCTCACGAATATCCGAAACGGGCTGCAGTTTGCCCGGAAGGAGCTCAATACAGGCGGATGCGACCTGCTGATCCTTGATGAGGTGCTTGATCTTGTCGCCAACGGAATCATCACGGTGGAGGATCTGCGGTCTGTTCTGGAGAAACACGAGTATACCGATATTATTCTGACTGGTGTGAACATGAGTCCGGAGGTCTGCCAGTTTGCAGATGTAATCACCAGATTGGAAACAGTGCAGTGCGGCGAATGAGATTTTTGCAGATGCGATCACAACATCAGTAACAGTGCAATGCACAGAATGAGGTTATTCAGAGGAGGGATGGAGTATGCCGGTATTCAGGGGGTCGGCGGTAGCGATTGTCACGCCGTTTCATGAGGAGGACGAGTCGCTGAATTTTGACGCGTTCGCGGATATCATCGATTATCAGATCGAAAACGGGACGGACGCCATCGTCGTCTGCGGATCGACCGGGGAAGCGGCAACGATGACGGAGGAGGAGCACATGCAGACCGTAAAGTTCTGCATCGATCATGTGCGCCACCGCGTCCCGGTCATCGCGGGCACCGGCTCGAACTGCACGAGAACGGCGATTCATCTGTCAAAGCAGGCGGTGGAGGACGGCGCGGACGCGCTGCTGCTTGTTTCACCCTATTATAACAAGGGGACGCAGCAGGGACTCTATCTGCATTACAAGGCGGTGGCGGACGCAGTGAACGGCTGTCCGCTGCTGGTTTACAATGTGCCGTCCCGGTCGGGTGTGAATGTGCTGCCGGAGACCGTGGCAAGACTGGTGCGGGATGTCCCGAACATCGTCGGTATCAAGGAAGCGTCTGGGAATATCAGCCAGATCGCAAAACTGATGGCCCTGACGGATGGCAAGATCGAGCTGTATTCCGGCAATGACGATCAGGTGGTTCCGCTGCTGGCACTCGGCGGGCTGGGAGTCATCTCCGTGGTCGCCAACATCGCACCGCAGGCGATGCATGAGATGTGCGCCAGATTTTTTGCAGGGGATGTGGCAGGAGCGGCCAAAATTCAGCGCGACACCTACCCGCTTTTTGAAAATCTTTTCTCCGAGGTCAATCCGATTCCTGTCAAAAAGGCGGTCAACCTGCTGGGGCAGCACGCGGGACCGCTCCGCATGCCGCTCACGGAGATGGAACCGGAGCATGCCGAAAAGCTCCGCCAGGCAATGGTGGATTTTGGCCTGATTTGAGGATGTCAGGACGGCGGGCCGCGCCGGAACGTGCTGTGAAACAGGGCGCACAGGTCCTGTATGATGAGAACGGTGTACTGATTCAGGAGAGGAGAGCGTGTACGATATGACGAAGATTTTGCTGCATGGCGCCTGCGGCCGGATGGGACACTGGATTGCCGATACGGTCTCGGGCGAGCGGGACTGCAAAATTGTGGCCGGCGTGGATCCTTCCGGAGAGGCGTACGGAGAATTTCCTGTTTACCCGTCTCTCGCAGAGGTGAAGGAAACGGCAGATGTCATCATCGACTTCTCCAGTGCGACGGCGGTGGACGCGCTTCTGGCCTACGCCGCGGAGCGGAAGCTGCCGCTGGTGCTGTGCACGACAGGACTGTCCGAGGCACAGATTGAGACAGTGGGGAAAACGGCGGAGAGGACTGCGGTGCTTCGTTCCTCCAATATGTCCATCGGCGTGAATCTGCTGATCAAGGTCCTGCGGGAGGCAGCGCCGGTTCTCGCTGCAGCCGGGTTTGACATGGAGATTGTCGAGAAGCATCACAATCAAAAGCTCGACGCGCCGAGCGGAACGGCGCTCTCGCTGGCGGATGCCTGCAGCGAGGCCTGCGGCGGTGGTTATGATTATGTCTATGACCGCTCGCAGAGAAGAGAAAAGAGGCCGGAGCGGGAGATCGGCATCTCCTCAGTGCGCGGCGGCACGATTGTCGGCGATCATGACGTGATATTTGCCGGACAGGATGAGGTGGTCACGCTGTCACACCGCGCCTACAGCCGGGCGATTTTTGCAAAGGGCGCTGTCGCGGCGGCGCGGTTCCTGGTGGGAAAGCCGGCGGGACTGTATGATATGATGGATGTGATCGGCTGAGAGACTGGAAGTGCGCGGCGGCAAATTGCGCAGGCAGAAGGCCGGATTCCCGGCAGCGGGATGGAAGGACAGTTGACTGTCGCTGATGCCGGGTCCTGCCCGATGTGATGCGGGACGCGGCAAAGCAAACAAAACCGCGGCAGCGGAGGGTGAAAGAGATGCATCTTCGTCCTTGTATTGATCTCCATGACGGGCAGGTGAAACAGATCGTCGGAAGTTCGATCCGGGACGAGCAGGGGAGAAGTGCGCGGTACGGTCTCGGCGGGGTGAAGGAGAATTTTGTCTCGTTCGAGGGAGCGGCGCATTATGCAGCCATTTACCGGGAGAAAAATCTGCCCGGGGGACATATCATCCTTCTGAACTCGAAGGAGCGGCAGCCGGAACTGTATGAGGTGGACCGGCAGCAGGCGCTGGCGGCGCTCAGGGCGTATCCAGACGGCATGCAGGCCGGCGGCGGGATGACGCCCGAAAATGCGTCAGATTTTCTGGATGCCGGCGCGTCGCATGTCATCGTGACGAGCTATATATTCCGAAACGGAGAGCTGGACAGAGAGCGCCTTGCCAGAATGCAGGCGGCGGTCGGACGGGAGCATCTTGTGCTGGATCTCTCCTGCCGCAGACGCAAGGACGGCAGCTATGCAGTCGTGACGGACCGCTGGCAGAAGGAGACCAGTCTCACAGTGGACAGCCGCACGCTCGAGACACTGAGCGGGGAGTGCGGCGAATTTCTTATCCATGCGGCGGATGTCGAGGGAAGACGCGCGGGCATTGAGCTGCCGCTTGTCAGGATTCTGGGGCAGTGGCTCGGGCAGAGACAGAAAGAGGAAAGAACGGATTTTGCCGTGACCTATGCCGGCGGCATCCATTCGCTCGAGGACGTGCGCCTTTTAAGACAGGCGTCAGGCGGCAGACTTGATTTCACGGTTGGCAGCGCGCTCGATCTCTTCGGGGGAAACCTTCGCCTGGACGCGCTCGTTGAGGAAGCGGACCGGAAATGCTGACAGCGCCATGACAGAGACACGCTTTTGTTAGAATTGTACAAAATTGGGGAAACTGAAGAAGCAAAATTCGCAAAAACGCTTTACTTTTCCGGCGCGATGTGATATTTTCAGAGTGTTGCAGGATTCTGCAGCCGCAGCTATTTTTTATATCTTGTTGGAGGTAACAACAACTATGAACAAGGGTACT
Source organism: uncultured Lachnospiraceae bacterium (assembly GCA_900320025.1). Classification (GTDB taxonomy): domain Bacteria; phylum Bacillota; class Clostridia; order Lachnospirales; family Lachnospiraceae; genus CAG-791. The sequence continues at coordinate 5,906 of ONQW01000096.1, forward strand.
GTAAA
>ONQW01000179.1 GCA_900320025.1 uncultured Lachnospiraceae bacterium
TATGCCAGCACTTATCTGGGTGTTCCGGTCGGAGTCGTCGGCGCGCTGATGATGGGCAGTAAAATTTTCGACGCGGTCACGGATCTGTTCGCAGGATATCTCGTGGACAATACCAATACGAGGCTTGGCAAGGCGAGGCCGTATGAATTTGCGCTGATTGGGGCCTGGGGCAGCACCATTCTGCTCTTCAGCTGCCCGGAGTCGTTCAGTATGACGGCAAAGTGTATCTGGATCTTTTCCATGTATACGCTGACCTTTTCGATATTCACCACGCTGTTGGGCGCAGGACAGCAACCCTATATCGTCCGCGCGTTCGCAAACCGTGCGGAAATCATCAAGGTGTCTTCTTTCGGAGGAATTGTCAGCACGCTCGGCGCCGCGACGGTCTCGGTTTCTTTCCCGATTCTGGTGAAGCGTATTGCCGTCACGCCGGCCGGCTGGAGCAGGCTCGTGCTGATATTTGCGGTTCCGCTGGCAATTCTGGGTATGCTGCGGTTTATCTTTGTCAAAGAGATCTACGAGCCGGCGGAGAGCAGGGGAAAAGCGGAGAAGGTTTCGCTGAAGCAGATCATCTCCATGCTGAGAAAGAATCCCTATATATGGGATGTCGGCGTGATCGCCGGCGCGGTTCAGTTCATCATGGGCATGAATGCGGCGGTCTACTATTTCCAGTTTATTGTCGGAGATATCGCAGAATACAGCAAGCTGCAGGCGATGACGATCGTGATGCTTGCTCTCATGTTTGTCTTTCCGAAGATTATCCAGAAGAGAAGCGTCGGACAGCTTGTCGTCATGTTCAGCACGCTCGGAATCTGCGGCTATATTGTGAACTTCTTCGCCGGGAGCGGCATGGCAATGCTGATGGTCGCCTTCTTCGCGACAGGGCTTGCCCAGCTTCCAGGCTCTTATCTTCAGTCTCCGATGCTGATGGAGTGCGCCGCTTACAACGAATCCATGGGACTGCCAAGAATGGATTCCACTTCCGCGGCTGTGATGAACTTTCTGATGAAGGTAATGAACGCGGTCGGCGCCGGACTCCTCGGAGTTCTGCTGCAGGCATCCGGTTTTATCGCCACAAAATCGGGCGAGACAGTGGTGCAGCCGGGAAGTGCGCTTATGATGATCCGCTTGCTGTACAGCGCAATCCCTGCCCTGGTGCTGCTCGCGACGATTTTCGCCGCGAAGCATTTCGACGGCCTGGACAGAAAGCTGAAGGAAGCGAACGGCGCAGAGAACACAGCAAAGGGATAAAATACCGGAGATGTACTTCATTGCCTGGAAACACGGGAAGAAGGAAAATCAGCAGAAGGAGATCATGTATGCGTGAGAGTCAATCGCTGAATCAGAACTGGAAATTTGCAAGGACCGCGGAGATTCCGGCAGAGCTGCCGGAGGGCTGGGAGAGTGTCAGCCTGCCGCATACGTATAACGCGGCAGACGGGCAGGACGGCGGCAATGATTATTACCGCGGACCGGCCGTCTACGTGCGGACGCTGCGAACGCCAGAGGATAGCAAAAATAAAGAATTCTATCTTGAATGCCTCGGGGCCGCGATGACGGCGGAGGTGTTTCTGAACGGGACCAGGCTGTCCCGCCATGAGGGAGGCTTCTCCACCTTCCGCGTCAGGCTGACAGAGGCGCTCCGGCCGATGGGCTGCGACAACCTGCTGGCCATCCGTGTGGATAATTCGGAGAATGACCGGGTGTATCCGCAGAAAGCGGATTTTACCTTCTATGGCGGCCTGTACCGGGATGTGAATCTGATCACGGTGCCACAGGCGCACTTCGCCCTGATTCCGGATGGAACGCCGGGGATTCACGTGATTTCGGAGGTGGATCTGGCGCACCGGACTGCTGCGGTTCAGGTTGACGTGCAGACGGAGGGCGTGGCTGACGGAGAGACAGTGGAGCTGCGCATCTTCGGAGCGGATGACGAAGATAGCCAGCATGCTGGAGGCGCCGCCTGTCAGACTGTTCGTGCTGCTGTCAGGGACAATCATGCCAGGGGAAGCTTCCATCTCGATCCGGTTCGTCTGTGGGAAGGCCTTGCGGATCCTTATCTGTACACGGCGGAGGCGGTGCTGATCAGTGAGGGAGAGGCAGGAGACGAGGACAGTGTACTCGATGCGGTCGGTACCAGATTCGGCGTCCGGAGTTTCCGGGTCGATCCGGAGAAAGGATTCTTTCTGAATGGAAGGCCGTATCCGCTGCGCGGAGTATCCCGCCATCAGGACAGACTTGGCGTCGGCAATGCGATTACCCCGGCGATGATGGAGGAGGACATGGCCGTCATCCGGGACATTGGCGCCAACTCGCTGCGGCTTGCGCATTATCAGCAGGCGCAGGCATTTTATGATCTCTGCGACGAGAACGGCATTCTGGTGTGGGCGGAGATTCCGTTCATCACAAAATTCATGGAGAAGGGCATCCAGAATACGCTGGACCAGATGCGGGAGCTCATCACGCAGTCCTCGAACCACCCTTCCATTTACTGCTGGGGACTGTCCAACGAGATCACCGCCAGCAGTCCGGTCACAGAGGAACTGATGGAGAATCACCGGATGCTGCAGAAGCTCTGCCATGAGATGGATCCGACCAGACCGACGGTCATGGCGCATGCGTTTATGCTGGAAAAGGACAGCCCGCTCATCGGGATCGCGGACCTCGGCTGCTACAACCTGTATTTTGGCTGGTATCTCGGAGAGCTGGATCAAAATGACAGTTTCCTGGACGAGTATCACAGCCTGTATCCGGAACGGGCGATCGGACTTTCGGAGTACGGCGCGGACGCCAACATTCAGTTTCACGCGGAACATCCTGCGCAGGGTGATTACAGCGAGGAGTTTCAGTGTGTCTACCATGAGCACATGGTGAGAATGATTCAGGACAGGCCGTATCTGTGGACGACATATGTCTGGAATCTGTTTGATTTTGCCGCGGACGGCCGGGACGAGGGCGGCAAGAAGGGACAAAATCAGAAGGGACTGGTGGAGTTCGATCACAAAACCCGGAAGGATGCGTTCTATCTCTACAAAGCGCTCTGGAGCAGGGAACCGTTCGTGCATCTGTGCGGAAAGCGGTTTGTGAACCGCGCCGGGGAGACGACGCGGGTCCGGGTCTATACGAATCAGGAACGCGTCACGCTCTATGACGGGACACGGATCGTGGCAAGAAAAGAGCGTCAGGATGCGGCGCAG
>ONQW01000059.1 GCA_900320025.1 uncultured Lachnospiraceae bacterium
CAGGCGGTCCGGCCGCTGCAGGAGACGATCCGGGAGCTGACGGAACAGGCGGACACATTGAAGCAGAAGGCAGCCGCGGCGGAGGATGAGAAAAAGGCCGCGGTGGAGCAGGCAAAGGTTGAGGCGGCGGAGCGGCTCGACCGGGTCCGCGAGGAGTCCGCTTCCCGCATCGCGATGGAGCGGTCAAAGGCTGACAAAATTGCTGCCGCAGCGAAGAAGGAACAGGAGCGCAGGCTCTCTGAGCAGGCGGCTTCGTTCGCGGCGGAGCAGGAGCAAAAGGCAGAGGCGGCGGAGGCAGCGCTCCGCGCGGCGAAGGAGAAGGCAGACCGGGAGTATGCCAGGCTGAAGGCGGACCGGGATGCAGCGGTCAGGCGGCTTAGCAGGGAGCGGGACGCGCTTGCCGGAAAGCAGGAGGAGGCGGAGGCGTCCATTGCCTCTCTGCAAAGGCAGGTGCAGACCTCTGAGGAGGAGGCAAAAAAAGCGGAGGAGGGACGGCGGGAGTTTCTGGTGCGCATGCAGGGAGATCTCCGCAGGCCATCCGAGGCGGTGCTGTCGCTTCTGCCGCAGATCGAAGCGGGTGGACTCGACGACGGGCAGCAGGACGCGGTGGAGAAAATCCGCGAGGCGGCGGGCATCATGCTCGGCATGGTCGACAGCCTGCTCCATGCGGCGCAGCTGGACAATCACGAGAGAAAATACCAGGAGGCGGAGTTTGTGCTCCCGGATCTCTGCCGGGAAATCCGCCGGGAAGCGGCGGACTGGTGCCGGAAGGCGGAGCTGGAGCTGGATTTCCGGATGAGCGAGCGGCTCCCGGAGGTCGTGTGCGGTGACCGGGATGCCCTGAAGCGGGTCCTTCTGAATATTCTGGATAACGCGGTGCGGTACACGAACCGCGGTGGAAAGGTGTCGTTCTCCGCCGGATGCGGGCAGCCGGACGGAACCGTGTTTCCGCTTCATTTTGAGATAATCGATACCGGAATCGGCATTGAGGATTCTCTCATGCCGGTGCTGTTTGAGCCCTTTACGCGCGGCCACAGCAACGCGATGGACCCGCGGATGCGCCCGGGCTTCGGCCTGGGACTGGCGACGGCCAACAGTCTGGTGCGGCTGATGGGAGGACGGATCGGCGTGACCAGCACGCCGGGCGTCGGATCGTATTTTACCGTGGACGTGAGTGTGAAGGCAGTGCTGAACCGCTATGGCCGGCTGGTAGAGGCCAGGGATCTCGGCGCAGACGCACTGGGAGAGGACGCGGCGGCGCGCCCTGGCGGGGAGACTGCCGCGGGAGCGCAGGATGATGATTCTGCCGGGGGAAAGAAACCGGCCGGCGGGGAGTTTCATGGCTTGCGCGTGCTGCTCACGGAGGACGACCCACTCAGCTGCAGGCTGATCCGGGAGCTTCTTCTGCGCCGGGGAATGGTTGTCGTCACATCGTCAAGCGGGATGGAGACGGTCAGGGCGTTTCAGAATCACCGCGCCGGATACTACAGCGCGATTCTGGTGGATTATCACATGCCTGGCATGGACGGGCTTGAGACGGCACGGCAGATACGCGCCACGGAGCAGGAGCGGGCCAGAGCGGCGAAGGAGCGGGGACATGAGGCTGCCCGGCCGGTGCCGATCATTGCGCTGACTCAGAACGCATTTGAGGAGGACATGGCGTCCTCATTCGGCGCGACGATCGATGCGGGTATCAGCAAGCCGGTGGAGGAAAAGAAGCTGGTGCATCTGCTCGGCCGGGTCATCGCCGGGAGGGAAACAGCAGCAAACTGACATTGGTGCCGCTGGCACCAATGTCCCGATACGGGAGAAAGCCTATTCGGGCATTTCTCCCCACGGGTGCCGCTAAAAAAACGCGGCACGGGGTATAGGGATGAGAATGAGCGATAAGAAAGAAAAAGAAGAGTACAGGACGGGGACGCAGGGGAAAAAGACTATGTCCCATCCGTTTCTCACGGCACTGGGATTCGGCGCGGCCGGAGCAGGCGGTGCGCTGCTCGGCGCTGCCAACTATTTCTACGATTGTGCCATGAAGCCGATGCCGCATGATCCCTCGCATGACAGCGATCCCGGCGAGCGGCCGTACCGGGCAGGCCGCGACTGGATGAATTCCCATGTCCTGCGCAGAGACGTGTGGATCACCTCGCACGACGGACTCAGGCTGCACGGAAACCTCATCCCCTCCGGGGATCCTGCCTGCCACCGCTATGCCATCTGCGTCCATGGCTGGCATGATTCGGCGGAGAGCATGGGCCTATATGCGCGGCATTACTATGAGGATCATGGGATGACGGTGCTGCTGCCGGACCTGCGCGGATTTGGAGAAAGCGAGGGAAACTGCGCCGGGATGGGATATGAGGATGCGAGGGACCTGATCCGCTGGATCAGACGCATCACGGAGACGGACGCGGAAGCCGTTATTCTTCTTCACGGCATCTCCATGGGCGCGGCGGCGGTGCTTCAGACGACCGGAAACCGCCTGCCGCACGCGGTGCGCGCAGCCGTTGCGGACTCCAGCTATACCAGCGCGGTGGAAGAGTTCCGGGCGGTTTATCAGAAAATGCCGGGCAGCTTCGTGCCCTCCGACGTGATGATTCAGGCCGTGCGCGCTGTCGCGCTTGTCCGCGCCGGATATGACATCGACAAGGCCTCGCCCGTCAGCGCCGTGACGCACAGCACCACGCCGACCCTCTTCATCCAGGGCGACAGCGATGATTTTGTCCCGCCCAGCATGATGCCGCGTCTCTTCGAGGCCGCGTCCTGCCCGAAGGAATGCGCGTGGTTCGCCGGCGCCGGTCATGTCGCGTCGGTCGTGACAGATCCGCAGGGATACTGGAAGCAGGTCGACCACTTCCTCGACCGCGTCTATCCCTTCCTGCTCCACCAGAACATCCGGCCGGAGTGAAATTGTCCCTAACGAGTTTAGCGTGTTTGGTACAAAAATTGTACCAAACACGCTAAACTTGTTAGGGACAATCGTTACTTCAGGAGTGTGACGGTCGGGCCGTTGACCTCCACGGAATGGATATTGCGGTTGAGGTAGACGTTGAAGCGGGTGACGCCGCTCTTGCGGATGGTATCGTCGAGATTTGGGTTGATGGCCTTGAGTTCCTGCTTGAGGAGGCCGATGTCGAGGTCGCGGGTCTTGTGTTTCTCGAAGATGCGGGCGATCTGCTGCTCGATGTCGTCGTCGGAGCTGCCTCTGAGGGTGACCCACTGGGCGCCGTCGCGGGAGGTCATCTGGAGGCGGGGGAGGTCCTTGACGAAGTTGGTCAGTTTGGAGTAGCCGTAGTTCTGTACGTCAAAATCCGGGTAGACGATGGTGAGGCGCTGGCCGATCTCACCGAGAGAGGTGTCCTTGCCGTCGGTGTTGTTGTCGTCGATGATGTCGATGATGGTCTTCTCGATTTCCTTTCTGGGAGTGAAGGAGATGACCGGCGCGTCCGCGGCATTGTATGAAATGTCACTGTCAGTGACTTCCTGGGAAGGCGCGGATGCGGCGTGCCCGGCTGGTTTGCGGCCGGTCTCGTCTGGAGCCGGAGCCTGGGAAGCGCCTCTCTTCGACGAGGCGGCGCGGGAGGTCTTTTTCTTTGATCCGGCAGCCGCTTTGGAGACCGTGGACGCCGCGGAGGCGGCGCGGGCCGGCTCCGTATTGTCGTCCTCCTCTGTCTCGGGGCTGTCCACATCGAGGTAGATAAAGCGCTCGCAGGAGGCGCGGAAGGCCTCAGGCGTTTTCTTCTCGCCCATGCCGATGACCATTTTGCCTGCCTCGCGCAGACGTTTGGCCAGCTTGTTAAAATCTCCGTCGCTCGACGCGATGCAGAAGCCGCCCACGGTATTGCGGTACAGAATGTCCATGGCGTCGATGATGAGGCCGATGTCGCTGGCATTTTTCCCCGGCGTATTGTTCATCTGCATGATGGGCTCGAGAGAATAGGCGGCGGAGCAGTGCAGCCAGGGGCGGAGGCGGTCCTGCGACCAGTCTCCGTACATGCGGCGGATGGTGATTTTGCCGTATTTGGAGAGCAGGCTCAGGATGCTTGAAATATACTTGGCGCTGACGTTGTCGGAATCGATGAGCAGCGCTATTTTCATGTCCTGTTTGTCATCCATAAAAACTCTTTAAACTCCTAGGAAATTCCCGCTTTTTAAGCTAAAATACTTTCTTGTCAGAGCTGCGGCCCGGGATGCCGGACAGCAGTCCGCAGCCCGGATCCGTCTTTACACAAAGTCCAGTATAAAGGAATTTCTGCGGATATGCACGAACTTCCAGCGGTACTCGCTCTGCTCGACACGGTGCAGAGGGAGGCACGGCAAAATCAATTCAGAAGGGTTTCAGACATCTACTGCACGATCGGCGAGCTCTCGGGTTATGTCGAGGAGTGCATCGGGATGTATTTTGAATCCGCTTCGGCCGGTACGGCAGCGGAGGGCGCAAAGCTTCATTTCCGCCGCGATCCGGCCATGCTGGAGTGTACAGGCTGCGGATATCGTTTCCCGCATCAGAAGGGCTTCGATTGTCCGCAGTGCGGCGCGCCGGCCCGCCTTATCAGGGGAACCGGCACCGGATTCACGATCGAACGGATCGTGGGAGAGGGACGGGCGGAGTCAGAACGGACTGATCCGGCATCTGCCGGAAAAGCACAGAGCACAGGAGGACAGGTATCATGAAAGCGTTGAAGGATTATGTCACTACCATTCCGGATTTCCCGCAGAAGGGCATCATGTTCCGCGATATCACCAGTGTCATCGATGATGCGGACGGACTGCAGCTTGCGATCGACAGCATGCAGGATCTGGTGAAGGATCTGGATTTTGACGTGGTGGTCGGCGCGGAATCGCGCGGGTTTGTGTTCGGAACACCGATTGCATACAATATGCACAAGCCGATGGTGCTGATCCGCAAGAAGGGGAAGCTTCCCCGCGAGACGGTGGAGGTCAGCTACGATCTGGAATATGGTCAGGCGACGCTGGAGATGCACAAGGATTCCATCAAGCCCGGGCAGAAGGTGCTGATCGTGGACGATCTGATGGCGACCGGCGGGACGGCAAAGGCAATGGTTGATCTGTGCGAGAAGCTCGGCGGACAGGTCGTAGGCGTGCTGGTGCTGATGGAGCTCGCCGGTCTGAACGGCCGCAGCGTGCTTGATCCGGTGCCGGTGTTCAGCGCGATTTCCTATGAGGGGAAATAAGGCGGACGGGAAACTGCCGGACCTGGGAAAAGCATGCGGGTCACGCAGGAAAAGAAAAGAGTACAGAAGTGAAGAAATATATCAGCTGGAACGTGAATGGCTTCCGCGCCGTGATGAATAAGAACGCTTTTCTTCCCTTTGTGGAGCGGGAGCAGCCGGATGCCATCTGCCTGCAGGAGACCAAGATGCAGGAAGGGCAGGCGGAACTGACTCTTCCGGGTTATCATCAGTACTGGGCGTACGCGGAGAAGAAGGGGTACTCCGGCACGGCGGTGTTCACAAAGGAGAAGCCGCTGTCGGTGCGATACGGTATGGGCATCGAGGAGCACGACCATGAGGGAAGAGTCATCGCTCTGGAGTATCCAGACTACTGGCTGGTCACGGAGTATGTCCCGAATGCGAAGGAAGAGCTGCAGCGGCTTGCCTACCGCCAGACCTGGGAGGATGATTTCCTGTGGTATCTGAAGCAGCTGGAGAAGACGCATCCGGTGATTTTCTGCGGCGATCTCAATGTGGCGCATGAGGAGATTGATCTGAAGAATCCGAAGACGAACCGCGGTCACGCAGGTTTCACGGACGAGGAGAGGACCAAGTTCACGGCGCTGCTGAATGCCGGTTTTGTAGATACCTGGCGCTATTTTTATCCCGATAGAGCAGGGGTCTATTCCTGGTGGAGCTACCGCTTCCATGCCCGGGAGAAGAATGCGGGCTGGCGGATCGATTATTTTGTCACGTCAAAATCTCTGGTGCCGCGGCTCCGCGATGCCATGATCTACACGGATGTCACGGGTTCGGACCACTGTCCGGTCGGACTGCTGATCGAATGAGCCTTCTCCGCTGACGCAAAGACATAGACATAGAAATAGAAAAGGTAAAATTTATGAGCGAAGCAAGTGAAAATTGTACGCATGACTGCAGTACCTGTAGCGAGAACTGTGCGGACCGGGATCCGAAGAGCTTTCTTGCACCGGAGAATCCGAAGAGTCATGTCAAAAAGGTGATTGCGGTGATGAGCGGCAAGGGCGGCGTCGGCAAATCTCTTGTGACGGGCATGGCAGCCGTCGCGGCGAGAAGAGCCGGATTTTCAGCGGCTATTCTGGACGGCGATATCACCGGGCCGAGCATTCCGAAGATGTTCGGCCTGACGAGCGCGGATGTGTCCGCCACGCAGACGAGCCTGATTCCGGCGCAGACGGTGACCGGGATCAAGGTCATGTCCATGAATCTTCTGATGGAGAATGAGGAACAGCCGGTGATCTGGAGGAGTCCGGTGATCACCGGTGCGCTGAAGCAGTTCTGGACCGATGTGGAGTGGGGCGATGTGGACTATATGTTCGTCGACATGCCGCCGGGAACCGGCGACATTCCGCTGACGGTGTTCCAGTCGCTTCCGGTGGACGGCATTCTCATTGTCACCACACCGCAGGAGCTGGTCGGCATGATCGTCGAGAAGGCAGTCGGCATGGCAAGAACCATGAAGATGCCGATTCTGGGCATTGTCGAGAACATGAGCTATGTGAAATGTCCGCACTGCGGAGAGGAAATCAAGGTGTTCGGAGACAGCCATGTGGAAGAGATTGCGGCGAAGGAAGGCATCCGCGTGCTCGGACGCGTGCCGATTGATCCGGAAATCGCAGCCGCAGCCGACCACGGCAAGATGGAATATATTGATACTGCATGCCTTTCCGGCATTCAGGACGCACTGCCGAAGATCTGAACCGGGAAGCGGAACTGCTGCAGATGTGAGTGCGGCAGTGGGCGGCATCATGACATCAGTCCGTACAGCGAAGAAGGAGACGTACCGAAAGGGTCGTCTCTTTTTTTATGAAAGCGATAAACCAGGAGCCATGATGCAAGTATGCTTGCATCATGGCTCCTGACGGCTGTCCATCATCGGGTGCGAAGCGTGGGACGACGGGCAGTCAGCGGCTCTGCGTGGATTTTTCCGCTCTGGGCCGGACGGGCTTTTTATTTTTGTCATAAATGATTTTCAGACCCTTGAGCAGGAGATTCTCATCCAGCACGATCTGATGCCTGCAGTACGGCGCGATCTTTGTGGCGAGGCCGCCGGTCGCAACGATGGTGGCCGGCTTAAGATCCTTCTCGAACTGGTCGAGGATGCCGTCGACGCCGCCGACCGTGCTGTAAAAGATACCGGATTTCATGGCCTCCACCGTGTTGGTGGCGATCGCCCGCTTCGGCGGAGCAATTTCAATATTGGGCAGCAGGGAGGTGTCCTTGACGAGCGCCTCGAGAGAGATCCCCACGCCGGCATAAATGACGCCGCCGATGTATCGCCCGGCCTCATTCACCGCGGTGACGGTGGTCGCTGTTCCCATATCGATGATGAACGCGGGGAGCGGGTAGAGCTCCCTGGCGGCGACGGCGGTGCAGACGAGATCGGCGGCAATGGTGCCGGGATCGTCGAGGCCGATATCAAGTCCTGTTTTCAGACCGGCGCCGACGATCATCGCCTCCTGGCCGGTCACCATGCGCACGGCGCGGCGGAGCGTCTCGGTGAGAGACGGGACGACGGTGGAGATGATGGCTCCGGTCATGGACTTGGGAGCGATGCCGCCGAGACGGAGAATGCGGTAGATGTCCGCGGCGTATTCGTGCTCTGTGCGGCGCTGGTTGGTCTGCAGGCGGAATACATTGACGATATGTCCGTTCTCGTCGATGACGCCGAGCACGGTATGGGTATTTCCGGTATCCACAGCAAGAATCATGGGAGTATCCTTCCTTTGCGCTGTCTTGTTCCATAACTATGCAGCAGTAGATATCAAGACGGCAAAATCTGTCAGAAAAGCAGGTCAATCTGCCTGCTGCAGCAGAATCAGTCAGAAGCAGCTCTGTCTGTGCATACCGCAGCAGAATGTGTCTGGAGCAGTTCTGTCTGCATGCCGCAGCAGAATCGCTCAGAGTCTGGCTTTCACTTCACGGTGAGCACAGAACTGTCCGTGCTCAGCTCATAGCTGTTATGGGCGGTGCCGAATACCTGGGTGCCCTTTGGCGCCTGGATGGTAAAGGTGACGGAGGAGGCACCCTTCGGCCAGGTCTGCAGCCGCGAGGTCTTCCCATCCACTGTATAGGAATAGTACAGAAGAGGATAGGACGAATCGGTGTCGGCCGCCGTCAGACGGAAGGAAACCCGGCTGCCGCTCCGGCCAATCTGTTCCAGCGTGCAGACGTCAGGCGCCGTGGTGTCCTGCGGGATACCGCCGGCCGGTGCGTCCGCAGTCTCCGGCCGGACGTACTGGCCGAAATCAATCCCATAGGAGGACGATTTCAGATGGAACCAGGCGGCGATGGAGACAGCATCTGCGTGAGCAAGCTGCGACAGGAAATCCTTTCCGGAGAGCAGACTGCGATCCTCCTCGCTGTCGAGGTAGCAGTGCTCAATGAGGACGCAGGGAATGCCGGCCGCGTCGCTGTGACGGATGATGCCATAATAATCGCCGTGCTGGCCGATGCGGGTTTTGACCCCCTTGCTGTACAGGCCGAGGCCGGAGAGCATCGCCAGTTCGGTCTCACCGAAGGAAGCCCCGACCGCGTAATTGTGGCCGAATGCAGAGGCCCAGACCTCGGAGCCATAGTAATCGTGCCGGTTGCTGGCGTTGAAATGCAGGCAGATCAGCATGTCGGCATGATGGGCCGCCGCAATACTGGCGCGCTCCGATAAGGTCAGGGAGGAATCATCCTCCCGCGTCAGGAAACATTGTACATTGTCGTAGACAGAGAGCTCCGCCTGAATTGCTTTTGCAAGCTGGAGCGTCAGGTCCTTTTCCCGGTAGGGTGCGTAGATCGCACCCTGATTGTCGCTGTTTTCGAGCGGACCGCCGTGCCCGGGATCGAGCACGATGACCACCGGATTCTGCGCTGTGGGCGCAGCGGAGGCCGCCTGTGCGTGCAGCGCTGCCTGAGGGGCAAGCAAGGTTCCGAGTGCCAGAACAGCCGCGGTGACAGCCGCCGCCGCGGAAGTGAATGCGGCTCTGGCTGCGCCGGGAAGACGATGGCCTGCCGGAGACCGGTTGGTTTTTATCATCATTCTGCTGCTTTTCATCATAATACCCCGTGCCGCGTTCTTTGCGGCACCAATGCCACTTTCAAACCTATCCTGTGCCTGTTTTATTCTGCTGCAGCCAGTGTGCTAAATTCTGCGGATCAGGTCCCAGATGCCCATCATCACCGTGTCAGGACAGATTTTGCTGAAGAAGCGGTGCAGCGTGCAGACCACGCCGGGCGTGGAGACGGCGAATCCGGCCTTGCTGTCATACAGGGCATGGGACACGACAGACGCTCTTTTCGTCGAGAAGGGAAAGTGCCTGATGTAGGTGCTGTCCTGCGTCTTCCGGGCGGTGCCGATGAACTCCGTGTCCGTGATCCAGTAGGGGCAGACCGCGGTCACGCTGATCCCGCGGGGCATCACCTCCACGCGGAGAGCCCGGCTGTAGCGGTACAGGAAGGCCTTGGTCGCTGCATAGACATTCAGATACTGGAAGGGCTGAAATCCCGCGGTGGAACAGATTTCCAGGACGCGGCTGCCGGATCCCATGAAGGGAAGCACTGCCTGGGTCATATCCACGGCGGCGCGGCAGTTGAGATCGATCATCCGATCGATGTCGATCCGGGAGATATCCTGATAGCTGCCGATTTTGCCAAATCCGGCGGCGTTGATGAGCAGCCCCACAAA
>ONQW01000052.1 GCA_900320025.1 uncultured Lachnospiraceae bacterium
ACCGATTGTCCTGCTGTATCCCTTCGTGCAGCGCTATTTCGTCAAGGGTCTGACGATCGGCGCGGTCAAGGGATGAGAAGACAAGAGCAGGGGAAGAAAAGAGCATTAAAAGAGTATTCCGGGCGGAAACGTCTGCGAAGAAGATGCGGCGGCGCCGGAAGGTCAGCCGGCGTCATCGAAACCATAGAAAGCCGATGAGAAATGCGGCAGGAGGGAAGGTTATGAAGAAACAGATTTTATCAGTCGTCATGGCAGCGGCAGCGGCAGGAACGCTGCTCGCCGGATGCGGGAACTCCGCGGGTTCCGCCGCATCCACAGCAGCATCTCAGGCATCCGACACTCAGGCGTCCACAGCGCAGACCGCTTCGACCGCGGAGAGCACGTCGGCATCTCTGGATGCACTCCCGGCAACACAGATGGATGGAATCGTCAAGGCGACGCCTGAGATGTATCCGGGCGTCGATATGAGTGATCCATATACTGTGAAGATGTACCTCATCGGCGACACGCCGAATGACTGGGATGAGGTGCAGACCAAGGTAAACGATTATCTCAAACCGTTCAATACTTCGGTCGAGACGACCTTCATGAGCTGGTCAGATTATTCGACGATGTACTCTCTCACGCTGGCTGGCGGCGCAGATGTCGATCTGATTTTCACAGCGCCCTGGTGCTATATGTACACCGAGTCAGCCAAAGGGTCCTTCTACACACTCGACAAGGACTTCATTCACACTAACATGCCGCTCACGGAGAAATATCAGGTGCCGGAGAGCTGGGATGAGGTGACCATCGGCGGCAAAATCGTAGCGGTTCCGTCCAATGTTTCCGAGACAAACGGAAAACTCGTGGCCATCCGGCAGGACCTGGCGGACAAATACGGCATCGGGGAGCTGAAGAGCTGGGATGACTATATGAATTTTGCCCAGACGATCGCGGAGAAGGAGACGCCGTCCAGCGGTATCTATGCGGAGGCAGCCTCTTCGGACAACGCGGAGCTCTGGAATGTCTACCGGCAGCAGTTCAATCTCTATGACGCATTAAGTAATGGGAATATCGTTTATAACTTTGATGTATCCAAGGGCCTTCCGCAGCCGGACGACCTGACATTCCAGTGGACGAGCGATACCTTCCGCGCCTTTGCAAAGGATATGAAGAAGCTGGCGGATGCGGGTGCGTGGAGCCGCAGCGCTTTGAACGAGACCGTAACGGACGACGATGCCTTCGGCAATCTGCAGGGCGCGTCCATCGCGTGGAACACCTCGGTCTTCACATACATGAAGCAGGCGGAACAGACGGAGGGCGTAAAGTGCGCCGCATATTACATCACACCCGGCGAGGCGGTGCCCGGCGAGGCGTATTCGAACAACGATATGGCGGTGACAGCCTCTTCTGCAAATCCGCAGCGCACAGCGATGTTTCTCGATCTGATCAAGAATGATACGTATCTCAACCGGCTGCTGCTCCTCGGCGAGGAGGGTAAGCACTACAGCATCGATGATCAGGGCAATTATACGGAGCTGGATGACGCCTCCAATTACGCGGCTTTTTCGATCTCTGCCGCATGGGCCATCAAGAACGGCAACCTGACCGAGGCTGGCGCTGATCCGAGAAAGACGGCCATGATTGATTATGAGAAGGAACGTGTTGTGGCTAATCCCTGTGTCGCATTTGTCTTCGACGATTCCACGGTCCGTTCCTACATGGATGCGGTGGATTCCATCGTGAATGATTATTCTCCGAGCCTGGAGCTGGGCCTGGTGGACGATGTGGACGCCTCGATCGACGAGCTGCAGAAGAAGTGCGAGGACGCCGGACTCAACACCATCACAGACGAAGTGAAGAAGCAGTACAGCGCATGGCTTGAGACCAGAAAGTGAGAACGGGGCAGTGTGGAGGGCAGCTTCGGCTGCCCTTTCTTGATTTTCGCGCCATGGGGCGCGCTCTTACAGGAATCTAAAGCAGACCATTGACAGACACAGAGGACAGAACGGTGAGAACGACAGAGCAGCTTGACCGGGGATGGTGCTTTCATCCCGGAGATGGCAGTGGTTATGAGAAGACGGATTTTGACGACAGCGGCTGGCAGAAAATCCGGGTGCCGCACGACTGGGATGTCGGGATGTCGCTCCGGGAGGACGCGGAGTCCGGCTCCGGCGGCGGCTATGCGGCAGGCGGAATCGGATGGTACCGTCTCTCCTTTGCCATGCCGGAAGAGGCCTCTCTGACGCGGAACTATCTGTATTTTGAAGGCGTCTATATGGACGCCACATTCTGGCTCAACGGGGTGAAGATCGGTTGGCATGGGTATGGATATACCAGCTTCCGCCTGGACTGCGGGGGTGCCTGGAGGCCGGGCAGGAACGTGCTGGCCGTCCGGGTCGACAACAGTCATATGCCCAACTCGCGCTGGTACAGCGGCTCCGGTATTTTCCGCACGGTCTGGCTCATCCGGACGGGAGACGTGGCGATTGATCTCTTCGGCGTGCGCTGCGCGGCAAACGGCATTTATCCGGAAGAGGACGCGGCGGATCTGCAGATTCAGGCAGGCATCCGGAATGATTCGGACAGGCCGGTGCACGCCGGAATACAATACCGGCTGCTTGACAGCGACGGCAAGGAGGCGATGAGTGCGGGAACCAATCTGTTCCTTGCAGCACACTCATGCAGCGATACCCTCGTGCGGCCTGCCGTGCAGCATCCTCATCTGTGGACTGTAGATGATCCTTATCTCTACACCCTCGAGAGTACGGTGACGGTGGAGGGGGCCGCAGTGGATCAGATGACCTGCCGGGTCGGAATCCGGACGGCTGTGTTTGACAGGGACCGCGGCTTTCTGCTGAATGGAATACCTGTCAAAATCAAGGGCATGTGCGTACATCATGACTGCGGACTTACCGGAGCGGTGGGCTTTCGTGAGAGCTGGAAGCGCAGGCTTCAGAAGCTGAAGGAGATGGGCTGCAACGGCATACGCTGCGCGCACAATCCGCCGGAACCGGTGCTGCTTGATCTCTGCGACGAGATGGGCTTCCTTGTCATGGATGAGATCTTCGACGAGTGGAAACTCACCAAGAATAAAATCAATAATTATTATTCGCAGCGCGCCGCCTATGGATCCAGTCTGTTCTTCGATCAGTACGCGGAGGAGGAGCTGATCTCTATGCTCCGGAGGGATTACAATCATCCCAGTGTCATTGTCTGGAGCATCGGCAATGAGATCCCGGAACAGTCGGCTGCGGATGGCGTGAAGATTCTCAGGTGGCTTCAGGATATCTGCCACAGGGAGGATGCGACCCGCATGGTCACCTCGGCCTGTGATAATATCAGTGCGCCGGCACCGATCCGGACGCACCGCGCCTTCGAAAATGCGCTCGATGTGACGGGATATAATTATGTCGGCCGCTGGGGGCTGCGGGCAGAGAATTTTTATGAGGAGGACCGCAGTCTCTTTCCTGACCGCTGCTTCCTCGGAACGGAAAATCCGTCCGCCGGAGGACGGCGCGGAGATTACGGGAGCGAAGAGGGGGATTTCTTTGATTACCGCACTGCAACCATGCACTACGAAGCGTTGTGGCGGTATGAGAAGACGCATGATTTTGTCGCCGGAGATTACCTGTGGACCGGAATTGACTATCTGGGCGAGGCGGAGTGGCCGTCCAGAGGTGCGGGTTCAGGTCCGCTCGACACAGCGGGATTTGAAAAGGACACCTGGTACTTCTTCCGTTCGATCTGGAATGAGAAGGCGGTGACGCTGCATCTTCTGCCGCATTGGAACAGACGGGGACACGAAGGCGAGTTCTGCGAGGTGATCTGCTACACCAACTGCGACGCGGTGAAGCTGTATCTGAATGGCCGGTATGTGGGCCTGCGCGCTGCACGCTGCCCGAGATTCGGCGCGTCCAGGGCCTGGAATGACAGACCGCGCTACGCTCCGACGACGAACGATCTTCATCTCGCCTGGGATGTTCCGTATGAGCCGGGTGAGCTTCGGGCGGAGGGCTATATCGGAGAAAAACTCGCCGCGGTGGAGGTGCTCCGCACAACCGGTCCCTGCGCGGCCCTCTGTGCGTCGACGGATGTGACGGAACTTGGCACGGAGGCGCAGACAGATTCCTCGATCTGTCCTTCGCCGGTCCTGCCGCATATCGCACAGATAGAGGTTTCCGCCGTGGATGCGGATGGAAACGAGGTGCCGGATGCATCGCCGCGCGTCCGCTGTACGGTGAGCGGTCCTGCGCATCTTATCGGAATGGATGCGGGGGATCTGCTGGATCATACACTGTACGGAAGCCCTGAGCGGAACATGATGGCGGGAAAACTTCTGGCGGCGGTGATGGCCGACGCACCCGGCGAGGCCGTCGTGACGTTTCATGACATGGACGAAAAGGCTGCGGATGCCGAGATCAGGCTGACGATTCTTTCTCAGTGACGACAGAACGGCAGAGGTTAATTGGTTCAGGAGGCATTTAGCGTGGGGGCAAGAGGAAAACTGACCATTGAGGATATCGCGGAGCATTTCGGTCTTTCCAAGGCGACAGTGTCCCGGGCGCTCTCCGGGAAGGGCCGGATCTCCGAGAGGACGACAGCGGAGATTTGCCAGTATGCGGAAAAGAATGGCTATCAGAGTCCGAAGGCGAGGAAGAACAGCACGGAGGCCGCGGGCGGAAACAGCAGCCGGAATATCGCCGTGATCGTGCCGGATGATATGCTGCAGGAATCGGCGTATTTTTCCCAGTGTCTCCTTGGCATCGCGGAGTCTGTCTCCCGCGCGGATTTTGACGTGATCACAGCGGTGACGACGCTGTACGGTGTGGACCGCCTGCAGAAGATTCTGGAGGAGGGGAAGGCGGACGGTGTGATTCTGATGCGCGTCGTGCAAAACGACAGCAATGTAGCCATGCTGCAGCGCCGCGGCGTTCCGTTCGTGGAGATCGGGAGCAGCGGCAATGACGCATATCAGGTGGATGTCAACACCAGAATGGCGGTGCGGGAGCTCACGTCCCACATCCTGATCTCAGGATACCGGAAGCTGGCGTTCATCGGGGGAAGGGAGAGCTTTGAGGTAAACAGGCAGCGGTTCGCCGGATTTGAGGAGGCAGTTGTCTCGTATCAGGGTTCGTTCGATCAGTCTCTGTTCTATGGTAATGTGATCAGCCCGGAGACCTGCCGGCAGGCGCTGGAGAGTATTCTGCTGCGCGGCGTGGACGCCGTTGTCTGCGGGGACGATGTGCAGTGTCACTGGGCGCTGGATGTGCTGACGATGAAGGGAATCGCCATCCCGGAGGAGCTGGCAGTGGCGTCGTGCTACAACAATGTGTACCTCGACAATCATACGCCGCCGGTCACGGCGATCGATATTGACGCGCATGCGGAGGGGATCGTCGCGGGGCAGACCATGATCAATATTCTGAAGGGCGTGCAGAAGGAGAAGAAGGTGCAGGTTCCGTATAACATTCAGCTGCGGCAGTCGACCAGAAGCCGGCAGCGGTGAGGCAAAATCTGCGAATGCGGTTTTGCTGAATGTGGCAGCCGGTGCGTCAGCACCGTTGCTGCAGTTTGAAAGTTCTGCATCAGCAGAACTTTCAAACCTATGACCGCGGGAGCGGCTGATGGCGGACCGCGGTGGAAAAGGTGATGAGGGTCTTTGTCCGGCCGAAGCGCTGGAGTTCGTTGACGAGATGGTCGAGCTCCTCGGTGTAGTGGAACATGCACTCAATCAGCATGGAGTAGTCGCCGGTCACGCAGCTGCATTCGACTACGCCCGGACATTTCTGGATGAAGGGGTAGAAGTCCTTTTTGTCCCTCGGATCTACCTCAAGATTGATGAAGGCCTTGATGGTATAGCCGAATTTGGTCGGGTTGATCTCCGCGTGGTAGCCGAGCAGGATGCCGGCTTCCTCCAGGCGGCGGATGCGGTTGGCGACGGCGGGGGAAGAAAGAAAGACCTGCGCCGCGATTTCCTTGTCGCTCATTCTGGCGTTTTCGGCGAGGAGGTGAATAATTTTCTGGTCAATTTCATCGAGCTGATCTGCATGCATGTTGGAGAACTCCTTCCTGATAATTCGTGCTGCGTCCAACCTGCGCCTCCCTATCATGGGAGGTGTTTTTTATGTGAAAGAGCCCGCTCATCACCTTGTGCGGAGCACGGGATGACGGCGGAGCCGCCGCATCGTGCAGGACGGATTTGGTCGGTCCTGCCTGATTATTGAAAAATACTGCAAAAACTTTAATAAGTAAAGTGCGAATGCCGAAATAAGATAACATATGGCATTGTGACTTCAATATATTTACTTCGGGCCGCAGCGGGTCTACCATAACGGCTGTTTCAAAAAGGATAAATCCAGAGTGCTTCAGAAAGGGATTACCCGGAGACAGGGATCTGGAAAATCAGGTCCGGGAAATCAACAAGGGCAGCAGATGGAGGAAGACAGCATGGCGGAGCAGGCGGCACGGGAAGCGGATACAGAGAGAGCATTCATGACAGCAGAGCGGAAGCGCCCGGGAGTCCAGGAGAGGACCGCGGAGAAAAATGCGGGCGGGTGCGGCAGCGCGAAGGAAAGTCAGAAGACGGGAACAGGAACGGCAGAGCGGATGGAGAAGGACTCCATCGGCACGATGGCAGTCCCGGCGGATGCGTACTACGGTGTGCAGAGCCTCCGGGCCGTGAGAAATTTTGCCATCACAGGCCATCGGATGAATCCGACATTTCTTAAGAATCTCGCGCTGATCAAGAAGGCTGCGGCCATCGTGAACTGCGGCGCCGGTGCACTCTCCGCGGAGCAGAAGGATGCGATCGTACAGGCTGCGGATGAGGTGATGGCCGGACGGTTTGAGGACAGCTTTCTCGTGGATCCGGTACAGGGCGGTGCCGGCACGTCGGCCAATATGAATATGAACGAGGTGATCGCAAACCGCGCGGGGGAACTCCTCGGCGCAAGACGCGGAAGTTACACGGAGGTGCATCCGAATGATCATGTCAATATGTGCCAGTCCACGAATGATGTGATCCCGACCGCGGGAAAGATGACAGTGATTGACCTGGAGGAGGAGCTTGGCAGCGCGCTCCGGGAGCTTGAATCTGCGCTCTATCAGAAGGCGCTGGAGTTCATGAAAGTCCGCAAAATGGGACGCACCCAGCTGCAGGACGCGGTGCCGATGACGCTCGGCGATACCTTTGGCGGTTATGCATCGATGGTCGGCCGCTGCCGCGAGCGTCTCGACAAAACCTGCCTTGAGATGCATCAGATCAATCTCGGCGGGACAGCCATCGGCTCCGGCATCAATGCCTCTGCATACTATGAGGCGCACATCGCGCCGACGCTGTCCGGTCTGTATGGCAAATTCCTGGAGCAGGCGCCTGATCTCTATGACGCGACGGAGAACCTGGACGGATTTGTGGCGGTCTCCGGCGCACTGAAAGCGCTTGCTGTCAGCCTGTCCAAGATGTGCAATGATCTCCGGCTGCTCTCGTCCGGCCCCAGGTGCGGACTCCACGAGATCAATCTGCCTGCGATGCAGAATGGTTCGTCCATCATGCCCGGGAAAGTGAATCCGGTCATCCCGGAAGTGGTGACACAGGCGGCTTTCCTTGTGATCGGTCATGACGCAACCATCACGGCTGCTGCGGAGGCGGGCCAGATGGAACTGAACGCATTCGAGCCGGTCTGCTTCTACACCCTGTTCGAGAGTCTGACTGCGCTGACCGGCGCGGTCCGCACCCTGGTGAGGAACTGCATTACCGGCATCACGGCCAACAGCAGACACTGCCTTGATCTCGAACAAAACAGCGTCGGCATCGCGACCGCGCTCTGCCCTTATATCGGCTATGCAAAATCTGCGGAGATTGCGAAGGCGGCGCTCCGGACCGGTAGGTCGGTGCGGGAGGTTGCGCTCGACTGGAAGGTCATGAAGGAGGACCGGCTGGATCAGATCCTAGAGGCCGGTGAGGAGAAGAACTCGGTCAGGACGGCGTAAAAAGGAAGTACGGACGGCGGTGGTCCATGCGCGCAGAGAAGCGGCAGGGGATGGCTTATAGCGCAGAGAAGCGGCAGGGATGGTCATTGACACATCCTGCCGCTTCTTTATACTGGAAGAAATGAAGAGATTCATGAAGAGATTCATATAGAGAACGGGGTCTTATTATGATTTTGACGAAGGAGAGTGTAAACCGGATCGAAGAAGAGTTTGCGAGGGTGTGCCATGCTTACCCGGAGCAGTATGCCGGAATTCCGGAGGCTATCGCGGGGTGCGGCGCGGAGGAGACGGAGCAGATCCTGCTCCGCTATATTTATGCCTGCCTTCCTCTGTCGGATGTGGCGATGATTCCGCTTGATACATTTCGGGACAGCGCCTCGTGGGCGCTTCATCTCAGGGAGAGCCGGAGCGATGTCCGCGCGCTGCCGGATGAGATGTTTCTTGCCTATGTGCTGTTCCCAAGGGTGAATGAGGAGGAGCTTCTGCCCTCCCGCAGGCTGTTCGGGGAGGCTCTGGAGGCGCGCCTTGGCGGGAAAACCGGTATTCCTGCGGCGCTCGATATCAATTACTGGTGCGCGGAACAGGGGACGTATCACAGCGATGATGCGAGAACGATCGCGCCGCTCAACTTCTACCGGCGCGGATATGGACGGTGCGGCGAGGAATCCGCGTTTGCGGTGAATGCAATGCGGTCCTTCGGCATTCCCGCGCGGCAGGTATATGTGCCCCGGTGGGCGCACTGCGAGGACAATCACGCCTGGATTGAGGTATTCGTGGAAGGCGCGTGGCACTTCACAGGCGCGTGCGAGCCGCTGGAAATTTTGGACCGCGGCTGGTTCACAGACGCGTCATCCCGCGCGATGCTGGTTCATTCGAGGTATTTCGGACATGCATTTGAGCCGCAGGGTGAAGACGTCATCGGCACGGAAGGGATCGTGACCATTCTGAATCAGCTCGCACGCTATGCGAAGACGAAGCGGGTGAGGATCAGGGTGCAGGACGCTAACGGCCGGCCGGCTGCCGGTGCCAGGGTGTATCTTCAGCTGCTGAATCAGGCAGAATATGTGAATGTGGCGGAGCTGACGGCTGGAGAAGACGGGAAGGTTTCGTTCACGACCGGATTCGGCACGCTGCGCGTGACCGCGGAGCAGAGCGGCAGAGCACTGCCCGGAGCGTCGGAAAATGTCCTCTTTCTTGATCCGGAATGCACGGAGGCGGTGTTGGAGCTTCGGAAGGGAGAAACTGCCGCCGCAGAGCCGGCGGGCGACTGGACGCCGGTGACCTTCCTTGCACCTCCCGCATTTCCGGTGAATCCACAGCAGGAAACGCCTGCGCAGAAGGCGGTGGGGAAACAAAAACTGGCTGCGGCGGCGAAGAAGCGGCAGGAGAGCCGGGGCGGGTATGAGAATCCGGCTCTTCGGGAGTTTCTGTCCCGCGCCTCGGGCGAGCCGGACCTGGCACGCAGAAAGACGGAACTCTCCCTGCTCTCGGAGAAGGACCGGACGGATATTCCGTTCGATTTTCTGGAGGACGATTACAGGACAGCGATTACCCAGGCACAGATGAGAAATAAGCAGACGGATGATGAGAGATTTCTGCATGATATCATGCCGCCGCGGGTTGAGAATGAAGTGCTGCAGCCGTTCCGGCGCGCACTGGCGCAGGCATTTTCTGCTGCCCTGCATATTCCGTATGACAGAGTACCGTCTCCGGAACAGGCGGAGCAGGTGTGGCAGCTGATCTTCGGCGCGGTTCGCAGCTATCCGGAGCGGGAGCGGCGGAGCATCGTAACTTCGCCTCTCGCCTGCTGGAAGAGCAGATCCGGGTCGGAACGGTCGAAACGGATTCTGTTTGTGGCGGCGCTTCGGAGCCTCAGCATGCCGGCAAGACTCGACCCTGTCACGGGCGCGCCGGAGTTCTGGGACGGGGAGACGTTCCGCGATGTCCGCGGCGGCCATGGAGAAGAGGGAACGCTCCTCGTTACGCAGAGAGCGGGAGACAATTTCGTATATTATCAGCACTGGACGGCAGCACAGCGGACGGCGGAAGGATACCGGACACTGGATCTCGGAGAGCCGGTGTGGAAACAGTGCGGCGACGGAGAGAGCTGCTGCGAAGTCCGTGTCCCGGCGGGGGAGTACCGCCTGCTCACGGAAAACCGTCTGCCGAACGGCAGCATCTACGCGCTGGAGCAGCATGTCTCTGTGAGTGCAGGAGAAACCCGGGCGGTCCGTCTCCGGTTGCGCGAAGCGTCCGCGGAGGAGATGGCCGCGCACAATGCGCTGCCGGATTTTTCGCTGCAGGAACTATCGGGTGAAACCGTACCGGGAAGCAGACTTCTGGCTGAGGGGACGCATGTTCTGATCTGGCTCGAGGAAGGGAGAGAGCCGACGGAGCATATTTTGAATGAGATTCTGGGTCTTGGCAGGGAGCTTTGTCCGTATGCGGACGCGGGACGGGTCGGTCTGGTCGTCCGGGACAGGGCTGCTCTGGAAAATGCGCTGCTTCAGAAAACACGGCAGGCCATCCCGTCGCTCCGGCTGTATCTCGCGGATTTTGAAGAGACGGTGGAGCCTCTTGCGCGGAAGATGTACGCGGATCCGGATTCGCTGCCTTTCATTCTGATGACGAGGGATGGGCTGACCGGGATCTATGCGTCGAGCGGATATAATGTAGGGACCGGGGCGATGATCCTGAGGATGTTCCGCGCAGGGGACGCGAACGATACGGAGGCTTGACGGATGGAGCGATGCCGAAGTGCAGCGGATGATGGCTGGTCATAAAGCCGGCTGCC
>ONQW01000178.1 GCA_900320025.1 uncultured Lachnospiraceae bacterium
CGTCAAAGCTCCGGTAACACTGCTGATAGAGCGGCGTGCTGAGTCGCTTTTCATCCGTCAGCATCCTGCTCTCCCGGATGATGCTCGGCCTGCCCGCCTCCGCGCTCCACAGCAGCGGATCCTCGGCGGAGAGTCGGATGTACGCCTCCTCCGCGGGGAGAAAAGAGACCGGATCGCAGATCGGATCGCGGAAAGCCGGGTGTCCGCTCTCCGCACTCCGATCCGCATGCAGAACACTCGCATAGGAGCAGGAAAGAAGATGGCGAAGGGAGGACAGAAGCTGCTCCGTCCGTAGAAGCGGGTCCGTCTCATCGTACAGATGATAGATCATTTCCCCCAGCAGCATGATCTCATTCTTCTCCATGCGGTCTCCCCTCACCTCCTGATCCCTTCCATCCTGCCTGTTTACAATTTATCCCCGGTTCTCCGATTTTCCGCGCTCTCCTGGCAGTGAATCCGGAAACAGGTAACTGCCCGGTGTGATCAACGCACAATGCACTCCAGAGCTCCTTCCAGGATTTGCGAAGTGAATTCCGGCGAAAGATTTGGAACAGTTTCGTATCATTATTTCAGAACCAATATACCTCAAAAAGAGTATTCTTCGCAAGCAAATGCTGTTCCTGCGGTATCCCTGTATACATAAATACCATCAAGAAGGAATTGTCGGAGAACAGGTCTCCCGGTAAGATTACAGTATCGGTACAGGGCGCCGGACACCGCAGGAACAGCTTAAATCGCAGGAACCACGTAATATAAAGCGGCAGAGGCTATCAGGCCGGACAGTCAACACCTGATGTGCGGTACCGAATACAGAGGAGCAGATGCAAGGGTGTATGTGCTGATGACAAATCAGTTCATGCGCCCTTTTTTGATGAATTATTCCTGAATCAGAGCCGCGCACCTGCATCTGTACAAATATCTGCATCCGTACCATACACCAACATCCGTACCATAATAACGGGCAGCGCAGCCCGCACCGCATCACAGAAGGAGGAAGCAGGATGGCAGCAGACAGGCAGCAGGTCATTCAGGATCTCGACGAGATCATCGGTCTCATCGGCAAGGACACGAAGGACATCACGAAGGCGGAGAAGAAGAAAATGGTCAGCGACACGCTGAACTATTTTGACAATTACGTCTCTCCGGGCTGGCTCAAGTACCGCAAGTCCGTCTCCTCCGATTCGGAGGACGGCGCCGTTCTCGAGTGGTACGACGAGGGCGCGTATGTTTACGGCCTCAACGACGAGAAATTCATCGACTGCCTCGGCGGCTTCGGCATCTATACCTGCGGCCATCGGAATCCGGAGATCATGGAGGTCGTCCGCGAGCAGCTCAATCACCAGGCGCTGCACTCCCAGGAGCTGCTCGACCCGCTCCGCGGCTACCTCGCCAAGGCCATGGCGGACATCACGCCCGGCGACCTGCAGCAGTGCTTCTTCACCAACGGCGGCGCGGAGGCCGTCGAGATGGCGTTAAAGCTTGCCCGCATCGCGACCGGCGGGCGCTGGTACATCTCCACCGTCGGCGCCTTCCACGGCAAGAGCATGGGTGCCATCTCCGTCGGCGGCAAGAGCACCTACCGCGTGCCCTACACGCCCATGGTGCAGCAGGTCCAGCACGTCCAGTACGGTGTGGCAGAGGACATCCGCAAGGCCATCGTGAACCTCCAGAAGGTCGGCGAGCCGGTCGCCGCGGTCATCCTCGAACCCATCCAGGGCGAGGCCGGCGTCATCATCCCGCCGGACGGCTATCTGACCGAGGTCCGCAAAATCTGCGACGAGACAGGCGTCGCGCTGATTTTTGACGAAATCCAGACCGGCATGGGACGCACAGGCACCATGTGGCGCTGTGAATACGAGGGAGTCACCCCGGACATCATGACCTTCGGCAAGGCGTTCGGCGGCGGTATCCTGCCGATCACGGGCATCATCTGCCGGCCGAAGATGTGGGTACAGGACCTGATCGACAACCCATGGCTCCTCGGCTCTCCCACCTTCGGCGGAAACCCGCTGTGCTGCGCCGCTGCGCTCGCCACCATCCGGTATATGCTGAAAAACGACATCCCGGGCGTCTGCAGAAAGAAGGGCGAGGTTCTCAAGGCGGGCCTTCAGTCACTCGCGGACAAATACCCGGACGTCATCCAGGAGGTCCGCGGCACCGGCCTCATGCTCGCCGTGGAATTCCACACCTGTGAGCTCGGCTACGAGACCTCGAAGGGCCTGTTCGCGAGACGCGTCCTGACCGCAGGCACGCTCGTCAATGCGAAGACTATCCGCTTCGAGCCAACTGCCGTCATCTCCGATCAGGACATGAAGGATGTGATCAGCCGCATGGATGAGGCGCTCGCCGACACCCGCGCCTGGGCTGCCGCGAAGGCCTGACACAGAGTAAATCCGTCATAATCAGGATTGTCATTGGTATACAAAGGGGTATACTCCACTTCGGAGTATGCCCCTTGACTAATTCTTGCCGGATATGCTCCATGCGCCGCACAGTTGACGGCAGAAACCGGCGCCGCCGAAGCATCGCATTGCCGGCCGGAAAGGAGTCCTGCATGACCCTTAACCTCGGACTTTGCGCCTGTATCATCACCCTCGGCATCATCGTGGGCGCTGTTCTCACCAGGCGCTGTATCGAATTCATGGTACTTGGTTCTCTCGCCGCTGCGCTTCTGCTCTACGGCCCGTCCGGCTTTCTCGCCGGCTGGGGAACCTCGCTCCAGGACATGCTCTCGGAAAATGTCTGGGTCATGCTGGTGTGCCTGCTTTTCGGCGGGCTCATCGGCCTGCTCACCGACTCCCGCGGCAGCTTCGGCTTTTCCCACTACATCTCAAAATTCTGCAACACCCAGCGCAGGACCCTCCTCACCACCTTCGTGATGGGCATTCTGATCTTTGTCGACGATTACCTGAACGTCCTCTCCATCGGCGCCTGCATGAAGAAAATCAGCGACAGGCAGAAGCTCCCCCGAGAGACCCTCGCCTACCTGCTCGACTCGACCGGCGCTCCGGTCTGCGTGCTTCTGCCCTTTTCGACCTGGGCCGCCTTCTACGCGAGCCTCTTTTACCAGCAGGACAGCGTCCGCGCGCTCGGCGTCCGCAGTGCCATGCAGGCCTACCCGATGGCCATTCCTTACCTCTTCTATCCCATCATCACCCTGATCATCGTATTCCTCTTCTGCATGGGCTGGATGCCAAAACTCGGCC
>ONQW01000221.1 GCA_900320025.1 uncultured Lachnospiraceae bacterium
CATCCAGCCGCATGTCGCGGATGATCTTCGAGCGTTCCAGCGTATCGATGTCGGAATGCAGGTACCGGACCCGGATGTCCGCCTCCCTGAGATACTGGGTCAGGTCCTCAGCCATCCGCTTCGTCAGGGTCGTCACAAGCACCTTGTTCCCCTTCTTCGTCTCCTTCCGGATCTCTGCAATCAGGTCATCCACCTGTCCTTTGACCGGGCGGACATCAATCTTCGGGTCCAGAAGCCCCGTCGGCCGGATGATCTGCTCGGCACGCAGCATCTCGTGCCCCTTCTCATACGGGCCTGGCGTTGCGGACACGAACAGGATCTGGTCAATCTTGTTCTCGAACTCCTCAAATTTCAGCGGCCGGTTGTCAAGTGCACTCGGAAGGCGGAATCCATAGTCGATCAGCGTCTGCTTCCGGCTTCTGTCGCCGTTGTACATCGCGTTGATCTGCGGCAGCGTCATGTGGGACTCGTCGATGATGATCAGAAACTCGTCCGGGAAATAATCCATCAGCGTCTGCGGCGGCGAGCCCGGTTCTCGGCCTTCCATATGGCGGGAGTAGTTCTCGATCCCGGTGCAGAAACCCGTCTCCCGAAGCATCTCGATGTCATAGTTCGTCCGCTCGGCGATGCGCTGCGCCTCCAGCAGCTTGTCCTCCGACTTGAAATATTTCACGCGCTCCTCGAGCTCCGCCTTGATGCTCTCTGTCGCTTTCACAATCTTGTCCTGCGGCATCACGTAGTGGGATGCCGGAAAGACAGCGATAAAGTTCAGTTCCCGCCGAACCTGTCCGGTGAGGGGATCGATCTCGCAGATCCGGTCGATCTCGTCCCCGAAGAACTCCACCCGGTACGCATATTCATCCGTATCGGCCGGAAAGATGTCGAGGGTATCCCCCTTCACGCGAAATGTAGACCGGTGGAAATCCATTTCGTTGCGGTCATAGTGAAGACTGATCAGCTTCTTCATGACCTCGTCCCGGTCCCGCTCCTCGCCCGGCCGAAGGTAGAGCGCCATCTCCTTGAAGTCGATCGGACTGCCCAGACCGTAGATACAGGAGACCGAACTGACGACAATCACATCATTTCTGGACGTCAGCGAGGCGGTTGCCGACAGGCGCAGCTTGTCAATCTCATCGTTGATCATCGAGTCTTTCTCGATATACGTGTCTGTCTGCGGCACATATGCCTCCGGCTGGTAGTAATCGTAGTAGGAGACAAAATACTCGACGGCGTTCTCCGGAAAGAACTCCTTGAACTCGCCGTAGAGCTGCGCGGCCAGCGTCTTGTTGTGCGCGATGACCAGCGTCGGCTTCTGGAGCTGCTGGATGACATTCGCCATCGTGTAGGTCTTTCCGGAGCCTGTCACGCCGAGCAGGGTCTCCATCTGGTTGCCTTCCCGGAAGCCTTCCACCAGTTCCCTGATCGCCTCCGGCTGATCTCCGGTCGGCTGATAGGGTGCGTGAAGCCTGAAATCCATGCACATCCTCCTCCTGCCTGTTTCTGTCCTGGCGCATACGTGGACACGTCTGCCGCGCTGTCACGCTTTCTCTTGCGCATACACATGCTCTCGATCTGGCAACGCCTCGCAGTCGATCCGCCCTGCGCGTATAGAGGTTCTGCGCCGCCTGCCATTCTTATGTGCGCGGCACTCTGGTGATGGTTCCGCCGCCGATCACGCGCTCGCCGTCGTACAGAACGAGCGCCTGCCCGAGTGTAAGCGCCCTCTGCGGTTCGTCAAAGGTAAATGAAACACCGCCGTCATCCAGAACGACTGCTGTGCCGGCAGCCTCCACGGCGCGGTAGCGGGGCTTCGCCGTTGCGCGAAGCACTGTACCGGGTGCCGGGCGCCTCTGTCCGGCACAACCCCCGGCGTCCTGCTGTTCTGTTCCGCTTTCGATGTCTTCGAAATGACAGGTTTTCTCCGCACCCGGCCACCAGATCCAGTTGAAATCCCCGGCTTCCAGGCGGCTGGAATAAAGTCCGCTGTCCTCAGAGAGGATCACCTCGTTCTTCTCCATATCCTTGGCCTTGACATACATCGGATGAGGAAGCGCCAGTCCGAGCCCTTTTCGCTGTCCGATGGTATAACGGATCAGTCCTTTGTGCTCGCCCAGCACCCTTCCATCCTCGTCCACAAATCTGCCGTGCGGATAGGTATGCCCGGTCTGCCGCTCGATGAAATCTCCGTAGTCTCCATTCTGAACAAAGCAGATATCCTGCGAGTCCGGCTTCTGCGCGTCCACAAAGCCATATTCCTCCGCCGTCTGCCGCACCTGTTCCTTGTCTCTGTAGCTTCCAAGCGGGAAAACGGTATGCGCGAGCTGATCCTGTGTCATCGCGTACAGCACATAGG
>ONQW01000017.1 GCA_900320025.1 uncultured Lachnospiraceae bacterium
CGCAGGGCGGCAGGGTTTCGCTCATGGCGATGGCCTCTGAGGAAGCAGTTCGTCAGGGTGCGCACGCAGGCAATCTGGTGAAAGGAATTGCCGCGCTGGTCGGTGGAGGCGGCGGTGGCCGTCCGACGATGGCACAGGCAGGCGGAAAGAATCCGGCCGGCATCGGTGAGGCACTTAACAAGGCACCCTCTGTGCTGGAAGCGCAGATCCGTGAAAAAAACAATTGACGCTCCTGCGCTGAGCCTGTATAATTCTTTATGTGCTGTGATTTGTTTTATTAATTACATCATAAAAACCCAATCAGTCGATATCTGAAGGGACTGAAGGGAGGGTAGCAGAATGTCGAGCGTTATTGTAAAAGAGAACGAAACTCTGGACAGCGCGCTTCGCCGCTTCAAGAGAAGCTGCGCTAAGGCCGGAATCCAGCAGGAGATCCGGAAGAGAGAGCATTACGAGAAGCCGTCCGTCAGACGCAAGAAGAAGTCTGAAGCGGCACGTAAGCGCAAGTACAACTGATCTGGTACACCTGATGAGCCCTTGGTTGTTGCAATCAAGGGCTCAATTCTTACCATCCGCCGCAATGGCTGCGCTGCGACAGACCGACGTGATCCGCGCAGCCATTTCCGGCCTGATACCCCAGGATCCTATGATGCATGTTCTTCTGATTCTCCTTCTGGCAGTGCTCCTGCTATTTCTGCTGCTGCTCCCGGTGATGATTCACGACGGAACCAGATTTGTCACAAGAGAATACACAGTCCTGTCTGACAAGGTCCGCGGCAGTCATACGCTTGTTTTTCTGACCGATCTCCATGGGAAAATTTACGGCGGAGATGATGCCGCTGTTCTTCGCGCGATCCGGGATGCACATCCGGAGCTGGCTGTTGCCGGGGGAGATCTTGTCACCGCGAGCGAGGCGGATCCGGGAAGAAAGGAATGGTACCGTGGCGCCGCAATGCTGCTTCGGCCGCTGGCCGGAAAACTTCCGGTCTATTTCTGTCTCGGCAATCATGAGAGGAAGATCGCCGATCCGGAGGAAGGAAAGGAAATCTGCTGGGAGGAATACTGCAGGTTTCTTGAACACCTGGGCATCCGGATCCGCAGAAACGATCATACCAGTCTGGAGGAGGCGGAGGGGAAAAATCCGGCATTCTGCGCGGACAGCGGCATAGATCTGTGGAGTTTTGAGGCGGGGCGGGAGGAATTCCAGCGCTGCCGGAAGCATCGTATCACCCGTGAGGATGCCGCGGAGAGGCTGGGCAATCCGGACCCGGACCGGTTTCATGTGGTTGTGACGCACCACCCGGCTCATTTTGATGCGTGCGCAGCATGGGGAGCGGACCTTTGTCTCTGCGGACATATTCATGGCGGGGTCATGCGGCTGCCGGGCATCGGAGGCGTCATCTCCCCGGATTTTGTCCTCTTTCCGAAATACAGCGGCGGGAGATACGAAATTCATTTTGACAGGAACGGCCGGCAAGTCTGGAGCTCAGGACGGGTCTATTCTCCGCAGAAGACGCCGCCTGTCCCGGAGGGCGGGAGACGGTCGGTCATGATCCTTGGATGCGGCCTCGGCTTTCACACGATTCCGATCCGCATTTTCAATCCGGCGGAGCTTTCTGTCATTCACATCGAGGGAACGGCGAGAGAAAACGGGAGGAAAAGGGTCTCCGGCCATTTTTCGTGCGGATACCGTGACAGCGCAGCAGGGGGTGCAGATGGAACCAATTCCGGTAAAGGTGGAGGCGTTCGAGGGTCCCATGGACCTTCTCCTTCATCTGATTGATATCAATAAGATAGACATATACGATATTCCGATTGCGGAAATCACAGACCAGTATCTCCAGTATCTCGATGCCATGGATCAGGCGGATATGAATGTCACGTCGGAATTTCTGGTGATGGCGGCAACGCTGCTCGACATCAAGTGCCGGATGCTTCTGCCGAAGGAAAAGGACGAGCAGGGGGAGGAAATCGATCCCCGCAGTGAGCTGGTCGAGAAGCTGCTGGAATACAAGGTCTACAAATATATGAGCCTGCTTCTCCGGGACCGGGAGATGGACGCCGGGACGGCATACTACCGGAAGAAGGCCCTGCCGGATGAGGTGCGGAAGTATCAGCCGCCTATTGATTATGAGGCATTGATCGGCGGCGCGACGCTCGCGTCCCTGCATGCGGTTTTCACGGATATTCTCCGGCGCGCGGATGACCGCGTCGATCCGGTCCGCAGCACGTTCGGCAAAATTGAGCGCGAGGAGGTAGACATGGGAGAACGCGCCTCCTATATGCGCGATTATCTGCTCCGACACCGGAAGACTAGCTTCCGCGGTCTCCTGGAGCACGCGGGAAGCCGGGACGAAATTGTCGTCACCTTTCTCATCTTCCTGGAGATGATGAAGACCGGGGATCTTCTCGTGGAGCAGGAAGGTAATTTCGGAGATATCCGTATCACGGTCAAAGATCCGGACCACCTGGCGGGAATCGATCTCGGCTGGGCCGTGTCAGACGCGGCCGGAGAAGCCAGGGCGGATGAAAGAGGAACAGGAGACGGAAATGGACAGTAAGGAAGCACAGGCAGCGATCGAGGCGGTCCTGTTTGCCGAGGGAGATTCTGTCGGAAGAAATGAACTGGCGTCCGCGCTGGGGATCGGACGCGAGGAGACGGATCAGGCCATCCTGGCGCTGATGGCAAAATACGACAGGGAGGATTCCGGCATCCGCCTCATCGAGCTGGGCGATGCGGTTCAGCTCAGCACCAAGCCGCAGTATTATGACATTCTGATCCGGCTTGAGGCGGCACCGAAAAAGATGAAGCTCAGCGATGCCGTGCTGGAGACACTGTCGATCATTGCGTACCGGCAGCCGGTGACCAAGGCGGAGATCGAGGCAATCCGCGGTGTCAATTCGGATTTTGCCGTGGACAGACTGATCGGCTATGATCTGGTCCGGGAACTGGGACGCAAGGAGGCGCCGGGCAGACCGATTCTTTTCGGCACCACCGAGCAGTTTCTCCGCTCCTTCGGCGTGAAGTCAATCCAGGATCTTCCGACGCTGTCCCCTGACAAGGTGGAGGAATTCAAGGCGGAAGCGGAGGAGGAAGCCGGAGAAGAACAGGCGGAGAATGGACAGGAAGAACAGAGCGGGGATGTCGATGTCAAGATTTGAGAGAAAACCGGCTCTTCCGGCAGCTTTTCCCCCAGCGGTTTTGCATGATGGGACTTCTATATTTCCCGGATTTCCTGGCAAGGCAGAAAATGCATCATAATAAAGGCTGTGACGTCTGCTCAGTCAGCAAGGGAGCCTTTTTATGACGCCGAAACACGAGGCAGACGCACAGAGCATTGTCAAAGAAATGACAATTTCTCTGTGCACCTGCTTTTTTCTATGCTATACTTTGATAAGCGCGATTTCGGAAACCCTGCTGTCAGTATGCCCTGACAGCTCAGTCAGGCCATGCTGGGGAATCCGTTTCATCTACAATTTCTTAAGATGGAGGTCTAAAATATGAGCAGCTCTTCAAAAGCGGGCGAGAGAATTACTTCTCTGCTCGATGACAACAGTTTCGTTGAAATCGGCGCGCGCATCACAGCACGAAGCACTGATTTCAATCAGGAACCGGCCAAGGCGCCTTCTGACGGCGTGATCACCGGATACGGTGTCATAGACGGCAGCCTTGTGTATGTGTATAGCCAGGACGCTTCCGTACTCGGCGGATCTGTCGGAGAAGCCCATGCGAAGAAGATTGTCGATCTTTACAGTCTCGCTATGAAAACCGGCGCTCCGGTCATCGGTCTGATCGATTCCACGGGACTCCGGGTTCAGGAGGCGACGGACGCCCTCAATGCGATGGGAACGCTTTATGCGGCACAGGCAGAGGCATCCGGTGTGATCCCTCAGATTACCGCAGTCTTCGGAAACTGCGGCGGCGGCCTTGCCCTGCTTCCGGCACTGACCGATTTCACATTCATGACAGAAGATGCAAAACTCTTTGTCAACTCTCCTAACGCCCTTCCGAAGAATTCCGAGGACAAGAACGACACATCCAGCGCGAAGGCTAAGGCGGCATCCGGCAGCGTGGACTTCGTCGGCAGTGAGGAGGAAGTGATCGCGGGCATCCGTGAACTCGTCTCTCTCCTTCCTTCCAACAACGAGGATACGCCTCTTGCAGACTGCGAGGATGATCTGAACCGTGCTTCCGCCAATGTGGAAAACGGCGCCGCGGATCCTTCCGTTGTGGCCGCTGATGTGGCGGACGACAGCATGTTCCTTGAACTGAAGAAGGATTTTGCACCGGAGATGGCGACCGGCTTCATCCGTCTGAACGGCGCGACGGTCGGCGTGGTGGCAAACCGCACCGCTTCCTATGATGAGAGCGGCAAGGAGAGTGCTTCCTACGAGGATAAGCTGACGGCGGACGGTCTCTGGAAGGCAGCAAAGTTTGTCCGCTTCTGCGATGCGTTCGGTCTTCCGATCGTCACGTTCACCAATACGACCGGCTTTGAGGCAAGCGAGCGGGCGGAGAAGAATGTCGCCGCTGCAGCAGCAAGACTTGCCTATGCTTTCGCTGAGGCTGATGTTGCAAAGGTTAACGTCGTCACGGGTTCTGCAGTCGGCAGCGCCTACAATGTCATGAACTCCAAGGCACTCGGCGCGGATGTCACCATCGCACTGCCCACTGCGAAGATCGGCATGATGGATGCGGACAAGGCCGCTCAGGTCATCGCCGCCGGGAAGAGCGCTGAGGAGGCAGCTGAGGTCCGCAAGGAGTACGCTACTCTGCAGGACAGCATCGACAGCGCAGCCGCTCATGGCTATATTGATGAAATCGTGGAGCCGGCAGATCTGAGAAAGTATCTCATCGGCGCCTTTGAAATCCTTTACACGAAGGAAGTTTATTACGACAAGAAGCACGGCACCGTTTAAGGGTAAGGAGTAAGCAGTATGAAAAAGAAGTTATCTATCATCCTTTCGTCTGCATTTGCCTTCGTCCTTGCGTTCACACTTCTCGGATTCTCCGTGCGCGCCGCCGGCAAAACCGACAACTCCGCGCAGTACATCAAGGCCGGAGAGCAGGTTGTCCAGATTCTGGCAGAGGATGCGGAGAAAAAGGACGGATCCCTCCAGAGCTATCTCGGCATGGAGAAGAAAAAGGCGGACGACGCGACGATTTCCTGGGGGGAGATGTCCGGAAAGTTCGGCACGCTCACGGGATTCAACGAAGAGAAGTGCTCCGCCACGGTTGATGACAGCACAGGATCCGGCACCATCAACATCGCCGTCACCGGAAGCAATAACCGCACCGGCGTGGTGACCATTGAACTCGCAGAGGGCTACATCGACAGCATCAGCTGCGCGATCGACGATACCTTTGCAGAGTCGCTGGAAAAGGCCGGCATGAATACCGTCATCGGACTTGCGATGGCATTCGGCATCCTGTCTCTCATCGCGATCATCATCCGGACGGTTTTCCCGCAGATCTTCAAGCTTTCCAGGAAGATGGAGGACAAGAAGGCAGGCAAGACCGAAGCGAAGAGCACCGAAGCAGAGGCACCTGCAGAGGCAGTATCTGCCGTGGAAGAAGCGGCGGAGGAGACCGACGACGGCGAGCTCGTCGCTGTGATTGCGGCGGCCATTGCTGCATCCGAGGGCAGAGCGACAACCGACGGATTCCGCGTCCGCTCCATCCGCAGACATTTTTGAGACAGACAGTTCCGGCAAGGGAATGAAAGGAACAGACTCCCTGCAGGGGAAGTCATTGATATATCCATCAACAGCAATTATCCAACAATGATTTCATTCTGGCACCGATGCGGACCGTGATCCGCAGGGCCTGAAAAAAAGAAATTCAGTCATTCTGACTATGGAGGAATCAAAATGAAGAACTATACCATCACCGTGAATGGCACAGCGTATGATGTCACCGTGGAAGAGGGCGGCGCCGGTTCTGTGGCAGCTCCCGCAGCACCGAAGAAGGCAGCAGCACCGAAGGCAGCTGCTCCCGCCGCGGCTCCGAAGAAGGCAGCGGCTGCCGGTGCAGGCTCCGTGAAGATTGAGGCCGGCGCTGCCGGAAAGGTATTCAAGATCGAGAAGAAGGTCGGCGATGCGGTGAAGCGCGGCGATGCTGTCATCACGATCGAAGCAATGAAGATGGAGATCCCGATTGTCGCGCCTCAGGACGGCACGGTTGCTTCCATCGACTGCACCGTCGGCGATGCCTGCGAGGCCGGACAGGTTCTGGCTACGCTGAACTGAAACGGCGCGCGCATAACGCATCAAACCGATTCAGCACAGCAGCACCGGAGACAGTGATGCCGCCGGTGCCCGGCAACCAAAATCTGGAGGTCTATACAAGTTATGTCTTACGTTGCTAATGTTTTTGAAAACTTGGCAAGACAGACCGCTTTTGCAAATATCGGATGGAGAAACTACGTGATGATCCTGGTCGCGTTCGTCTTCCTGTATCTGGCCATCGCCAGGGATTTCGAACCCCTCCTGCTCGTCCCGATCGCATTCGGTATGCTGCTCGTCAACATCTATCCGGATATCATCATGTCCATCGAGGAATCTCCGAATGGAACGGGCGGTCTGCTCTACTATTTCTACCTGCTCGATGAGTGGGCAATCCTGCCGTCCCTGATCTTCATGGGCGTCGGTGCGATGACGGACTTCGGTCCGCTGATTGCGAATCCGATCAGCTTCCTGATGGGCGCTGCGGCACAGTTCGGTATTTTCGTCGCATATTTCCTTGCCATTGCCATGGGCTTCAACGGAAAGGCAGCAGCCGCAATTTCCATCATCGGCGGTGCTGACGGCCCTACCTCCATCTTCCTTGCTTCCAAGCTCGGACAGACGGACCTTCTCGGACCGATCGCCGTGGCGGCTTATTCCTACATGTCCCTCGTTCCGATCATTCAGCCCCCGATCATGAGAGCATTCACGACGGATAAGGAAAAGCGCATCAAGATGGGACAGCTCCGTCCGGTCTCCAAGCTGGAGAAGATCCTGTTCCCTATCATCGTTACAGTCGTCGTCTGTATGATCCTTCCGACCACGGCTCCGCTGATTGGTATGCTGATGCTCGGCAACCTGTTCCGTGAGTGCGGCGTGGTTCGTCAGCTGACTGACACGGCGTCCAACGCCCTGATGTACATCGTCGTCATTCTGCTCGGCACTTCTGTCGGCGCGAAGACGAGCGGCGAGGCGTTCCTCAATGTCGCAACGATCAAGATCGTCATCTGCGGCCTTCTGGCATTTGCGTTCGGAACATGGGGCGGTGTCATGCTCGGCAAGCTGCTCTGCGTGATCACACACGGCAAAATCAATCCGCTCATCGGTCCCGCCGGAGTTTCCGCCGTCCCGATGGCGGCCCGTGTGTCTCAGAAGGTGGCTTCTGAATACGATCCGACCAACTTCCTTCTGATGCATGCCATGGGACCGAACGTCGCCGGTGTTATCGGAACGGCTGTCGTTGCCGGAACCTTCATGGCTGTGTACGGAATTTTCTGATTCCGTACAAGATTCTGTAAATGAGTACAAGGAGTAAATACAATGGCTGAACAGGCTAAACATCCCGTAAAGATTATGGAAACGGTTCTGCGTGACGCAGGTCAGTCCCTGATCGCCACCAGAATGCCCATTGAAGAAATGCTTCCCATCGTTGATACGATGGATCAGGTCGGCTATGCTGCTGTGGAGTGCTGGGGCGGCGCGACCTTTGATTCCTGCCTGCGCTTCCTTCATGAGGATCCGTGGGAGAGACTGAGAGTCCTCAAGTCCCACTTCAAGAAGACCCCGACACAGATGCTGCTGCGCGGGCAGAACATCCTCGGCTATTCCCATTATGCGGATGACGTTGTGGACCGTTTTGTCAAGAAGTCGGTGGACAATGGTATTGACCGAATTCGTATTTTTGACTGCCTCAACGATCTGCGCAACATGAAGACCGCTGTCAAGGCAGCGAAGGAAGCGGGCGCACATGCCCAGATCGCTCTGGTATACACACTAGGCGATGCCTATACCATGGAATATTGGGAGAACATCGCCCGTCAGATCGAGGAGATGGGTGCGGATTCTCTGTGCATCAAGGATATGTCCGGTCTTCTCCGTCCCTTCACCGCGTATGAGCTGATCAGCGCGCTGAAGAGAGGCACAAGCCTTCCGATAGATCTGCATACGCACTACACCTCCGGACAGGCATCCATGACCTACCTGAAGGCAGCTGAGGCTGGCGTCGATATCATCGACTGCGCTACCACGCCGTTCTCGATGGGCACATCTCAGCCGTCCACTGATGTCATGGTCGAGGCTTTCCGCGGAACACCGTATGACACAGGACTGGATCAGGGGCTTCTGAAGAAGATTTCCGATTACTTCACGCCTTACCGTGAGGAGTGCATCAAGGACGGCCTGCTGAACACCAAAGTCCTCGGCGTCAACACCAGAACGATGCTTTACCAGGTTCCGGGCGGCATGCTTTCCAACATGATCAAGCAGCTGAACGATCAGGGCAAGGGTGACAAGCTCAATGAGGTGCTCGAGGAGGTGCCGAGAGTCCGCAAGGATCTTGGCGAGCCGCCGCTGGTCACCCCGTCCTCTCAGATCGTCGGCACTCAGGCTGTCATGAACGTGCTGTTCGGCGAGCGCTACAAGGTCTGCACACAGCAGACGAAGGATCTCGTCCTCGGCAAGTACGGCCAGACCATCAAGCCGATGAATCCGGATGTTGTCAAGAAGGTCATCGGCGACGCAGAGAGAATCACCTGCAGACCGGCAGACCTTATCCCTCCGGCAATGGAGAAGTTCACGAAGGAAGCAAAGGAGCACGGTGCAAAATCCGAGGAAGATGTTCTGTCCTATGCATCCTTCCCTCAGGTCGCTACTGAGTTCTTCCAGTGGAGAGAAGCGCAGCAGACCGGCTTCGACGCATCCAAGGCAGATACCAAAAACGGTGCATATCCTGCATAATGCTGCAATCTGATATTTCAAAAAAGTCCTGTCGTGTTCGCACGGCAGGATTTTTTGATGTGCGGAGCACTGCACTCTTACGGCGTATTCCCACATGACATTTTCACAGAAACTGCCTATACTCATAGGAGATGCGGCAGGAGGAACAATTTTATGGAGAAGCAGACGATACTGGTAGTGGACGACGAGGAGAGAATGCGCAAGCTGGTGCGGGATTTTCTGGTCCGCGACGGCTATGAAGTGCTCGAGGCCGGGGATGGACAGGCAGCGCTCGACACATTTTTTGCCCATAAGGAGATCGCTCTGATCATTCTGGATGTCATGATGCCGAAGATGGATGGATGGGAGACGGCTAAGAATATCCGTCAGTATTCCAAAGTGCCGATCATCATGCTCACGGCAAAATCAGAGGAGAGCGACGAGCTTCACGGGTTTGACATCGGTATCGACGAATACGTCACCAAGCCGTTCAGCCCGCGCACGCTGGTCGCCAGAGTCGGCGCAATTCTGCGAAGGACGGCTCCTGAGGATGCGGAGACAAGGCTGTCTATGAACGGCATTGTGGTTGATAAATCTGCGCACACTGTCACCATCGACGGAAGTCCTGTTGATCTCTCCTACAAAGAATTCGAACTGCTCACATACTTTATGGAAAACAACGGCATTGCGCTTTCCAGAGAAAAAATCCTGAATAATGTCTGGAATTACGATTATTTTGGCGATGCCAGAACCATCGATACCCATGTGAAGAAGCTAAGAAGCAAGCTGGGCACGAAGGGCGATCTCATCAAGACCATCTGGGGAATGGGCTATAAGTTTGAAGGCGACGCACAAAGTGCGGCACGGGTGTAATCTTTATGAAAGGGAACCGCCGCTATTCTATCAAGACGCAGATCATGCTCATGTTTCTTCTGATCATGATGGGAACCATCCTGCTTTTTCTTATCTTCAATGAATTCTTTCTGCAGAAATTTTACCTGCGGGACAAAGAGAAGCAGCTCGGAGAGATATACACAGATATCAATGAGGCAGCAAGCTCCGGCAGCATCACATCGGAATCCTTCTCCAGTGTTCTGCAGAAAAGCGCCGGCAGGGGCAACATCGGCATTCTGGTCCTGGATGCGGAATCCAGGACGATCACCTCGTATTCCACCAATCCCGGCATTCTCATGAAACGTCTGTATGACAATATGTTCGACATGAATCAGCAGATCTCCTCTTCAGAGGCCGGAAAGATGGAGGAGGGTTCTGCCGGTTCAGGACAGTCAGACAGTCAGAATGGCTCCGGGTCTCGTACAGAGAGTGGCGCGGGTTCCATGCCGGACGATTTTGTCACATATATTCTTGACATTCTCATGAAAAACGACCACTACACACTCCAGACCGTGCTGGACAGGAGTACCGCGAGCCGTTATATGGAACTATGGGGAACACTCGACAACGGATACCTGTTTCTGCTGCGGTCGCCTCTTGAAAGCATCCGGGACGCAGCTTCCATTGCCAACCGCTTTTTCCTCTATACAGCGGT
Source organism: uncultured Lachnospiraceae bacterium (assembly GCA_900320025.1). GTDB lineage: Bacteria > Bacillota > Clostridia > Lachnospirales > Lachnospiraceae > CAG-791. The sequence continues at coordinate 10,490 of ONQW01000017.1, forward strand.
GATTGCACTGGGTATCGGACTGGCCGCGGCACTGACGATGAGCCGTCGCATTACCAGGCCGATTCTTGAGCTCACAGCGGTGTCCGATCGCATGAAACAGCTGGATTTCAGTGCCAAATACACGGGACATGACCGCACGGAGGTGGGACAGCTCGGCAGCAATATCAATGAACTCAGCAGCACGCTTGAAAAAACGATCTCAGAGCTCAAGGATGCCAATGCCCGGCTGGAGGAGGATATCCGGAAGAAGGAACAGATCGATGATATGCGCAAGGAATTTCTGTCCAATGTCACGCATGAGCTGAAGACACCTATTGCGCTCATTCAGGGATACGCAGAAGGGCTGGAGGACTGCGTGAACGACGACCCGGAGAGCCGTGACTACTACGCCGGCGTCATCGTGGATGAAGCCGGGAAGATGAACAGCATGGTCCAGAAGCTCCTGTCCCTCAATCATCTGGAATTCGGGGGAGAGACGGTGAACATGGAACATTTCGATCTGATCGCACTCCTTGCGCACTGTCTGGAGACAGATAAAAAGCTGGCGGAGGAGAAGCAGGCGGCTGTGACAATGAGCCCTGCGCCGGGAGAAAGGGAAATCATGGTGTGGTCAGATTCCTTTCTGCTGGAGGAAGTGTTTACCAATTATTTCAGCAATGCCTGCAATCATGTCGAGGCGGACGGACCGGCGCAGGGCAGAATCGAGATCAGTGTTTCGGAGGTGACGGGGGAAGACCGGGTCAGAGTCTCTGTTTTCAATACCGGAAAGCCTATTCCGGAGGAATCTCTCCCGCGGATCTGGGAAAAGTTCTACAAGGTTGACAAAGCCCGCACCCGGGCATATGGCGGAAGCGGCATCGGTCTTTCGATCGTGAAGGCAGTCATGGAACTGCTCCGGGAACAGTATGGCGCGATCAATCGGGAGAATGGCGTGGAATTCTGGTTCACAGTCAGAACCAGGAACGAGGCGATGGAGACCACGCCGGAACCGGAGCCGGAGGACAGGCTGTCTGATCTGGTGAATCTTCAGGAAACTGGACAGAGCGCAAATGACAGATCCGTGGTATGATCAGAGAAAATGCGGAGAGCCGACATCCCTGTCCATTCCAGGGGAAAGTTCATCGGTCCGGAAACTGCGTGGATGCCGTGCGAAAGTGCAGTGCAGGGATAGGCAGGATATATATCTGAGGGAAAAACATGGTAGCAGTGATTGATTATGACGCCGGGAATATCCGAAGTGTGATGAATGCCCTGAGGCAGCTCGGGCAGGATGCGGTGACAACCAGAGAGGCGGCTGAAATTCTGTCCGCGGATCATGTCATCCTGCCCGGTGTCGGTGCGTTTGGCGAGGCCATGGATAGTATCCGTGCCTGTGGTCTCGAACCGGTGATTCGCGAGGTGACAGAGCGCGGCACGCCATTTCTCGGGATCTGCCTGGGACAGCAGATTTTGTTTGAGGAGAGCGAGGAAACTCCAGGGGTCAGGGGCCTCGGCATTTTCAAAGGCATCTGCCGCCGGATACCGGAGGGAGGAGGAAGAAAGATTCCCCAGATCGGCTGGAACGATCTTTCTTATCCGAGGCCGGGCAGGCTTTTTTACGGTGTGCCTGAGCATTCCTTCGTTTATTTTGTCCATTCCTACTATGTTGTACCGGCGGATTCTTCGGTCATCACGGCGGTGACGGAATACGGTGCACCGCTCACAGCCTCCGTGGAGCAGGGCAATGTCTTTGCCTGTCAGTTTCATCCGGAGAAGAGCGCGGAGGTCGGGCAGCAGATTCTGAAGAACTTTCTGGCTGTCAGAAATTGATCTGCCTTCGGCAAAGGAACAGAGAAGAGGACATCAGGATGCTGACAAAACGTATTATTCCCTGTCTCGATGTGAATAACGGAAGGGTTGTCAAGGGAATCAACTTCGTCTCTCTGCGCGACGCGGGGGATCCGGTGGAGCAGGGAGAGGCGTATTCCCGGGAGGGAGCTGATGAGCTGGTTTTTCTTGACATTACCGCTACGAGCGATGCACGCAGGACGGTCGCTGACATGGTGCGCCGCGTCGCGGAGCGGGTGTTTATACCCTTTACAGTGGGCGGAGGCATCCGCACGGTGGATGATATGCGCGCCATCCTCCGGGAGGGGGCAGACAAAATTTCCGTCAACTCTGCCGCCATTCTGAATCCTGAGATCCTTCGGGAGGGGGCAGATGCCTTCGGCGCACAGTGTATCGTACTCGCAGTGGATGCGAGACGGAGAAGCGTGCATCCGGACGGCACGCCGATCACAGACAGGAACGGCGATGTCTGGACGCGGGAGGACGGATGGACTGTCTACCGCAGCGGCGGACGGATTGACACGGGGCTGGATGTCCTTGCCTGGGTGGAGAGAGCCTGCGCGCTCGGCGCGGGAGAAATTCTGCTCACTTCGATGGATGCAGACGGAACAAAAAAAGGATATGATCTGACGCTAACGCGGGCAGTTGCCGATGCGGTGCCTGTTCCGGTTATTGCCAGCGGCGGCGCAGGCTGTAAGGAAGACTTCCGCAGGGCCCTGACAGAGGGAGGCGCCGACGCGGCGCTGGCGGCGTCACTCTTTCATTATCGGGAGCTTGGCATCCGGGAACTGAAGGAATATCTTCGCGGAGAGAACATCCCGGTCCGCCTGTGAACAGAGTGCCTGTGAAAAAGAGTGCCTGTGAGCAGGGTGCGGAGGATGAAACGATCAATACGGCACGGAGGAAGCTATGAGCGATTTGTTTGAAGGCAAAGGACCGCAGGATGTCCTGCATTATTTTGAGGAAATTGCACGGATTCCGCACGGATCCGGCAACACGGACAAAATCAGCGGGTATATCGAAGATTTTGCTAAGAAGAGAGGACTGTCCTGCACGAGAGACCGGATTGGAAACTGTATCATCCGGAAGGAGGCCTCAGCGGGTTATGAGAAGGCTCCGGTGCTGATGATGCAGGGCCATATGGACATGGTCTGCGAGAAGAACGCTGGCGTCTCTTTGGACATGGAGAAGGAACCGATCCATCTGATCCTCGATCCGGACGGTGACACCCTTCATGCAGACGGAACGACGCTCGGCGCGGATGACGGGATCGGTGTTGCCATGATGCTGGCGGTTCTGGCGGACGATACACTCCCTCATCCCGCACTCGAATGCATCTTTACGGTGGATGAGGAGACGGGGATGGACGGCGCTGTTGCGCTTGACTGTTCTGATCTAAAGGGTCGGCTTCTTCTGAATCTCGATTCGGAGGAAGAGGGGATGATCACAGCGGGCTGCGCAGGCGGCGCGGTGATATCCTTTACCTTCCCGGAATCGCTGCAGGAAAGGAAGAGAAAAAAAGGTGCTGCGGCAAGACTGACTGTGCAGGGGCTTCTTGGCGGCCATTCCGGTGAAATGATCGGACTTGGACGGGCCAATGCGAATGCACTGCTGGGGCGTGTACTCTACGCCCTGAACCGGGAATTCCCGCTTCGTGTGGCAAAGGTCTGCGGCGGCACAAAGGATAATGCGATCACCCGGGAAGCGGAGGCGCTTCTGCTCTTTCCGGAGGATATCCGCACTGAGGAGGTGGAGGCGAGGGCCCGGACCCTCTCTGAGGAAATCCGCAGGGAATACCGGGAGACAGATCCGGATATCGAAATCGGAATTACTTTCGAAGGGGAAAGAAAAGAGACCGTATTCACCAGACATACGGCGGCGGGGCTGATCGAATTCCTGGCCTGCTTCCCGCAGGGCGTGATGGAATACACACCGCAGGATCGAACCGCGCCGCAGACCTCGCTCAATCTGGGCGTTCTCCAGACAGAGGAGCACGGCGTCACGGCCGTGTTTCTGGTCCGCAGCAGTATCAATTCTCAGAAAGAGGCAGTATGCGGGCGTCTTTTTGCCCTGGGCGAGGCAGTCGGCGCCACGGTGAAGCAGCTGAGCGCATACCCGGCGTGGGAATTTGTCCCGGCGTCTGCGTTCCGCGACCGGTGTGCGGCGCTTTATGAGCAGCATACCGGCAAAAAGGCCAGAGTGCTGGTCATTCACGGCGGACTCGAGTGCGGCCTTCTGTCAGATAAAATTCCGGGACTTGATGCCGTCTCCATCGGACCGGATATTCATGATATCCACACGCCGAAGGAGCACATTTCACTTCGTTCCATCGCGCGGACCTATGAGTATGTCAGGAAAATCCTGAGTTCTGTGGACGAGACAATGTCCGGCGGAGGGGAGTCCTGAGCGATGGGAGCAATCACGAACGACTGGCTTCCGGCGGTCGGTGCCGAGTTCAAGAAGCCGTATTATCGGGATCTTTATTATTTTGTCAGGGAAGAGTATCAGAATCATGTGGTCTATCCGCCCGCGGACCTCATCTTTCAGGCGCTGCATCTGACTCCGCTCCATGAGGTGAAGGTGGTCATTCTCGGGCAGGACCCCTATCACAATGAACATCAGGCGATGGGCCTCTCTTTTTCAGTGGAGGATGGCGTGGATATGCCGCCCTCCCTTGTCAATATTTTCCGGGAGCTGCACGATGACATGGGCTGTACCATGCCGAAGAGCGGCAATCTCACGCCGTGGGCGAAGCAGGGCGTCCTGCTTCTCAATACTGTGCTCACGGTGCGGGCGCATCAGGCGTTTTCTCACCAGGGACATGGCTGGGAACAGTTCACGGATGCCATTCTCCGGGCGGTAAACGCGCAGGACAGGCCGATTGTATTTATGCTGTGGGGGACGCCGGCCCAGCAGAAGGCATCCATGCTCAACAATCCGAAGCATCTGGTGCTGAGGGCGCCGCATCCGAGTCCTCTGTCCGCATACCGCGGTTTCTTTGGCTGCCGTCATTTCTCGCAGTGCAATGCATTTCTGGAGAAGAACGGGGTAAGTCCGATCAACTGGCAGCTGTAGCAGCGGGACGCCGCTGACTCCGGGTATCTGCACAGGCAGAAGAGCAGTTTGCCGGGATGAGGTTCTATGAACAGCAGCGATATATCATGTACGCCGCGGCGCGCGGCGAAGGAGAGAAACATCATGAAGAAAATTCCTTTTGTGACCCGGGAGCAGGTCGAACAGATCGCGGCAAAATATCCGACGCCGTTTTATCTCTATGATGAGAAGGGAATCAGGGAGAATGCCAGAGCCGTGAAGGAAGCCTTTGCCTGGAACCCGGGCTTTCGTGAATTCTTTGCGGTCAAGGCGACGCCAAATCCTTATCTCATGGATATTCTGCGGGAATATGACTGCGGATTTGACTGCTCGAGCGACACGGAGCTCCTGCTGTCGGATGCCGTAGGGGCACACGGCGATCACATCATGTTTTCTTCCAACGATACGCCGGATCAGGAGTTCAGACTGGCAGCCGAACTCGGCGGCATCATTAACCTCGATGACATCACCATGATCGATTCCGTGGATCGGGTGCTCGGCGGCAAATTCCCGGAAACGATGTGCTGCCGCTACAACCCGGGTGGAATTTTTGCCATGAGCAACGGAATCATGGATAACCCCGGCGATTCCAAGTATGGCATGACAAAGGAACAGCTGTTTGAGGCATACCGTATTCTGCAGTCGAAGGGAGTGCGGCACTTCGGACTGCATGCGTTTCTAGCGAGCAATACTGTGACCAATGAATATTACCCCAAGCTGGCGGGGCAGCTCTTTGAACTCGCTGTGGAGCTGAAACAGGCGACAGGTGCAGACATCACCATGATCAATCTCTCAGGCGGCGTCGGCATTCCGTACCGCCCGGACCAGGAGCCAAATGATATTCGCGCAATCGGAGAGGGGGTCCGCCGGAAGTTTGAGGAGATCCTGGTTCCGGCAGGACTGGGCGGCGTCCGCATTTTCACGGAGATGGGGCGGTTCATGATGGGACCGTACGGCGCCCTGATCACGAAAGCCATCCACGAGAAGCACATCTACAAGGAATATATCGGTGTGGATGCCTGCGCCTGTAATCTGATGCGTCCGGCCATGTATGGCGCTTATCATCACATCACGGTGCTTGGAAAGGAGAATGCGCCGTGTGATCACAAGTATGATATCACCGGTTCTCTCTGCGAGAACAACGATAAGTTTGCCATTGACCGCTGCTTGCCAGAGATTGAGATGGGAGATTATCTGTTTATCCATGACGCCGGCGCGCATGGGTTCTCCATGGGCTATAACTACAATGGCAAGCTGTGGAGTGCCGAGCTGCTGCTCCATGAGGACGGCACGGTACAGGAAATCCGCAGACCTGAGACGGCGAGAGATTATTTTGCCACTCTCGATCAGACGCCGTATTACGGAAAGATTCAATTCGACAAAGCAGGGTGCTGAGTGATATACTACAAAGGTTCCCGACGCTTCTCCGGAGTGCCGGGAATCCCTGCAGGAATGGCGGAATCGGCAGACGCGACAGACTCAAAATCTGTTTCAAGCAATTGAGTGAGGGTTCAAGTCCCTTTTCCTGCATTAAAACCGGACACCGATTTTGATACAGCAGTATCTTGATCGGTGTTCGGTTTTTTGTAAAAAATCCTATTTGCAAGAGTATTGGAACTGTTGATTGACGTAGGAATGAAGAAGTCAGCCCTCAGAAATGAGGCGGGAATCTGTTCTTCCTCCCTTGCAAAATCAGGCAAGGACGAAAACATCACCACAGATATGATACTGAAAATCTGTATAGCCCCTTGATTGCCGTGTGGAGGACATCATGGCGATTGTTAATGAAGAGGATATTGTATCCGAAAAGTCCGCTTTTATTGACAAGCAATGTGATACTCTAAAAACAAATAGGGAGAGCAAAATGGCAAAGCAAAATGTATATGATAATGAAGGCTTTTTCGAAAATTTCAAAGACACTCGGAGCAAAAAAATCAATTTCAACGATTGTATCGAAACACCCATTTTGCTTTCGTTGCTTCCGGAGGTAAGAGGTAAAACTGTACTGGATATTGGTTGCGGCATGGGACAGCACGCAAAGCAATATTCGAATATGGGGGCTAAATCTGTAATTGGCATTGATATTTCAGAGAGGATGCTGGAATATGCCAAGGAGCATTTTACCGGTGAGAACATTACTTATCTGCGGCTGGCATTGGAAGACATTTCAGCACTTGATGATCGATTTGACTTGGTTACCAGTTCCCTTGTATTTGATTACGCTGAAAATCTTGATGAACTGATGAGAAATGTGTACCGGCTTATGAACAGCGGAGCATATTTTGTATTCAGTATGTCTCATCCTATGGCAACTGCATGGGACGGAACTTGTGACCGGTACACTCGTACGGCATCGGGTGAACGGCTATATGCCAATGTTCCAAACTATATGGTGGAGGGAAAACGGTCCGTGAAATGGGTTGTTAAGGATTACGAACTTTATCATCGCACCTTTTCCACCATCGTAAACGCCATCGTTGGAGCAGGCCTCAAAATTGAAAGATGTGAGGAATCACGTGTTTCGGACGAAATGAGAACGCAGTATCCAGAGCAGTTTGGCGGAACATTGCACCGACCGGATTTTGTGTTTTTCCGATGCAGAAAGGTTAACATCTGATACCATAATGACACTGTGTCGGATACACTGGCACGGAAACAGGGACCGCGGGTGCGCTGATCGCGCTTCTGCGGTCCCTGTTTCTGTGCTATACTTTTGCCCATGGATCACAAAACGTTTGAAAAATTGATTCCGGATTTTCTGCAGGACAGGCTCGACAACAATACGGAGAAGGCATTTCTTGAGCATTATGATCACTGCAGATCCTGCCGCGAGGAACTCAGCATTCAGTTCCTGGTCTATGCAGGCCTTCCAAAGCTGGAGACGGGAGAGACGTTTCATCTTCAGAATGAGCTGAATGAGCGGATCGAGCAAGCCAGGGAGACGAATCTGCACCGGAAGAGACTCGGCAGTGCCGCCGTGGTTCTTGAAATTCTGACCTTCGCTGCTGCCGGTACCTGCCTGATTCTCTGGATGGCCTACCGATGAGAAAAAACGCCGCAAAGGGCGCGGCATTCATATTCTGATCCGGGAGAGAGCGCATTCTGATGATCTCTCCCGCGGACAGCGCACAGGACGCAGCACGGGGTGACGATATGACTGAAACGATGCAAAAAAAACTGATTCTGATCGACGGACACAGCATCATTAACCGCGCCTTCTATGGCATGCCGGATCTGACAAACAGCAAAGGCGTCCATACAGGAGCGGTTTATGGCTTTCTGAATATTTTATTCCGGATTCTGGACGAGGAGAAGGCGGATTATCTGATTGTTGCCTTTGACGAGCATGCGCCGACGTTCCGGCATGAAATGTATGCGGCTTACAAGGGAACGCGCAAGCCCATGCCGGAGGAGCTTCGGACGCAGGTGCCGCTGCTGCGCAGAGTACTGACAGCCATGGGAGTGGAACAGATTTCCAGAGCGGGGATCGAGGCAGACGATATCCTCGGAACCTGCGCAAAAAAGGCGGAACGCGAGGGTATGACGGTCTCTCTGGTATCCGGGGACAGAGATCTTCTGCAGGTCGCGACAGACAAAATCTGCGTCCGCATCCCTAAAACGGTGCGCGGTCAGACGACGATCGAAAATTATCATCCGGCAGACGTGTCTGAGCGTTATCAGATCACGCCGCGTCAGGTGATCGAGATCAAGGGACTCATGGGAGATACCGCTGACAACATTCCCGGCGTCCCAAAAGTGGGGGAGAAGACAGCGCATCAGCTGATCGGGCGCTATGGTTCTGTCGACGGCGTCTATGCCCATCTGGACGAAATCACGAGAAAATCTCTGCGCGAAAATCTGGAAAACTATCGGGATCAGGCCTATCTATCGCTCGATCTGGCCACAATCCGGACGGATCTCGATCTTCCGATCGACTGGGAAAAGGCGGCGATCGGCAATTTCTACACGAGGGAGGCCTATGCGATCTTCACGGAGTTGAATTTCAAGGCTTTTCTCCCGCGCTTTGACGATGCGGCAGCCGCCGGCGCGGCGGCAGACCGGAGAGAGGAGACGGAAGCATCCGGTCAGTCCATTCAGGAAATCAGGGACCGCAGTGAGGCGGAGGACGCGTTTGCCGTGATCAAGGGGCAGTTCCGCCGTGCGGAGAAGGGTGCACCCGCTGTGGCCGGTCTGTATCTTTTGGAGGAGGGCGGCAGGCTCTATGCGGCAGCGGTCAGCATCCCGGGGACGACATACTATTTTGTGCCGGATCACACAGAGATGGAAGAAGGGATGTCATCCGGAGAAAAATCTACAGAGACGGAGGCTGAAGGAAAATCAGAGGCGCCGGACTGCGGTGAGAGGAATAAAAAAGTACTGACGGACGGAGAACGGTATCTCGAGGAGAAGCTGGGGCAGCTC
>ONQW01000140.1 GCA_900320025.1 uncultured Lachnospiraceae bacterium
GATTGGCTGCGGCTACAACGTCTGGCTTGAGATCATCCGGACCTCGATGCTGGGAGAATGGGACATGGCAGACGTCGGCCGGCCGGTCAAAATTCTGGCTGTCCTTCTGATGCTTTCCGGGGCACTGATCGGCCTGCTCTGTACCATTGATCTGGGAGCGGCGTGTCTTGGAGGATCTGGCAGGAAGAAGCGATTCCTGTCGCCAGAGGACCGGCTGCTGCTGGGTCTCACCTGGCTTGTCACGATGGTCAGTTACCTCAAATTTGTTTATGATTATCCGCAGCAGTGCAGCATGAATTTTCGCTATATCGCGGTGGTGCTCGTTCCGACGGCCGCGGCGGCAGGACTGTGGATGGCACCGGATGTTCCGGCAGGAGGGCGGGATAATGACTCGCAGCCCTTCCAGAAACTCTGGCGCGGCACGCATGGAGTCCTGCTGGTTCTGTTTGGCGTTCTTTCTGTGGGGATGATTGCAGTCTGGGCAGCGTAGTGTGGACGGGGATTCTGAATGGCGTTCACAGGAAAAATATGGCATCAGATATGGGAATCATAAAGTCGGAAAAAAGAAAAAAGGACGGCCGGAGTAACAGGTTCACGCTGCCGGCTGCTGCGGCAGCCATTGCAGCGGCGCTGGTTCTGGTACTCTATGCAGCGCTCGGCTTCTTTCCGTTTGGGCGAAGCTCCGTTCTGCTCACGGATCTCTATTCCCAGTACGCGCCGCTCTTATACCGGTTCTATGACTGCGTGACAGGAAGGGTGGGACTCTTTGCTGAACTGAGGATGGCGGGCGGCGTCAATCTGTACGTGGATACCATCCGGGCATTTCTGGATCCCTTCAATTATATCCTTCTGTTCTTTGGACGGGAGCGGCTGTATCTGGCGCTCAGTATTCTGGTGCTGCTGTATATGGCAGCGGCGGCATATACGGCATGTCTTGCCCTGCGGCGCTTTTTCCCGGGCGCGGGAGGGCTGTGTGTGCCGCTTGCGGTTTGCTATGGCATCTCCGGATATGCGGTATACAATTATCAGATTTTGTACTGGCTGTTATTTCCGGTGTTGTTTCCGCTGCTGTCGATGGCTCTCCGGGATCTCCTGCGGGGAGAAAATCCGGGGAGGAGCGGACTGCTCTATGCGCTGCTTCTTGCGTGGATGACGGCAGTCAGTCTGCAGCTTGGATGGGAGGTCTGTCTCGCGGTTTTCTTCGGTTCGGCATGCTATTTGTATTCCTGCTTTCCGCGGAAGGAACAGTCAGAAAAGCAGGCAGTCGGTGCGCGGCGGCTCTTTGTCTATACCGCGGCGGGGCTGCTTCTGGCCTTTCCGGTGCTCGTTCCGGCCGCGCTGCAGCTGCTCTCCTCCGCGCGGGCGGGGTACACGGCCGGGTATTCCGGCGTGATGCAGCAGCACGGACTCGACGATCTGTTTGAGCGGCTGTTTCTTACGCTGCATCCGGGAGTGGCCGGCGTGTTTCTTGCTCTTCTTGCCGGGCGGAGGGCAAAGAAGAACTGGAAAAAGGATCCGACGGGGCAGAGGACGTTTCTTGTCCGCATCAATGTACTGCTGTGGTTGACCGTGCTCCTTCAGCCGGCGAATCTGATCTGGCATCTTGGGTCATACCGCTGCTTCCCGGTGCGGTATGGCTATATCGTGCTGTTTGCCGGACTTTGTCTGATCGCGCGGGAGGCGGAGCTGCAGCGAAGCTGCTGTTCTGAGGAAAACGCAGACGTGCAGCAGGCGTGCGGCACTGAAGAGGGATGGCGCCGCAGATATGTGTCTGGCCTGCGTCGGGGAATGCTGCTCTGCGGAGCCCTGGATATTCTGGCGGCTGGAGCATTGCTGTGGCGCTGGCAGGCGGGCATCGCACAAGCCTTCTCAACGCTGGCGGTCAGCCAGTCCTGTCCGAAGCAGACGGCGCAGACGGCGCTCATTCTGAGCCTGCTCTGTCTCGGAACCGCGCTGCTGTTTTCTGCGGAGAACGGGACAGCCGGTTCCGGGAGAAAGAGTTCTTTCGGAGAAAAGCAGTCTTCCGGGGAAAAGGATTCTTCCGGGGCAAATAGCTCTTCCGGGAAGAGGAGTACTTTCGAGGGGATTCCTGGCAGAGGCGGATGGCCGGAAACAGCAGGGCAGGCATGGGGAGCATATGCCGCGATGTGCCTTTCTTCTCTGTGTCTTGCGTTCTGCGTGTTTCTGCCGGGAAGTCTGTCCATCCGCGGTATGAACGACGAGGCCTATGCCTTCATGACAAAATACGTCGCGGAGCATGGGCTGACGTCAGGCGGAATGCAGGCGGGAACGGATCTGTTTCAATATCGCGGCGCTGAGGAGGACCTGCCGCGCGATGCGGCACTGGTGACCGGAACAAGTTCACTGACCAGTTATTTTCCGACGCTCTCCGCGGCGACGCAGACGGCACTTTCCGGCCTTGGATATCAGACCTACTGGACCGCGACGGACGGAGAGGGCGGAACAGAGGACACGGATTGGCTTCTCGGGACGCCGCTGCTTCTCTCCGGAACTCCGGAGAATTACGCGTTCCAGGGCGGGAGCACTAAGGAGCATCAGGAGGCAGTTCAGGCGATTCGCAGGGAACTGTCCGCGGCGGGAGAGCAATCGAATTGGGCGCTGACTGCGGACGAAATCGTGGCTGTGCCGCGGAGAAACGAGCTTTTCGTAACACTGTCCGGCGTGAAGCATAACAGCACTGTATTTCTGCCTCTTGTGCTCCAGCCGGGATGGCATGCTGCGGTCAACGGACAGGCCGCTCTGATATCTCCGGTGTTCGGAGGATTCCTCGGCATTCCTGTCAGTGCGGGAAAGAATGAGATTCGCATCTGGTTCCGGCCGGCCGGGCTTTCGGCGGGATTACTCTGCGGCGCAGCGGGTATTTTGCTGCTTGTTCTGCTGCATTTTGGCAGGTCTGGCACAGGACTCATGGCAGCGCAGGGCCGCCGCGATCAAAATGACCCTGGCACCGGAGAAGCATGGCGGCAGATATACCGGTTCTTCTTTGCGGCAGGACTGGTCCTGATTTACCTCATACCGGCTGCCGGACTGCTGTTCTTCATGGGGAGAAAGGCATTCCGGACGTCTGCCGTGCCTCAGGCGTCCTGGCAGGTGCTTGAGACAGAGGAGACGCCGGAGGGACTCCGGGTGCGGACGGTTGGCGAGAATCTCTGCCTGGGAGCCGGAGTCCGGGTCCGTGCGGACAGCATAGAGAGCAGAAAATTCCCTGCTTCTCTGGTGCGCAACGGCGTGGATGACGACCCGGCGGACCGGTGGTCCTCGGCAAATACCACGGAGAGTCATGATCACTGGCTCGAGGTGATTCTCCCGGAGCGAACCCAGGTCGGCGCTGTCCGGATCGTCTGGGAGCGCACGAATATGACGGCGGGCGCGGTCGAGGTTTCGGAGGATGGACGGGACTGGCGCACAGCGGCAAGGCTCAGCGCGCCGGAGAGCCTGGTGCAGGATGTGATTCTGGATGAGCCGGTGGAGGCAAAATATGTCCGCCTCCATGTGATGGATGTGCGGCAGGAGGAAAGCGACCTTTCCCTGTACTACCAGAATGTGTCGGTGCTGGAGTTCGAGGTGTTCTCCGGCATACGGGATGATTTTGTCATTCGGACACCGGTTGTCCGGGAGACGGAAGGAAGCGGGAAGCAGGCAGGAACAGGGCTGCAGGGTCGGGACAATAGCGGAATCATCCCGTCTGAAAGGGAAGCAGTGCCGCAGGACCGGTGTGGAAGACGGACCCTCGTCACACCCGATGTGCCGGATGGGTTTACTTTGACGTTTGCGGGGGCGCGGCCGGACGCCTACATCGATGAGGAGGGAAACTGCGCACAGACCCTCTCGGATGTCACAGTTCCTGTCGGGTATATATTGTCGGAGGACGGCGTCACGGTCAGTCTGCCGGCCATGAAGGTGACGATTCCGGCATCGGAAGGCTGGAAGGACTGGGCGCGGTCTGCAAATCAGGGAAGTTCGGAAATGGGTCAGGAGCCGGACACAGCGGAGTGGCTGCCCACAGGAGGCACGATCCAGCTGACGAAGGATTCGAGCGTCCTGATTGCGACAGACAGGGAAGATGTGAAAAGTCTGCTTTCGGAGGAGGCCGCGCTGCTCGCTGAGGAGCTCGGCACATCCCTTCATGCGGGAGGTAGTCTGACTGTCGGAACTTATGAAGCCGGCGGGGAGGGGGCAGGAGGCGCGCAGCGTGAACGCGGCGCTGTGAATATCATTCTGCGGCTTTGCGAAAGTGGAGAAAACCCTGAAATTCCGGTGCCCGGAGCGGAAGGCTTCGTGATGGACCTCGGCTCGGATGGATCGGATATTGTTCTGACGGCCTCGACGATCCAGGGACTCAGATGGGCCTGCGTGGAGCTGGAAAATCTGGGCAGCGGTTCCATCGCGCGCGGATTTGCGAGGGATGTCCCGGCCTACGCGGTGC
>ONQW01000051.1 GCA_900320025.1 uncultured Lachnospiraceae bacterium
CTGCATTTTGCCGATGTGGACAAGCTGGTGCAGATCCTCCGCAGACTGGCGGAAGGAGGCAACACGGTGGTGGTCATTGAGCATAACCTCGATGTCATCAAGTGCGGCGACTACATCATCGACATGGGACCGGAGGGCGGAGACGGCGGCGGCACTGTCATCGCGCAGGGCACGCCGGAGGAAATCGCGGAGAGACATGACTCCTACACCGGCTACTACATTCACAAGATGCTTGAGAAAGGCTGAGCGGGATAAAACATCTGGGGCGGTTTGTCCGGAAAACATCCGGCGGAGATATCCGGCGCGGCGCATGCAGGAAATATCCGGCGCGAGAGTCTGGCACGGCTTATGTGCGGATCATCCGGCGGATTCGGAGCATCCGGCGCCTTGATTTTGCCATAGGTGCCTTTTATAATGAATTCGCTGTCTGATGACCAGAAGACAGCGCGAGGAGACAAAATTCCCGGGATTCCCGGAGAGCAGCCGCGGCTGACGCGGCGGAAGATGTGGGTTTGCGATGCAGTTTACGGATATCGGAATTGATCTTGGCACAGCCAGCGTCCTGGTTTACATCCGCGGCCGCGGTGTGGTTCTGAAGGAACCATCTGTCGTCGCGTTTGACCGCGACAGCAATAAAATCAAGGCAATCGGCGAGGACGCCCGTCTGATGCTCGGACGCACGCCGGGCAACATTGTGGCGGTCCGTCCGCTCCGGCAGGGGGTCATCTCCGATTATACAGTGACTGAGAAGATGATGAAGTATTTCATCCAGAAGGCGGTCGGGAAGAGGACGTTCCGCAAGCCCCGCATCGCGGTCTGCGTGCCGAGTCAGGTGACCGAGGTCGAGAAGAAGGCGGTCGAGGACGCGACGTTCCAGGCAGGGGCGCGGGAGGTCTATATCATTGAGGAGCCGATCGCCGCAGCCATCGGTGCGGGCATCGACATCTCCAAGCCGTGCGGCAACATGATCGTCGACATCGGCGGCGGTACGACGGATATCGCGGTCATTTCGCTGGGTGGCACGGTGGTGTCCACCTCCATCAAGGTGGCCGGCGATGATTTTGACGACGCGATCGTCCGCTATATGAGAAAGAAATATAATCTGCTGGTCGGCGAGCGCTCCGCGGAGGACGTGAAGATCAAGATCGGCAGCTGCTACCCGCTGCCGGAGCCGGAACATATGGAGGTCCGCGGGCGGAACCTGGTCACGGGACTGCCGCGCATCATTGAGGTCTCCTCCGAGGAGACGGAGGAGGCGCTCAAGGAGCCGACCAACCAGATTGTAGAGGCAATACACAGCGTGCTGGAGAAGACGCCGCCGGAACTGGCGGCAGATATCTCGGACCGCGGCATTGTGCTGACGGGCGGCGGGTCCCTGCTGCAGGGGCTGGAGGAACTGATCTCCTCGAAGACCGGCATCAACACGGTGACGGCGGAGGATCCTATGACGGCGGTTGCAATCGGCACCGGCAAGTACGTGGAGTTTCTGTCGGACAAGGGAGCATTATCTGATTTCTAGTCTGATCTGCCCGAACATACGGGAAGACAGATCGGGCGGGCCGGGCGATCCGGCGCGCGGGAGACTGGCGGATGGAACACAGCGGTTCTGTCCGCCAGTTTTGGTATGTGCGGATGCTGCGGCGTCCGGGAGAGGAGCTCTGTTGGAACAGGTCACGGGAAGTGTCACCGATATTGTGTACCGGAATGATGCCAACTATTATACGGTGTTTGAGGTACAGACGGAGGACGGGGCCCTGACCTGCACGGGAAGTCCGGCGTCTATTCGCGTCGGGGAGATCCTTGCCATGACCGGAGAGTACCGGATGCATCCGACCTATGGCAGACAGTTTGCCATGGAACGCTTTGAGGTGCAGAAGCCGGAGGGGGCAGCTGCCATTCTGCGCTATCTCGGGTCTGGCGCTGTCCGCGGGATTGGCGAGACGCTGGCGGGCAGAATTGTCAAAAAGTTCGGCGATGATACGCTGACCATCATGGAGGAACAGCCGGAGCGGCTCGCGGAGATCAAGGGAATCAGCCTTCGGAAGGCGCGGGAGATCGCCGCCGGCATGGAGGAACAGCGGGACAGCCGCGAGGTGTTTATGTACCTCGCCCAGTTCGGCCTCACCACGGCCATGGCCGGCAAAATATATCGCCGCTACGGACAGAAGACCTATGAGATTCTCCGCCAGAACCCATATCAGCTGGCGGAGGACATCACCGGAATCGGATTTGCGCGGGCGGATGAAATCGCCTCCCGCATGGGGGTGCGGGCGGACTCGGATTTTCGGGTGCGCAGCGGCATTCTTTATATGCTTTCTCAGGTGCTGGCGGAGGGCAGCACCTGGATCGCGCGCGGGGAACTGGTGCAGCGGACCGCAGAGATGCTGGGAGTGGAACCGTCCTGCGTGGAGATTCAGATCGGGAATCTTTCGGTACAGAGGAAACTTTTCCTGCGGACGCCGCAGGAGACGGAGGCACAGGCGGAATTCCTGCCGTTCGATGAGAACGGGCAGTGGCAGGAGGAAGCGGAAGCTGTATCGGGGACGGCCGGGTCTGCCGTCGGGGAGGAGTCGGACCGGGAGACGCAGGTATACCCCGCCGATGCCTGGTACCGGGAGCAGCAGATTGCGCGGATGCTGCTCGATCTTGACAGCGTTCCGCTCTCTGATGGGAGGAGTCCGGAAGAAGTGGAGCACAGGATCCGGGAGCTGGAGCGGAGCGAAAAGATAGAGCTCGACGATCTGCAGCGCAGCGCCGCCTGCATGGCGGTCAGCCGCGCGGTGCTGCTGATCTCCGGCGGACCGGGCACCGGCAAGACGACGACGATCAACACGATCATCCGCTATTTTCATTCGGAGGATATGGAGGTACTTCTCTGCGCACCGACCGGGCGGGCAGCACGGCGCATGGCGGAGGCGACGGGATATGAGGCACAGACCATTCACCGCCTGCTCGGTGTGCATCCGGTCGGCGAGGAGCTGGATGCGGGCGCGGTGTTTGAGAAAAACCGCGAGAATCCGCTGGAGGCGGACGCCATTATTGTGGATGAGATGTCCATGGTGGACCTGTTTCTGTTCCATTCTCTGCTGAAGGCCGTGATGCCGGGGACGAGGCTGGTGTGTGTGGGAGATGTGGACCAGCTGCCATCGGTGGGACCCGGTCAGGTGCTGCGCGACCTGCTGGAGAGCGGCGTCTTTCACAGCGTCCGTCTGACGCGGATCTTCCGTCAGGCCGCGCAGAGCGACATTGTCATGAACGCGCATGCCATCAACGAGGGCAGACCGATCCGCCTCGACAATCACAGCCGGGATTTCTTCTTTCTGCCCAGAGATAATGCGCCGGTGATCTACAAGCACATGGTGCAGCTCATCCGGGACAAGCTGCCGTCCTATGTGCACTGCACGACGGGGGAGATACAGGTTTTGACACCGATGCGCAAGGGCATGCTCGGCGTGGAGCAGCTCAACCGGGTCCTGCAGGAAACGCTCAATCCGCCGGAGCCGGGGAAAAGGGAATGCCAGCGCGGCGATCTGCTCTTCCGGGAGGGGGACAAGGTGATGCAGATCCGCAATGACTACAATCTGACATGGGAAGTCCGCGGACATTATGGCATCCCGGTTGATAAGGGTCAGGGCGTGTTCAACGGTGATTTTGGCATCATCCGGGAAATCAGCGCCGCGGAGCAGAAGGTGACGGTGATATTTGATGAGAACCGGACCGTGGAGTATCCGTTCTCCGCGCTGGAGGAGCTGGATCTCGCCTATGCGGCCACGGTGCATAAGTCTCAGGGCTCGGAATATCCTGCGGTCATTCTTCCGCTGCTGTCGGGTCCGCCGGCGCTGTTTACACGGAATCTGCTCTATACCGCGGTGACCAGGGCGAAGAGTCTTGTCGTGATTCTCGGAAGCCGCGGCACGGTGGAACAAATGATCCGCAATACAGGGGAGAACCGGCGGCGGACGGGACTGGCGGACCGGATCCGCGAGCTGGCAGCCGCGGATACAGGAACCCGGGAGAAGGAGCGGACGGGAAGATGAGCTGCGGATTGCAGAGACGGGGCGGCCCGCGCGGCATAGTGCGGGGAGAAGAAAACGGCATAAGGAGCGAAACGGCACAGCGGAAGCGGGGGCGGGGCGGTCTTCGCGGAGGGGCCGGAGAGGAAATGCCATGGGGGAGAAGCGGCGGGGCGGAGAAAACATAACGAACCGGGCACAGGAAGCGCAGGAAAATGGCAGAGATGGATTCTGTGGCAGCGCGGGCAGCGGGTTTCCGGAGAAGATGCGGTGCGTCGCAAAGACCGCGGTGGATCTGATCTATCCGCGGCGCTGCCCGGTCTGCGACAGGCCGGTGAGGCCGTCTGGCAGCCTCATCTGCCGGGAATGTGAGACCCTGCCGGTGCGGGTCGCGGGCAGCACCTGCCGCCGGTGCGGAAAGGCGCT
This sequence comes from uncultured Lachnospiraceae bacterium, assembly GCA_900320025.1. Lineage (GTDB taxonomy): Bacteria > Bacillota > Clostridia > Lachnospirales > Lachnospiraceae > CAG-791. The sequence continues at coordinate 4,440 of ONQW01000051.1, forward strand.
TGCTGATCCCACTGCCGAGTACTGCGGCGACTGTCTCCGCACGAGGCATGTCTTTGAGAGCGGCGGAGCGGTCTTTGAATATCACAGTATTCAGGGGGCAATCTACCGGTTCAAGTACGACGGCAGGGCGGAGTACGCCGACTGGTTCGGGCAGGAAATGGCCGCAAGGCTCTGTACGATGATGCGCCAGGAGCGGTGGCACGCCGATGCACTGGTTCCGGTGCCGCTCTATGAGAAGCGCAGAAGGCAGCGCGGCTACAATCAGGCGGCGCTGCTGGCGCAGCAGGTCAGCCGCAGGACAGGAATCCCGGTGCGGGAGGATATCCTTGTCCGTGTCCGGGCCACGGATCCGATGAAAAACAAATCTCTCGACGACCGCAGAATCAGCCTGCAGGGCGCTTTTTTTGCCCGCAGTGTTGAAGATAATCGGAAATCCTTTATAATTGTAGATGATATTTTCACAACAGGAGCCACGGTGGATGCCTGCGCGGAGGCGCTTTATCATGCCGGGGCTGTTTCTGTGCATTTTCTGACTCTTGCCATCGGCGGAGCCGGATGAGTCTGATTTTATATCTGAATCATATGCTGAATGAAGATAAAATCCGGCTGATGACCCAGCTGGCTTTTTACGAAAAGAAGGAAGGCAAACAGGGAGAGAAGGCCGAGCACTGGTTTCGGGCCGATTACATTTCGAGGCAGATGCTCGGAACCTTTCTCTGCACGACGATCGCGTTTGCCATTCTGTTTCTGGTGTATGCGCTCTATCATCTCGGGGATATTCTCACCCGGATTTATACCGTGGATATCTGGTCGGTGGTGCGCAGTGTGCTCGCGGTATATCTGCTGTTTCTTGCAGGCATGCTCGGGATCACATGGTTCGTCTACTCATACCGCTATCGGAAGGCACAGAAGGGCCTTCGCCGGTATTACAAAATCCTGCGTAAGCTGTCGCAGGAATATGGAGAGGATTCGGAGAATCAATGACAACACTACTGGAAATCCGGGAATACATGAAGAGCATATACAGCAGGTACTCCCAGGTGATGGCGATGGCGGCAAAATTCTTCATCACACTGATTGCCGTCATCCTGATCGGAAACCGCATCGGCTACAACGAGACGGTGTCCGGCGCGCTGGTCGCTGTCGTTGTGTCCCTCCTTTCCTCCCTTATTCCGTGGGGCGGCATCTGCGCGATTCTGGGCCTGGTTATTCTGCTGAATCTGTGGGCAGTCTCGATGGAGGTTGCGGCAGTGGGGGCGGTGATCTTTCTGCTCATTTTCCTGCTGTATTTCCGCTTTTCCCCGGGCGACGGCGTGCTGCTGGTGCTGACGCCGATCTGCTGCGCGTGCGGCATTCCGTACGTAATGCCGCTGGCGGCGGGGCTGCTGTGCACGCCCGCGGCAGCGGTGCCGGTCTCCTTCGGATACCTCCTGTATTATTTCATTCACTTTGTGTCTGCAAACAGCGCATCGCTCACGGGCGGATCGGGAGATGAAGCGCTGAATTCCGTCACATTTCTGGCGGACGGCGTTTTCCGCAATCCCACGATGATTGTGATGATCGTGGCGGGGATTGCGGCGGTCATTCTGGTGTACTATGTGCGCAGACTGCGTATTGCCAACGCATGGCTGATCGCTTCCGGTGCCGGCGCGCTGGTGGAGCTGGTGATTCTGATCATCGGTGGTATCCGGTATGATACGGAAATTAACATCGGCTTTGCCATTCTGGGGGAGTTCCTTTCTCTGGCCATCTGCCTGGTGCTCACATTTCTGTTCTTCAATCTGGATTATTCCCGGACGGAAAGCCTCCAGTTTGAGGACGACGATTATTATTACTATGTGAAAGCTGTCCCGAAGGTGTCTCTGCAGACGCGGGAACGCACGGTGAAGAAAATCAACCAGACCAGACGTGTGCGGGAGGATGACTACCCGGAGGACTCCTACGGGGATGGATACCAGAGCGGAGAAGAGTACCCTGACACAGGGAGCAGCTATGATCCTCCCTTGTATGAGGAGAGAGGCGGCGCGGACAGCGGATATGCCGACGAGGGAGCCGACGGCTTTTCCGGGGACGACCGCGGCGGGTACCGGTACTGATCCGGTCAGATCAGACCGCGTCCAGGTCCGGGATTTCACCAGCGCGCCCTTTGGCGGTGACTGACGGGACGGGACAATTTCCGATGGATACAGGCGATGGTTGGACCGCACGGATTTTGACAGTCATCACGGGGAACACAAAAACAGATGATTCAGCTCGCAGCAGGCTCGATACAGAGCTTTCTTTCAAATACACACTGGCCGGTGATGCGGTGGACTGACATCGTCGAGATCCTGATCATCGCGTTCCTGCTGTATCATATTCTGCTCTGGTTCAAGAATACCAGGGCATGGGCACTTCTGAGGGGGATCATTGTCATTCTGATCTTTGTGTTTGTGGCCTATATTTTCAATATGACCACAATTCTCTGGATCGTGCAGAATGTCACGGGAATCGCCGTCATCGCGTTTGTCATTATTTTGCAGCCGGAGCTGCGCCGTGCGCTCGAGGAGCTGGGGCAGAAGAATCTGCTGTCGTCTCTTCTGCCGTTTGATTCCGGCAGCCGGCGCGGATCGCCGGGACTGTTCACGGATCAAACGATCAATGAGATTCTCCGTGCCACGTTTGCCATGGCACGTGTGAAAACCGGAGCGCTGATTGTGGTGGAACAGCGGACGCCGCTCCAGCAGTATGAGCGGACCGGCATCGATATCGACGGACTCGTCACAAGCCAGCTTCTTATCAATATCTTCGAGAAAAATACGCCTCTTCATGACGGCGCCGTGATCATCCGCGGAGACCGCGTGGTGTCCGCAACCTGTTATCTTCCTCTTTCTGAGAATAAGCTGGACAAGGAGCTTGGAACCCGTCACCGGGCGGGACTCGGTATTTCCGAAGTGACGGATTCTCTGACGATCATTGTGTCTGAGGAGACCGGAAAGGTGAGCCTTGCCTACAGGGGTAAGCTCACCCGGGATGTCGCGGAGGCGCAGGTGCGGGACAGCCTGAAGCAGCTGCAGAGTAAGACGCCCGCTCCGGAGGAGAGGAGCCGGGGGCTGTTCGGACTCGGGAGAAAGGAGGACCATGAATAAGCACGGGAAACACCTCCTTGACAATCTCGGTCTTCGGATCTGGGCTCTCGTCATCGCCTGTTTCATGTGGTTTGCCGTGACAACGCAGTCCAATCCCACGACGCAGAAATCTTACAGTAATATTCCGGTCAAGCTGACAAACACGGACACGATCACCTCGGAAGGGAAAGTGGTGACGGTTCTGGACGGAACCGGTGTCATTTCGACGGTCACGCTCCGGGCACCGCGCTCGGTCACGGATACGCTCGATGCGGACAACATCAGCGCCACGGCGGATGTCCGTCAGGTGAGGGACGACGGAACGGTACCGGTGTCCTTCACCACGAATCGCTACAGCAGCCAGGTCAGCAGCATCAAGGGGAGCAGCGACACCATCCGGGTCAGCATTGAAAATCGGAAGACGGGTAACTTTATGCTTCACGCGTCCACGACCGGGACGCCTGCGGAGGGATATATACAGGGAGATATCACGCTGGATCAGAACCAGATCCGCGTCTCCGGGCCGGAATCCGTGGTCTCGTCCATTGCCTCGGCGGAAGCAGTGGTGGACATCGGCAATGCCACCGGTACGATCACGACCAATGTGGATATCCATCTGCTGGATTCTGACGGCAAGGCGGTGGATACCAGTTCTCTCACGCTGAATATCAGCACCGTGAAGGTCACGGTCAGCATTCTGCCGACAAAGGAAGTTTCGATTTCCGCATCGGCGCAGGGGACGCCGGCGGCCGGCTATATCCAGACGGGCCAGATCACGGTGGAGCCGCAGACTGTGCTGATTGCGGGCCGGAGTGCGGTGCTGAACGAGGTGAGCGCCATCACCATTCCGGCATCGGCGCTGGATGTGACGGGAGCGTCCCAGGATGTGACGGCGCAGGTCGATCTGAATGATTATCTGCCGGAGGGAGTCCGGCTGGCGGACAGCTCCTTTGACGGCATGGTCACGGTCACTGCCTCTGTCGGCAGATCGCAGGCGCGGGAGTATGTCGTCCATATGGCGGATATTCAGCTGGTTAACGTCCCTTCGGGGTATCAGGCATCCCTCGTCACCGTTTCTGACAGTGCCGGGGGGACAGCGTCTCAGGCGGACAGCGGAAAGAATCTGACGCTGCGTCTGTCGGGACTGGAAGATACGCTCGACCAGATCGGCAGCGGAGATCTGACGATGACCGTCGATGTCACCGGGCTGATCAAGGAAGCCGGGGATGAGGATCTCTCCGGCATGTATTCCGGCAATGTCACGGTGAAGACGCCCGCCGGCGTCTCGGCAGAAAGCAGTCTCCGCGCGGCGGTTCGTCTGACTGCGGAAAGTCAGAACGGAAATTGATGCTTGAGGAGAGAAGTATGAACGTGACGCCGATACGCTGCGTTCAAACAGACATTGGTGCCGCTGGCGCTGATGTCCCATTACGGGAGAAGGTCTATCCGGGCATTTCTCCCGCGTATGCCGCCAGGAACGCGGCACGGGAGTGAAAGTATGAGCAGAATGTTTGGTACGGACGGCGTCAGAGGCGTCGCGAACAGAGAATTGACCCCGCAGTTAGCCATGCAGCTCGGCGAGGCCGGGGCGCTGGTTCTTGCGGAGAATGAGGACGGGCACAGGCCGGTGATCCTGGTGGGATGTGACACGCGTCTGTCCGGGGATATGCTGGCGAACGCCCTGATGGCCGGCGCCTGTGCGGTCGGCGCCAATGTTGTCTACCTGGGCGTCCTTCCCACACCGGCGGTGGCGTTCCTTGCTAGAACACATCACGCGGACGCGGGTGTGGTGATCTCGGCTTCTCACAATCCGATGGAATTCAACGGCATTAAGTTTTTCGACGGACAGGGGTATAAGCTGCCGGATGCGAAGGAGGATGAGATACAGGCGCTCATTGAATCCGGGATGAAGTCTGTCTCGTTTCCGACCGGCGAGGGCGTCGGCAGAATCACGTATGATTTTGACATGCGGGAGGAATACATCCAGCATGCGATGGAGCTGATTCCGGTCGATCTGCACGGCATAAAGCTCGTGATGGACTGCGCGGAGGGGGCTTCCTCCTACACGAATGCGGAGGCGGTCCGCCGGCTGGGGGCCGACCTTGTTACGATTCATACGAATCCGGACGGGACCAACATCAACCGCGCCTGCGGCTCCACGCACATGGAGGAGCTGCAGAAGCGCGTGGTGGAGGAAGGCGCGGCTGCAGGACTTGCCTTCGATGGTGACGCGGACCGGTTTCTCGCAGTGGATGAGAAGGGCAATGTCGTGAACGGCGACCAGATTATGGCGATCGTCGGAAAAAATATGAAGGAGCATGGCACGCTGCAGAAGGACACCATCGTTGTGACTGTCATGAGCAATCTCGGATTTTTCCTTATGGGGAAGCGGGAGGGCCTGACCATCGAGCGCACAAAGGTGGGCGACCGCTATGTCCTGGAATGCATGCGGGAGAAAGGCTATAATCTGGGAGGAGAGCAGTCAGGGCATGTCATCTATCTCTCTGAGAACACCACGGGGGATGGCCTGCTGTCGGCGCTGCATCTGCTCCGGGTGATGAAGGAGACAAAAGAGCCGCTGAGTGAGCTCGCCTCCATATGCGAAATGCTGCCGCAGGCACTGATCAACGCCCACGTGCCAAACGACCGGAAAGAGCACTTTATGGAATATCCGGAGATCGCGGCGGCCTGCGATGCGCTGGAGAAGGAATTCGCCGGCGAGGGGCGTGTTCTGATCCGCCCTTCCGGCACAGAACCGCTGGTCCGCGTTATGATCGAAGGAAGAGATCAGGAGCGCATCCGGGAGGAGGCGCAGAAACTGGCGGATCTCATTGAGCGGACGATGAGGTAGAGGTTTGAAAGTGGCGCCGTCGGCACCGATGTCACGATACGGCACAAAGCCCGTGCGGGCATATCTTCCGCGGGCGCCGCAAAAGCACGGCATCGTTGTTCCGGTACGGAAACTGGAAAATTTTGCTTTCCTTCCGGGGAAAACGGAGTATAATACAGGAAACATATAGAAAGCCAGACAAAAATGCTATAGAAGCATGAAACCGCAAAGCACGCGGCGGGGGTATATGTTTTATGATCAGTCAGAAGGTAACGATTAAGAATCCAACCGGCCTGCATCTCGGGCCTGCCGGCACCCTATGCAAGGATGCCATGCTATTCAGATCTCAGATCACGTTTCGCTTTCAAAATACGACTGCAAATGCGAAGAGTGTTCTGAGTGTTCTTAAGAGTGTTCTGAGTGTTCTTGGCGCATGCGTGAAATCCGGCGATGAGATCGAACTGATCTGTAACGGAGAGGACGAGCAGGAGGCCATGGATTTCCTGGTGAAGGAAATCAACAGCGGCCTTGGCGAGTGAGAGCAATCCGACAGAAAAAGGGGCTGATCCGGTGACCGGGTCAGCCCCTTTTTCTGCCGGAAATCAGTTTCTGCTGAAAGAGAGGAGACAGGATGAGTATGAATTATCAGAGATACGAGCGTGTTCCGGTGATGCATTACCCGGAGCGGGAATGGCCGGACAGGCAGATTGAGCGGGCGCCGATGTGGTGCAGCGTGGACCTGCGCGACGGCAATCAGGCGCTGATTGATCCGATGCAGGTCGATGAGAAGATCGAGTTCTATAATCTGCTGATCAAGCTGGGATTCAAGCAGATTGAGGTCGGCTTCCCGGCAGCCAGCCAGATTGAATATGATTTTATCCGGAAACTGATCGAGGAGAACCGCGTGCCGGACGACGTGTATCTCCAGGTTCTCGCGCAGTGCAGGAAGGAGCAGATCGACCGCACCTTCGAGTGTGTGCAGGGCTGCAAAAACGTGGTCTTCCACATCTATAATTCGACCTCGACGCTCCAGCGCGACGTGGTGTTCCATAAGAACCGGGAGGAAGTGAAGGAGCTGGCTCTGCAGGGGACGGCATGGGTGAAGGAGGGCGCGAAGAATTTTGACGGAAATCTGATTCTGGAGTACTCGCCGGAGAGCTACACCGGAACGGAACCGGATTATGCGCTGGAGGTCTGTAACGCGGTGATCGATGCATGGGGGCCGACAAAAGAGCACCCCATGATCATCAATCTGCCCTCCACGGTGGAGATGACGACGCCGAATGTGTTTGCTGACCGCGTGGAGTGGACCAGCAGACGGCTGCACAACCGCGAGGCAGTGATTTTGTCGGTGCATCCGCACAATGACCGCGGGACCGGGACGGCAGCAGCCGAGCTTGCCCTGCTGGCCGGGGCAGACCGCCTGGAAGGCACGCTGTTCGGGAACGGAGAGCGCACCGGAAATCTTGACCTTCTGAATGTCGCCTATAACATGTTCTCCCAGGGAGTTGATCCGGAGCTGAACATCGGCAACATCAATGAAATCATCGAGGTCACGGAGAGATGTAACAAGATGCCGGTCGACGCGCGCCACCCTTATGGCGGCAAGCTGGTGTTTACGTCCTTCTCCGGCTCGCATCAGGATGCGATCAACAAGGGAATGCAGGCGATGCGGGAGCGGAATTCTCAGAAGTGGGCGGTACCGTACCTCACCATCGATCCGGCGGATATCGGACGGCAGTATGAGCCGATTGTCCGCATCAATTCTCAGTCCGGAAAGGGCGGCGTTGCCTTTGTCATGGACACGTATTTTGGCTTCAAGCTGCCGAAGGCGATGCAGCGTGAGTTCGCGGATGTGATTCAGGCGGAATCCGAGAAGCAGGGAGAGGTTACGCCGGATCAGATCATGCAGGCATTCCGGGAGAGTTACCTCGACAGAAAGGAGCCGCTGCACTTCCGCAAGCTGCAGGTCATGGACCTTTCAAGCGAGACGGACAGCAGCTTCGATACGAAGGTGCGTGTGACGTATACCGATCACGGAAGGGAGAAGATTTTCGAGGCGGTCGGAAACGGACCGCTGGATGCGGTGAAGCGCGGGGTGCGGGAGAATCTGCATCGAGAGGTCCGCATTCTCGATTACACCGAGCATGCGCTGACCTCCGGCTCGGATTCCCAGGCGGCCGCCTACATTCACATGCTGGATGAGAACAGCGGCAAGGTGACCTGGGGCGTCGGCGTGAGCTCGAATATCACCCGCGCTTCGGTGCGCGCGATGTTCTCCGCGATGAATCGTCTGGGCATGGAGACGCCGGGCGTGGCGGACAACTGAAATCACGTGGTTCAGGCGCGCCGCGGCGTCCGGTCACAGGAGCTGCGGCGTATGAAACTGCTCCGGATCGTAGAAAATCTGATTATCGCGGAGCAGACGGACCCGACCGCCCTGGACATCGTAGGTGGTGACGCTGCAGTTCTTGGGGAAGGCGGGTTTCCAGAAATCTGCGAGAGGTTTGTCCTCCAGCGCACATTTCAGAGCCTGCCCGAGGGCACCGTGAGAGACGACGAGGATGGTTTGATACCGGCCTTCGGCCGGGAGGATGCGGCTCCTCACAAAATCGGAGGCGCGTCCGCAGAGGTGAGTCAGGGACTCCGCGCCGGCCGGCGGCACATAGCGGTCCGGCGCGGTTCCAAAGTTTTGAAATTCCGGAGGAAGCGACGAGACGCGGCAGCCCTCCCAGGGACCGAAGGCGATTTCCCGGAGCCGGTCGTCGGCGATGACCGGGACAGGCGCCGCCTGGCCGGACAGCACCGCCAGGGCGGTGTCCCAGGCGCGGGAGAGCGGGCTGGCATAACAGAGATCAAACGGAACAGAAGACAATGCCTTACCAGTGGCCTCCGCCATGCGGAGGCCATTTTCGTTGAGAGGAATATCGTGCTGCCCCTGCAGGCGTTTTTCGTCGTTCCACCTGGTTTCACCGTGGCGGATGAGATATACGATCATCGGAGTTACTCTCTTTCGTGCTTTTTGATAGGTATTTTTCATCTCCATCATAGCACAGGAACGGCGGCTGCCGGCAGCCGCTGACAAATCAGCTCAGTTCTGCTGCCGGGCTGGCGGCGGAGTCTCTGTACCGGGCAGAGCAGATTTAGTCTGCGCTGCCCGATTAATCAAAGGCGATTGACCAAAGCACTGGAATATTCGGGGTCGGGCACTGCACACGACAGAAATTCTGTTTTGTCCAATGACAAGATAGGGGGGCTGTCCTAGAATAAACCAGAGTTAAGGCTGAGGCTGACATTATTTTGGAGGTTTGAACATATGGCAAACGTAGTGCAGAATCTTTCGCAGGCCGCTGAGCGCAAGGCATTCAGTGTGCTGATTGATCAGTTCCTGAAGCATCGTGAGAAGGCGGAGGACCGCGAGAAGTTTTACCTGCAGGTTCTGGATTTTGCCCAGACGTTTTATGGAAAGGCGGCGAAGCCGGAGACGCTTGAGGCAATCCGCAAGGCAATCGAGGATCCGGACAACCGCTGGTTCAAATATATCAACAAGGTGATTGACGAGACGGACCCGCATTATGCGAGAACGATGCTTCTGAATCTTGGCTATCAGGCTTTTTATCGCGGCACGAAGGAAATCCGCGCGAACCGCGAGAAATATCACTGCAACATCCCGTGGCTGATTTTGTTTGATCCCACGTCTGCCTGCAATATGCACTGCGTCGGCTGCTGGTCCGGCACCTACGGCGCAAAGCACAACCTGAGCTTTGAGGATATGGACCGCATCGTCACGCAGGGCAAGCAGCTGGGCACCTACCTTTATCTGATGACCGGCGGCGAGCCGATGGTGCGCTGGAATGATATCCGGAAGCTGGCGGAGAAGCACAATGACTGCTTCTTTGCGATGTTCTCCAACTCCACGCTGATCACGGAGGAGGTCTGCAAGGAGGTCGTCCGCCTCGGCAACATCACCTATTTCCTTTCCATCGAGGGAACGCCGGAGACCAACGATTCCCGCCGCGGCCAGGGCCACTACGACGCTGTGATGAGAGCCATGGATCTGCTGAAGAAGTACGGCATTGTGTTCGGCACCTCCATCTGCTACACCAAGGCGAACATCGAGGCGGTCACGGACGAGAAGTTCCTGCGCTTCATCGCCTCCAAGGGCGCGCGCTACGGCTTCTACTTCCACTTCATGCCGGTTGGCAACAATGCTGTGCCGGAGCTGATGCCCACACCGGAGCAGCGCAAGATGATCATCGACAAGATCCGCTACTACAGAAGCCCGGAGTGCGATCTGGAGTTCTATCCGATGGACTTCCAGAACGACGGCGAGTATGTCGGAGGATGCATCGCCGGAGGCCGCAATTACTTCCACATCAATTCCAGCGGAGATGCGGAGCCGTGCGTGTTCATCCACTTCTCCAATGCGAATATTCATGAGAAGTCGATTCTGGAGTGCCTCCAGAGTCCGCTGTTCATGGCTTACCACGAGGGACAGCCGTTCAACCGCAATCAGCTGAGACCCTGCCCGATGCTGGAGAATCCGAAACTGCTGCGTGAGATGGTCAAGGCGACCGGAGCGCATCAGACCAATGAGGAGTCCCCGGAGGAAGTCGATCACCTGTGTGCGAAGTGCGACGACTACGCGGCAAAATGGGCGCCGGTGGCGGATGAGATCTGGGCGTCCGAGACCCACAAGAAGCCGTCCTACTCCAACTACACGAAGGAGAAGAACGAGCATCCGGAGCTTGCAGGCTTTGAGCATGCGGACGGAACCGAGAAGGTCGATCTCGATCCGGAATACATCAAGGCGGAGTTCTGATCAGAAATCTGACAGCATCATAGCGGCACACAAAAAAGGACAGGCGCGACGCCTGTCCTTTTTGTCCCTAACAAGTTTAGCTTGATTGGGACAAAAATTGTCCCAATCAAGCTAAACTTGTTAGGGACAATTTTTCATTTTCTCGAGAACCGGCAGATGCCGAGGAGACCGGGGCCGGTGTTGATGGCCATGGTGGGAACGATCTGGTGGTCAAGCAGGATGTCGGCCTTGGGATAGCGCTCGAGGATGCGGGCGCGGGCGGCGGCGGCAAGCTCGACGCCGTCTCCGTTCATCAGCATGAACCAGTCGTGCTCCGGGTCGATATCCTTCGCGGGATCGAGGATGTTGTCCACGAGTCTGTCCACGGCCTTGCGGGAACCGCGGACCTTGGAGACGGTGATGTAGCGGCCTTCGTCATTGCATTTGATGATGGGGCGGATGCCGAGGATGTTGCTGACGGTCTCCACGGCGGGGGTGATACGCCCGCCAATGCGAAGGTATTTGAGTGTGTCCATGTAAAATTCAAGATCGGAGTCGTGCAGCTTCTCCGGGAGGCGGCCTGAGACTTCCTCGAAGGATGCGCCGCCGTTGTTCAGGCGGTCGCCGGCCCAGATGGCAAACGCTCCGGCACCGATGGAGATGTTGCGCGTGTCGAAGGCAAAGGTCTTCACGCCCGGGTGCGCCTCCATCAGCTCGTTCATGGCGCAGACCATGGTGTTGTAGGTGCTGCTCATGGCGCTGGAAATGGATACTGTAATGAAGTTCTGGTAGCCCTGTTCCAGCAGACCCTCGCAGACGGTGACCACATCGTGAATATTGAGTGCGGAGGTCTTGGGGATCTCCTCGTCAAAATGCTTGTAGACGTAGAGCGGGTCTTCCTCGAGCAGATCGAGATCTTTGACTGATCTGGCCTTGTAATTGACAATGAGGTCAATAATGGTGATGCCGAATGCAGCGGCGCAGCGCCGGCCGATGTCGCAGCCGGAATCGCAGACAACCGCAGTTCTGGATGGATTCATAGTGATCCTCCCCATGCCCTATTTCGTGCATGCACCTCGTTCCGATTTCAGGGAATGCTCCGGGGTGCTGACTTGCCATAATTATGTAGTTTTGAAAACTACATTTCTGTCTAAGAATAACGCGAAGCGTGCACAGAGTCCAGAGGGAAATGAAGGATGGCCAGGCGTATGGTCTGGCGTGCCGGGAAGGAATCGTCAGGTGGGCAAATGAAGAAGGCGGATGACGGAGCAGTGGGCAGGCAAATGAAAGGGGTGGGTGACGGATCGTCAGGCGGGAGCCGCGCAGGTTTCACATAAATTGTGTGAAGCCGCAGGCCTGGTGTATAATCGGGTAACAGCGCTGAGCCGTCCGGAGAGCGGGGGACAGCGGAACAAGAGGCAAGAACAAGAGGCAAAATACAAGAAGGAGAATACAATATATATGAGAAAAACAAAAATTGTCTGCACGCTCGGGCCTGCCAGCGAGAGCGAGGAGAAGATGCGCGAGCTGATGCTGGCGGGCATGAATGTCGCCAGATTCAATTTTTCCCATGGGTCTCATGACGAGCACAGGGCCAAATATGAACGGCTGGTTCATCTGCGGCAGGAACTGAATCTTCCGATTGCCACGATGCTGGATACGAAGGGGCCGGAGATCCGTCTGCGCGATTTCAAGGACGGCGGCACAGAATTGAAACAGGGACAGAAATTCACGCTGACCACAGAGGAAGTGCTGGGCGACAATGCGCGGGCGTCGATCACCTACAAGGGCCTGGTCCATGATGTGAAGCCCGGCGCGACGATTCTGATCGACGACGGACTCATCGGCCTTCGCGTCGAGAACGTCACTGCGAAGGAAATCCTCTGCACAGTGGAAAATGGCGGGCCGGTTTCCAATCATAAGGGCATCAACGTACCGGGCACGGATCTGTCCATGCCGTTTATCAGCGATACGGACCGCAGCGACCTGATTTTCGGTTGCGAGATGGGTTTTGATTTTGTCGCAGCGTCCTTCACGAGAACCGCGCAGGATATCCGCGACATGCGCAAAATCCTGACAGACAACGGCAGCAGGGCGAAGATCATTGCGAAGATCGAGAGCACGCAGGGCGTTGCTCATATGGAAGAAATCCTGGACGAGGCCGACGGCGTCATGGTGGCCCGCGGTGATCTCGGCGTGGAGGTTCCGCTCGAGGAGGTTCCGGTCCTGCAGAAGCGAATGATCAAGCTCGCGGAGGAGAAGGGCAAAATCTGCATCACGGCGACGCAGATGCTGGATTCGATGATCCATAACCCGCGCCCGACCCGCGCGGAGGCGACGGATGTCGCCAACGCCATTTACGACGGAACCGGCGCGATTATGCTCTCCGGCGAGACGGCGGCGGGCAAATACCCGGTGGAAGCCGTGAAGACGATGGCGCGCATCGCGGAGCGCACCGAGCAGGACATCGACTACTATCACCGCATGGTGAGGCGCGCGGTGGACGGCACCTGCTTCGACGTCACGACGGCCATCTCCCACTCGGCCTGCACGATCTCCGAGGATATCAAGGCGGACGCCATCATCGCAGTCACGATGTCGGGCTTCACGGCGGAACGGCTGTCCCGCTATAAGCCAAGCTGCCCGATTCTGGCCTGCTCCACGAAGAGCCGCGTGGCGTGCCAGACCAATCTGCTGTTTGATGTCTATCCGCTGATCATTCCGGAGGAAGAGAGAACGGAGCAGCTCTTCCGCACTGCGATTCACCAGGCCAAGCTCGGCGGCTATGTGAAGACCGGCGACACAGTCGTTCTCACGGCTGGCGTACCGCTCGGCGAGTCCGGAAAGACCAACATGGTGCGCGTGATCGAGGTGAAGTGACCGGGTGCAGCACAGAGCGTAGCTATGAGTAATCGTATTTTCTGCCTGCTCGGCAAGAGCAGCACAGGTAAGGACAAATTGTATCAGAGTCTGATCGCGGATCCGGAGCTCGGACTGCACCGGCTCGTCCCCTATACCACGAGGCCGATCCGGACAGGAGAGCAGGAGGGCAGGGAGTACCACTTCGTGACGGAGGAGCAGTACGAGGCGCTGCGCGATGCGGGCAAAATTGCAGAGGAGCGGAGCTATCCCTCTGTCTACGGAATCTGGCGGTATTTCACTGTGCTCACGGGGCATGTGGACCTGAATCATTACAGCTATCTTCTGATCGGAACACTGGAGTCTTACCGGTCTCTTCGCCGTCGGTGTGAGGCGGCGTACGGCCCCGGCCGGATCGTTCCGCTTTATATTGAAGTGGAGGACGGCGAGCGGCTTGCCCGCGCGCTCGCGCGGGAGAGAAAGCAGGAGGAGCCAAAATATGAGGAGCTCTGCCGCCGTTTTCTC
>ONQW01000047.1 GCA_900320025.1 uncultured Lachnospiraceae bacterium
CGTGCCATCCGCCTCCACACGAACCCCGGCGGATTTGTCACGAATGGCATGCAGGACGCGTGTCCTGTCAGGTTCCTGCATCATGGTGACGGTGCAATTGGTCTGCAGCATGGGCTGAAACCGGATCTGTGCTGTCTCATGTGTCCTGCTGTCAAGGGTAATCTCAAGGATACCGGTGTCCGTATCCCGGGATGTGAACAGAAAATTGCCGAGGCTGTAGAACACAAAGGTATTGCCGCACCATTCCGCCCCCTGCAGAACATGAGGATGGTCTCCGATGATGAAATCGGCACCCGCGTCAGCCATTGCCTGCACACGGCTGGTCTGCCACCAGCTCTGCTTCTCTTCTTTTTCCGTGCCCCAGTGAATGTAGACCATGACGACATCACAGTTTTGTTTCGTCTCCTGGATTGCCCTGAGGAGATCTGTGTCGTCCCAGCAGCGGAAAACCCCCGCGCTGTCCTCCGTCGCCCCTCTGGTATCCGGGTTATCCATCTGCTCGATCTGCGTGGAGCACAAAATTCCCACCTTCATTCCTCCGCAGTCGAAGATCGCCGGCTCCTCTGCCTCCGTGAGATTTCTTCCGGCACCGACATGCGGCATGTGCATGGCATCCAGAGTATCAAGGGTGTCGAGCAGCGCGGTTTCCCCGTAGTCATAGGCATGATTATTGCCGAGCGAGACAAGATCAACGCCCATGTCGCTGAGCCACTCTGCCGTATCCGGAGATGCCCGGAACGTATAGGTCTTTCCAGCGATCGGCGTCCCCCTTGTACTGTAAGGGAATTCATTGTTCAACATGAACACATCCGCATCCTGCATCACCTGCCACACCGCGTCATCAAAGCAGGCGCGGATTCCTCCGCGGTTCCACGCCGTCGCTCCAACCGCATAATTCCCGTCAAACAAAATATCTCCTGCAAAAGCAAATGTGACCAGCCCGTCCGTGCCTGTCACGGAGAGCCTGTGCGCGTCTCCCTTTCCTTCTCCATCAGTCCGAAGAGCTGTTTGCGCGTCGTCCGCTCCGCGGCCTCCCTGCTCCGATCCATCCGGCTGCTCTGACTGTGTGGCGCCTGTCATGTCTGTATCGTCGCTCCGCCCCGAGCGCTCCGGAATTGGTTCCTCTGCAACCGCAGCGATCCCCTCCTGCCACCTGCTCCGCTCAGCACCTGCAAAAAGGTCCGTCTCCTCTCCGGCGGTCATACATCCCACCGCCAGCAGCATCCCGCCTGCGAGCAAAACAAGAAGAAAGGTGAGAAGGAAGGCAGCGCCGGGCGAATATCTTCCGCCGCGCTTTTTATGTCCCTGTCTGTATTTACGAACCCGCCCCGATTTCTGAAAATTTCTCTCCCGGGGATCATCCTGTATGTCTTCCCATGGAACCGCTGAAACGTCAAGGCTCCGGTCCCGCCATGCATTCTCCCCTCTTCCTATATTCGAGACATAATCTTCTATATCAGGATCGCCCCTGTTTCTGAATTTCATCATCCCCACCCTTGCCGCCCCTTTACATCCCTCATAAAGTATGTCTTTCTGAAGAATGTGCGTCTCTCCTGCCAGATCGTGTCCGCAGTGCATGGAAGATCAAGCTTGTTCCGCTGAAACAAGTCTATCACAAAGGACCGCCCGGCCGGAATCAGATTCCGGCCGGACGGTCCTTTGTGTCATCCAGTCCCTTCAGACGCCCGATTTGGATCAATCGATCGAATGGATCGGCATCAGGCTTCTTTCAGGAAATCAATACTTGTTGGCGACCAGCTTGACGCCAGGTCCCATCGTGGTTGCGATGGAGATGCTCTTCAGATACTGGCCCTTGACCGTGGACGGCTTTGCCTTCTCAATGGCAGCCATCAGCGCGTTGTAGTTCTCCACGATCTGCTCCGCGGAGAAGGATGCCTTTCCGATCGGCACATGGACAATGTTTGCCTTGTCCAGTCTGTACTCGATCTTACCGGCTTTGATATCCTTAATAGCCTTTGTGACATCCATCGTCACCGTGCCGGCCTTCGGGTTCGGCATCAGTCCCTTGGGACCGAGCACCTTACCAAGACGTCCCACGACACCCATCATATCCGGGGTTGCAACGACAACGTCAAAATCCAGCCAGCCCTCGTTCTGAATCTTCGGAACGAGTTCCATGCCGCCGACATAATCAGCGCCTGCCGCAGTGGCCTCATCCGCCTTGGCATCCTTTGCGAAGACCAGGACGCGGACCGTCTTGCCGGTTCCGTGAGGCAGCACAACAGCGCCGCGGATCGCCTGATCTGCATGGCGTCCGTCGCAGCTGGTGCGGATATTCACTTCGATGGTCTCATCAAACTTTGCAGTAGCGGTCTGCTTGATGATCGGGGCAGCCTCTTCGATCTCATATGTCTTTGCGCGGTCGATGAGCTTTGCAGCCTCAGTATACTTCTTTCCGTGTTTCATGATTTTCTCCTCCATTCGTGGTCATTGGCCTGTACAGCCTCCCACGTGCCGCCGCAGAACTGCATTTCCGGTCAGTCTACGACTTCGATTCCCATGGATCTTGCGGTGCCTGCGATCATGCTCATGGCAGCCTCAACAGATGCTGCGTTCAGATCGGGCATCTTGGTCTCAGCAATTTCCCTGACCTGTGCCTTGGTCACCTTGGCAACCTTCTCCTTGTTCGGAGTCCCGGATGCCTTCTGGATACCGGCAGCCTTCTTCAGAAGGACAGCCGCCGGCGGAGTCTTCGTAATGAAACTGAAGCTTCTGTCCGCGTAAACCGTGATGATGACAGGGATGATGGTGTCACCCATCTGAGCGGTCTTTGCATTGAACTGCTTGGTGAATTCAACAATGTTGACGCCATGCTGTCCAAGTGCAGGGCCAACCGGCGGTGCAGGGGTTGCTTTGCCGGCCTGGATCTGTAACTTGATGTAACCTGTGACTTTCTTAGCCATGTTTTCCTCCTTCGTGGTCATTGCGCGGCAGGAGCCGCTCCCACAATATACGGAGCTACGGTGCATCTTCCATTCGCGGAATGCCGCCCGCCCCGGGTTCCGGGCATAAACGCCCGCGTATCACAACGGTGCAGATTGTACCGCACCGGGAATACCTTTGTCCAGCAGGATCAGTTGGTCTTGCGCACTTCTGCAAATCCGATCTCGACCGGTGTCTCTCTGCCGAAAAGCTCCACGTTGATCGTCGCCGTTCTCTTATTGTAGTCGATCTTCTGCACCACGCCGATGGTGTCCTTCCAGACGCCCGCGATCACGGCAATCATATCTCCGACTGCAAAGTCAACCTCAACGCTTCTGGTCTGGATGCCAAGCTGTCTGGTCTCCATATCCGTCAGCGGGACGGGCTTGCTTCCCGGTCCGACAAATCCTGTCACGCCGCGCGTGTTGCGCACGACATACCAGGTGTCGTTGTTCATGATCATCTTGACCAGAACATAGCCCGGGAACATCTTCTGGGAAACAACCTTCTTCTGTCCGTTTTCCTTTGTCGTGACGACATCCTGCAGCGGAATCTGTACCTCGAAGATCTGATCCTCCAGATGGCGGTTCTGAATCGTCGTCATCAGATTGGTCGCGACCTTATTCTCATATCCGGAGTAGGTATGCGCCACATACCAGTGCGGTTCCTTTGTCACCGCCGAGGCATCCAGCTGCTCTGCCGCTTCCTTTTCTTCCGTTCCGTCGCTCTCCGCTTCCTTGATGACCTGCTCGGCATGCTCCGCATCTCCCTGCGTCAGCACGCGCTCCGCCTCGGCCCCCTGGATCGCAGCGGCCCTCTTCGTGAAGTCAGGTCTTGTGATCTCGCGCACCTCGGGAAGAACCCCGGCGCGGACCCGCACCCGGCTTTCCTTCTTCTCAGAATTATTCTCTGCCATTGATCAGCCTTCTCCTATGCCCCAATGCCCAGGAGGAAATTAATCAGCCGTTCGGAGCCGAAATCCACCAGAACAATGAGGAGGCCGGTGATCACACTGACGATAAGCACAGCTGCCAGCTGTTTCAGCGCAGTCTCCCTGGACGGCCAGACGATCTTGTCCCATTCCGCCCGGACTCCTCTGAAAAACTTTCTTATCCTGGAATCACCGGAAGTGATTTCTACATTTGCCATGACACTCTGATCTCCTTTAGAGGAACAGAATTGACGCGGAAATTACTTCGTTTCCTTGTGAAGCGTGTGCTTTCTGCAGAATCTGCAGTACTTCATGGTCTCCATGCGTTCCGGATGCGCCTTCTTGTCCTTGGTAATATCATAGTTGCGGTGCTTGCACTCCGTGCATGCCAGTGTGATTTTTGTACGCATTTTCTTGTCCTCCATGCGGAAATTTAGTCAACATAAAGAAAAGGCCCTTCGGCCTCAGCCCTTATAATTTAGCACAGGGCTGCGGCCGCGTCAAGCGCCTGACGGATTACTTTATCCATGTCAAAATACTTGTACTGTCCGAGTCTTCCGCCGAACAGAACATTCGGTCTTCCCGCCGCGAGCGCCCTGTATTTCTCCGCAAGGGCATTGTTCCGCTCGTCATTCACCGGATAATACGGTTCGTCTCCTTTTTTCCATTGAGCCGGGTACTCCCGCGTGATCACCGTCCCGTGAACAGGTTTTCCGGTCTCGCTGTCGAGGCCGAATTCGAAAAATTTATGCTCGATAATCCGGGTATACGGCACATCCCGCTCGGTGTAATTGACCACCGCATTCCCCTGCCAGTTGTCGACATCGGGCAGGACCTCGGTTTCAAACCGCAGAGAACGATATTCGAGCGGGCCATAGCAGCAGTGGAAAAATTCGTCCAGCATGCCGGTATAGACCAGCTTGTCAAACGTATCCTCCCCCAGCCCCCAGGCGGGACCGTCCGTGATCGGGACATATTCCTCGCAGCCGCCGCACGGATTTTCCGCGAGATCCCGCACCTCCGTGCGGAAATCCGTATTCAGGCGGACCGGAATGCCGGCGAGCAGCTTCTCCACAAGCTTCGTGTAGCCGCCGATCGGAATGCCCTGATACCGGTCATTGAAATAATTGTTGTCATAGACAAACCGGAATGGGAGTCTGCGGATAATGAACGCCGGCAGCTCCGTGCAGGAGCGTCCCCACTGCTTTTCCGTGTAGCCGCGGATGAGCTTTTCGTAGATATCCCTTCCCGCCAGGAGCAGCGCCTGCTCCTCCAGATTCCGCGGTTCATAGTCCTGCCGGTCTCCGGCGATCACCTTCCTCGCCTCTTCCCGCTGCTGTCCGATGATCGCCTGTGCTTCCTGCGGCGTGCGGATACTCCACAGCCGGCTGAATGTATTCATATTGAACGGCAGATTGTAGAGTTCATCCCGATACCGCGCGATCGGCGCATTGATGTAATTGTTGAACTCAGCGAACCGGTTCACATATTCCCACACCTCCCGATCTGACGTATGGAAAATGTGTGCACCGTAGCGGTGTACCTGAATGCCGTTCACCCGCTCCGTGTAGATATTGCCGGCGATGTGGCTTCTGCGGTCGATCACCAGGCACCGCTTTCCCTGCTGCGTTTTCTCATGCGCAAACACCGCGCCGTAAAGTCCGGCTCCGACAACCAGATAGTCGTAATGCATCTTATCCCCCCTGCCGCGTTTTCTGCGGCTTCCGCAGGAGAAACGCCCGAGTGGGCTTTCTCCCGGATCGGGGCAATGGTGCCGCCGGCACCATTGCCAGTCAGGCCGTATATTTGTCCGCCATGGAAAGATCGTCCATATAATCGAGAGCCTTGCGGCGCCCCTCCTGATTGAGCTTGTGATACAGTCCCATCACCTGTCTCGTCGTGATCTGCTCCGACAGACGGTCCCCGTCGCTCATCGGTGCAAAATTAACCGGGTTGATTGCCAGTCTCTCACAGATAGAGATGACAGTGGAATATGCCATGCCGTCGATGCCCCGGTCCAGAGCCGTGACCAGTGTGCTGTAGGGGATTCCCATCTCGGCGGCAAACTGCCGCACGCTCTTGTACTGGGAAAGAATCGATTCCTTGAGTAACTGTGTTTTATTCTTGTCTTCCATGGTGAACCTGTCCGTTTCTTAAAATCCCAAAAATAATGATCTTTGTATCAATCCATCTGCCGGAGAAAGCCTGTCCGGTTATTCCATTCAGTTCAGCTTCTTCCATGTGCTCCTGGAGAACAGTACCAGAATCGGGAAAATTTCCAGTCTTCCAAGCAGCATATCCATGATGAGAACAATTTTGGTCAGTCCGGAGCACAGATAAAAATTCGAGGTCGGCCCCACCTGATCGAGGCCAGGTCCGATATTGTTAAAGCAGCACATCACCGCAGAAAAATTCGACTCGATCGAAAAGCGGGAGTCGAGCGAGACCGCGATAAAGCTCAGGATCACAATCAGCGCGTAGGCAGAGAGATAGGCATTCGTATTGGTCAGGATGGACTCGCTGATTACCCTGCCGTTGCTGCGGATCGTCTGCACCTTCTGCGGATGCAGAATCTGATGTATATTGCGCCGAAGCCCCTTGAACAGCAGCAGCACCCGTGAAACCTTGATGCCGCCGCCCGTGCTTCCCGCGCAGGCGCCGCAGAACATCAGCGTCAGAATCACCGTCTTCGAAAAGGTCGGCCATTGATTAAAATCCTTTGTTGCAAACCCCGTCGTGGTGATGATGGAGGAGACCGTGAACGCCGCATGATGCCACGCGTCATAGGGGGAGGACGACTGGGGAAGAATGTTCACCGTGATGCAGAGGGCGCTCAGCAGGATAATGGCGACATACAGCCGCAGCTCCTCATCCTTCCACACAGACTTCCAGTCTTTTCTCAGCAGGAGATAATAACACGAAAAATTCACGCCGAAAAGAGCCATAAATACGGTGGTCACCGCCTGCAGATAGGTGGAATATCCGGCCATACTGTCTGCCTTGATGCCGAAGCCTCCGGTTCCGGCTGTACCAAACGCGGTGCACAGCGCGTCAAAAAGAGGCATTTTCCCTGCCGTCAGGAACAGTACATTGAGCGCCGTCAGTCCAATATAGATGAGATACAGAATTTTGGCCGTCTCCCGCATCTTCGGTACAATTTTGCCGACGCTGGGACCCGGCGATTCCGCCCGCATCAGATGCAGAGTGAAGCCCTCGTTCTTGCCACTCAGAGGGATAACCGCCAGCATGAAGACCAGGATCCCCATTCCTCCGATCCAGTGGGTGAAGCTTCTCCAGAAGAGGCAGCCTCTGGACATAGCCTCAACATCATTCAGAATCGAAGCGCCCGTCGTGGTAAAGCCTGAGACTGTTTCAAACACGGCATCGAGATAGCGCGGGATCTGGCGGGAAAACCAGAATGGCAGCGCGCCGAACAGCGAAAGCAGAATCCAGCTCACTCCGGTGCAGACCATTCCCTCCCTCGCGCGAAGCCGGTTCTGCGCATTTCTGGTAATAAGCCAGAGAACCGCACCGACTCCGAATGTCACGAGAATGGCGAAAAAAAATCCCCATGCCGACCGCCGCTCGTTTCCGATGACAGAGATCATCATCGGAATGATCATAAAAGCGGACTCGAGCACCAGGATGTAGGCGTTGATGCGCGCCATCAGCTTAAAATTCATTTCAATCCTCAAAGATATCGTTCAGAGAATACAGAATGGTGTCGCCGCTGCAGACAACCACGACAGAATCCCCGATTTCAAAGCTCGAGGATCCGTCCGGAATCATGGAGCGGTACCCCCGGGATATGCCCGCAATCAGAATATTGTTTCTGGTGCGGATATCCTTCAGCGGTTCTCCCACATGCCGGGTTTTGTCATCCACAATGAACTCGACCGCCTCGGCCTGCCCGTCCGCGATAGAGTGGATGGTGACCGCGGCGCCCTGCTGGTTCCGCATTGCCCTGACATATCGGACGATATTGGAACAGCACAGCTCCTTCGGGCTGATGACACTGCCGATCGGCAGGTCGCCGATGGCCTTGCTGTAGTCCACCCGGCTCAGCTTGGTAATCACCTGCGGCACCTTCTTGGAATGTGCATACAGGGAGAGGATGATGTTCAGCTCGTCGAGGCCCGTCAGCGTGACAAAGGAGTCCGCCTCTGAAAGTCCCTCGCTCTCCAGGAAAGCCGGTGTGCTGGCGTCTCCCTGCACCACCGCCGCCTCCGGGATGGCATCCGCCAGCTCGATACAGCGCTCCGCGTCCCTCTCAATGATCTCCACCGAGAGGCCGCTCTTCACCAGCATCTGCGAAAGGTAATAACTGACCTTTCCGCCCCCGACAATCATGCAGTGCTTCACCCTGCGCTGCAGAATGCCGAGATTGCGGAGAAGCGCAGACAGATCCGCTGCCGACGCCGTGACATAGATGTCGTCTCCCTCCTGCAGAACAAAGGACCCGTCCGGCGCAATCATCGTCCCCTCGCGCAGCACGGCGACCACCAGCACGCGGCACTTGATGATGTCATGCAGCGCGGACAGCGGGACATTCCGCAGCTTGCTGCCTGTGCCGATCTTCAGCTCGACAATCTCCAGATGTCCTCTCGCAAAGGTGTCATTCTTCAGAAAGCCCGGATACTTGATCAGGCGTTCAATCTCATGGGCAGCCTGCTTCTCCGGATTGACAATGAGGGAGAGCGCAAAATTCTCGCGCATGGTATACGCCTGATCGACATACTCAGGGTTTCTGATCCGGGCAATGGTGTGAAGCGACGGATTCAGCGCATGTGCGGTCATGCATGAGAGCAGATTCAACTCGTCCTCGCCCGTGACAGCGATCAGCAGATCCGCTTCCTCCGCCCCTGCCTGCTTCAGCGTCTTCATCGTCGCGGCATTGCCCTCGATCGTGATGACGTCATACTGCTCCATCGTCGTCTCGAGAACCGCAGGATCCTCGTCGATCACCGTGACATCATACCCTTCCGTCGACAGCTGACGGACCAGAGTAGCCCCCAGCTTACCGTCGCCGGCAATGAGGATCTTCATGTTTCATCTTCCTCCAGCGTGTTGATCTTATCTTCAAACTGTTCCACGGTCAGTCCCAGTTCATCACAGATATACTGTTTCATGGCCGCAAGAAATGAATTATAGTCCTCATTCTCGCATTCGTCCACCTGTTCATCACTGTAGATGACAGATGACCCGATTTCGCGATACACCTCGTACAGAATGATGCTGAGCGGCACATGCGGTGTTTCCTCATCATCATACAGCTCCGGCGCGGTTCCGTCCTCGAAGGATTCATATTGATTCTGAAGGATATCCTGGTCTGCCTCCGCAAACACCTGCAGCGTAAGCGGCATCTCCTCCGAGCTGAGCTTCCAGTCGGCAAGGCTCTGCCGGTCAATGAAGGCCCGGACCTTCTCCGGCGTCGCATCAAACCCGAGATTGCGGCCGATCGCCTCCGCCTCCGCCCTGTCGATGGTCCCGTCTCCATTGGACAACGCCACCATGAACAGCATCAGATCCGTCACAAAGCTCGTCTCTGTATCAAGCTTCCCGCCCGAGCGCAGCTTCAGCCCAAGCCCTGTCCTGTCAAGGCGCTTGTGATTGCAATATGCTTTCGAAGCTCATCCATACCTCTACCTCCACACCGCGTTTCTCCCGCATCATGGCATCAGTGGACCCGGCGCCATGTTCAGACCAGCGTCCCCACGCCTCGTTTTCTCCCGCATCGGGACATTGGTGCCGCCGGCGCCGCGCTCGGACCTGCGCCTCCATGTTTCGTTCATTGCGGCATCTGCGCCGCCTGCCCTGCGGCGATATCTATTTCCCGGACAGCGCCCATTTCCGCCGCCTCTCTCTCATCATGCGTCACCAGAAGAACCGTTTTTCCCCGCGTTTTCTCCCGCACGCAGGCGATGACGCAGGATTTCGTTTCCCCATCCAGTCCGCGGAATGGTTCATCAAACAGATAGAAATCTGCCGGTACCGCCAGTGCCCTTGCAATGGCAGTGCGCCGCCGCATTCCTCCCGAAAATTCCCGGACCGGTTTGCCCCTCTGCTCCCATTCAGGAATCCGCAGCGCCGAGAGAAGCTGGCGGCATTCCTTTTCTTCATATGCCGGCGCCGCAAGTCTGATGTTTGAGACAGCATCCGAGTCCGGCAGCAGACGATCCTCCTGAAACACCACCGAGAGGCGCCTTCCCTCCATGCCGCGGATTGCCCCAGCGTCCGGTTTTTCCAGTCCGCACAGAATGCGGAGCAGCGTTGTTTTCCCGGCACCGGAAGGCGCCAGAATCGCGGTCGTTTTTCCCTCCGGGAATTCTGCGCTGAATCCATCCAGCACGCGGCGACCGTCGTATTGTTTGACCAATCCCTCGATTCTCAGATTCATGCTGCCTTTTCCTGTCATGCGTATGATCACGGAGCATCCCGCACTTCTGCCACGGATTCGACTCCTCCGGTGCTCCGTGCCGCTTCATGCTCATAACTCTACCAATTTCTCTGAGACTTCGCCAGACAGTCGGTGAGGAAAAGCACAAGTTTTTCTGTCGCGAGACTCAGAAGCACGATCACAAGGGTCCAGGCAAAGAGATCCGCCGTTTCGATATAGATTTTGGCCTGATAGAGATGAAGTCCGATCGACATGGCCGGAACGCCGATCACCTCTGCCGCAGCGCCCGCCTTCCAGCATAATCCCGCGCTCACCTTCAGCCCTGCCCTGAAATACGGGAGAACAAGCGGCGCGTCCACGCGGCGGATACGGCGAAGAGGCGGGATCCGGAAGACGCGGGCCATTTCCATCAGTTCCGGGTCCCGCTGTCCGATTCCATCCAGCACGTTGGTATACATGATCGGCAGTCCCATCGTCAGCGAGATCAGCACGGCAAGCTGACGCGGCGAGACAAGAATGATGGCAAGGATGACAAAGGAGACGACCGGGACGGTCCGGATCGCCAGCATCACCGGTGCGAGAAGCTCCCGGAGGCGCGGCAGGGCTGCCGCCGCGGCGGCAAGGCCGGTCCCGAATATCACCGACAGGAGAAAACCGGATGTGATCCGAAGATACGACATTCCCGCGGACTGCCAGAAATCAGGCGTTCCGGCGAGCGCCAGCAGACGCGCCATGACATCCGCCGGTGTCACAAAAAAGACATGCTCCCTGGAGAGCATGCCCGCAATCTGCCAGGCGGCGAGCCAGAACCCCACCGCCCAGAGACGTATTCCATTGTGCCCGGTCTTTTTATTCATGAATTCATTATACACGCCCGGACGGCTCCTGTAACGATGCCGCCTTCAGGCTTTCCGTCCTGACACTCACTCAGCCGTGTATCCGACCTGACGCTCACTCTGCCGTGTAATAAAAATCATCCTCCGGCAGCGCTCCGCCGACAGCGGAGGGATCCTGGTCATTCAGGACCTGAAGGAATCCCGACAGGCCGTTCTTCATATCCTCTCCTGCAATGTATGTGATGTTGCAGGCAGGGATGGCCTTCTTCGCAACGCCTTCCGGAACAATATCATACTTTCCAACCAGCGCAGCCGCTTCATCCACATTGCTGTTGACGAATTTCACAGACTCTTCATAGTGGCTCATGAACGCGCGGAGTGCGTCCGGATTCTTCTCGGCAAACGACTTGTTCACAATTGCGACACCCATGACAAGCTGGGACGGATTTTGCGCCTTCTCCTGCGTCTTGTTCCACTCCTCCGTGAGGTCGAGATCGACGTGGATTGTGTCTGCCTTGGTCTGTGCCACGGTCACAAACGGCTGCGGCAGCATCGCAAGCAGGGAATCGTCCTTCATCAGCATCTGCAGCGCCATGGAGTGATCGTCGCACCAGGTGACATCGACGTCCTTCTCCGGATCAAGTCCGTTCTGCTGCAAAATATAATTCAGCACATACTGCGGTGTAGAACCCATTCCGCTCGCCGCGATGCTTCTTCCCTTCAGATCAGCCACGGAAGACACCGGATTGCCATTATCGACGATGTACAGGACGCCCAGCGTATTGATGGCAAAGACCTGCACATTGCCCTTTGTCTTCTGATAGAGGACAGAGGCGAGGTTGCCGGGGACCATCGCAATGTCGACATCTCCCTTGACCACAAGAGGAACTAGCTGATCCGGCGCATCATACATCGTGAACTGATACTGCCCGTCAGACAGCGCACCGCTGTCCGCCTCATCCATAAACTTCACAAGTCCCATCGCCGTAGGCCCCTTGAGCGTGGCGACACGGACCGCGCCGCTGCCCAGCTCCTCTGTGCCGGCCGCATCCGCTGCCGTCACCGCCTCGGAAGCCGCGGCCTGCTCCGTGGATGCAGCCTGCGAGGATTCCGAGGCCGCTGCTGCGGTGCTCTCCGCTGAACTGGCTGTCTCAGACGCGGACACCGCCGCGGAAGACTCCTGCGCAGCTGCCCCGGTAGAAGCCGCTCCGCTTCCCGCCTGACTGCCGCACCCGACAAGAGCCGACACCGCCAGGGTAAGTGCCATGGCAATAGATACCAATTTCTTTTTCATACTGTTCCTTCTTCCCTTTCTGTGCCGCCAGGCGGCACGAGCCAATGACCGTTACACCTTTGAATAGGCTGCTTTCACAGAAACGCCATTGATTTTGCCAAGTTTTCCGGTCACAGCGCTGATCACGCTGCAGGGAGCATCAATTGCGATACTGATGAGAGAGACACCGCGTTCCCTGACCGGAATTCCCATCCGGCCGATGATGTACATGCCATAGTCATGCAGAGTTTCGTTCATCAGACTGACACTGTCCGGATCCTCTACCACAATGGCAATCACCGCCAGCCGGTTTCCCCTCTCCATCCCGCTTTCCTGCATGTGCCGCTCCCTTCCAGTCCGCTTTTGTCCCTGACAAGTTTAGCTTGTTTGGGACAAAAAACACCTGCCGGAAAACCCGGCAGGCGCATAGACATCCTTTCATTGCAGAACACCGCCTGCGCCGCTGTCCGCATAAAGCGGCAGTCCGTGCCGGCAGATACCCTGCTCATGTGTCCGCTTCCTCGTTCCGCTCAGACCAGCATTGCGTCTTCGCCGTCGGGTTCCGTGTACCACAGTAGCATCAAAGCAGATGCAGGATAACACCCCGCGCGGGGAAATGCAACCACTGTCCGTAACGCTGACCGGCAGTGGCAGAAGCGCCGCCCGGCAGCCGACATTTCTCCGTTTTTGCGATATACTGATGATAAACCGATATGGGTGCCGCTGGTGCCAATATTCCGATACGATAGGAAGCCCATTCAGGCGTTTAGCCCGCGGATGCCGCAAAGGACGCGGCACAAAGTATAAACGGAGCACAATCATGAAAAAGCAGCCCGCCAAAACATGCCAGTTTCCCAGAGTGCTTTCCACAGCAGTTCCTTTTCTCTGGCTTGCCTTCTGGTTTTGTCTCTACAGCTATCTGCTCATGCATGCCTCAGCCAGTCTCATCGATTCCGATATGGCGAGTGAGGAACTGCTCGGCCGTCTGCTGTCATATCATCCGGGTATTTTTCTGAAGGACTGGTACTACTCCACAGAGCTCCGGGTCTTCAATTCCCAGCTGTTCTTCGAATTTTTCTTTTTCTTCACGGACAGCTGGCACACCGTGCGCGTGCTCACCTCCCTGACACTTGCTGTTCTTCTTCTGCTGAGCTATCTGTTCCTTGCGCAGAGTCTCGCCATCCGCCGCAGCACAGCCCTGTACTCTGCCCCGCTTCTGATTGCGCCGTTCTCCCCCGTCTATGCAAAATACGTTCTGGTCGGTCTCTACTATATGCCGCATATCATTCTGGCGATGCTGAGTGCCGCCCTGATTCTGCATGTCAGGAGCGCGCAGCGAAAGGGCTGGCCTTCACTGCTGGTTCTGGCTGCGCTCTCTTTTCTCTCCGGTCTCGGCGGCTCGAAGGATGTTCTGACGTTCTATGTTCCGATGGTTCTTGCCTGCCTGCTGTCCGAAAGGAAGTCCGGCAGAAAGCCGCTCTTCTCTCCTGCTACATTCAAGCAGGGCAGTATCCTCATCCGGCTTTTCTCCTGTTACACGGGACGCGCTCTCTTTGCGCTCCTCTGGTCAGGTGCCGGCTGGGCTGTTCTGAAACTGATTCTGGAGAAACGTTATCACTTCCAGCATATGGAAGACCTGGCGCTGGAAGAATTTTCTGCAGGGCGTCTGGAAAATATGATACATGGCATCATGGACAATTTTGCCTGGAGGTCTGGTGCCCCTGTTTTCTCTCTCCGGGGATGTACCAGTCTGCTCGGCCTGCTGCTCGGTCTGCTTGTGATCCGGGCTGCTTTCCGTGCTGTCCGCACTGGCAGACAGCCTGTTGTTCTGCAGATTCTTCTGTCCTACTGGTTCCTTTCTGTCTGCGTCGTCAGCGTTGCCATTCTCCTGACCGGCCTGATGGCAGACGACCGCGACCGGTATTATCTCGTATCCATGGCGTTTCTGGTTCCTGCCGCGGCAGTCTGGTCTGACCAGAAGACGATCCCGGGGCGTTGTCAGCAAGCTGTCCGGGTCATCCCGCTTCTCGGCATGCTGCTCTTTGCAGGCGTCGGATACCTTGACCTGGCCGATCAGGATAACACCGCAGAACTGCGGAATGCAGCCGCAGCCGTGGAGCAGGCGGGATATTCCGAGGGATTTGCCACCTTCTGGAACAACAATGTACTGACCGAGCTCTCAAACGGAACCCTGACGATGACAGATTTTGAACTGGCAGGCGCCGGCGCCTTTCCGCTTGACAATCGTTATGCATGGCTCGCCCCCGCGTCCGCGCTGAACCATGTTCCGCGGGGCCGCTTCTTTGTCATCCTTGACAAAACCAATGAATATGAGAATGGATGGATCCCGCAGTTTGAAAATTCCGGTGTGCTGCCGGATGACAATGGAAACAGTCTTCAGAATACCCCCACAAGCCTGCTGTATGATTCCGATCATTATGTGGTGTACGGGTATCAGAATTATGAAGATTTAAAACAGACATTTCAGGAATCACAGAACAAAACTGGAGAAGTAAACCCATGAAATCACTCGAAAATGAGGCTTTATCCATCCGAGCCGCCTTCATAAAAAGTTCCGGCGCCGCATAAAAGTGTTCCCGCACCATAAAAAAAGTGTTTCCGCACCGCAAAAAGTGCTTGCCAATCCTGCTCCCAGCTGGTAGAATTCTTTTCGTTGGAGTCTTAGCTCAGCTGGGATGAGCGTCTGCTTGACGTGCAGGAGGTCATGGGTTCGAGCCCCGTAGGCTCCACTATTGAGAAAACCCCGTAATTACGCGGAAGCCGCGTAGTTGCGGGGTTTTCTAGTTTCCACTGATGAAACTGTAATCCGAAATTTTGGGCTATTTTCCGGTAAATGAAACTAACTTTTTGAACGAAATTCTGAACGCAAATTTTGAACGCTTTTGGAATCAGCCTTTCGTCCGTTTCTCTTCTGATATTTTATACGGTTGGTTCTCTTCCGGTATCTCATTCTGTCTATCCGCGCCCCGCATGCTTACAGGGAATCATTCATATCGTTGCAGCTGCCGTACTGAATGATCGCCGTGAAAAAAGTTCCAGCACGTTTGCAGGAAATCGTCAAAAAGGTTGTAACCCCGCTGCGATATCCTGCGTCTATCATGGTGTAGGACGAAAGAAAAGGCCGCTGAAAAAGCGGCACAGGGAATACCACAGCCATGGCAGGTCACCTGGAAAGGAGTCAGACAAATGGAAACCAGAGATCAGTCGATCATCGACGGATTCTTTGCAAGGCAGGAAACTGCCATACAGGACGCCTCGGAAGCGTATGGCGGATACTGCCGGACCATAGCGGATCATATTCTGCAGAACCGGGAGGACACCGAGGAGTGCCTCAACGATACATGGTTGAAAGCATGGAACACAATTCCGCCGACGAGACCGGACAGTCTCCGGGCATATCTTGGCAGAATCACCCGCAATCTGGCGATCAGCCGGTTCAGGAAATCTGCATCTCTCAAGCGCGGCGGCACCACCTACACCCTGGCGCTCGACGAGCTCACGGAATGTGCACAGTCTGCGGGAGACAGTACGGAGGACGAGGTCCTTCGCGGAGAACTGACCGCGCGGATCGACCGGTTTCTGCAGAAGGAATCCGCAGAGAAGCGGGATATGTTTGTGGAACGCTACTTTTACTGTGATCCGGTCAGTGACATCGCCAGACATCACGGAGTCACAGAGGCCAAAGTGAAGACGACACTATTTCGTTTAAGAAAGAAGCTGAAGGAGGAACTGGAAGGATGAGAACAGACGGCAGAGAACTGATGGATGCCATGGGAGATATTGATTCCGCTTATATTGACGAGGCACAGGAGGCGCGCTCGGGAAGCCGCAAAATCCGGCGTTTCCGCCCGCTGATCAGGACGCTGCAGACCGCAGCGGCAGTCTTCGCGGTCAGCATCATCCTGCCGAACATATCGCCGGCCATCGCCAGAGCGGCAGAGGCCGCGCCGGTTGTGGGCAATTATTTCCGCCTGGTGACGTTCCGGCATTATACCTTTGAGGATGACCGGCACGAGGCCGACGTCGAGGTGAACAAGGTCAGCCCGGTGGACGGTTCGAATCAGAAGGCGCAGCTGTCCGCATCGGAAGTGAACGCCAGAATCGAGCAGAAAACAGACGAGCTGATCGCGTCGTTCCAGCAGAGCGTGGAAGAAAAGGGATACCAGACACTCAAGGTGACCACGGATGTCGTGACAGACAACGACAAGTATTATGCGGTGCGCCTTGGCTGCTTCACGGCATCCGCGGACGGCTACGAAGAAAACCATTACTACGTGATCAGTAAAGAAACACTGGATGTCATGAAGCTGTCCGATCTCTTCCAGGACGGCAGCGATTATGTGACAGTCATCAGCGACAACATCAAGGAGCAGATGCGCCAGAAGATGAAAGAAGACGAGAATAATCTCTACTTCCTGGACGATGATATGCCGGAAGATGATTTCAAGTCCATTGCGGCGGATCAGAACTTCTACATTAACTCAGCGGATCAGCTCGTGATTGCCTTTCAGGAGGGCGACGTGGCGCCGATGTATATGGGAACGCAGGAATTTGTGATCCCGGACGAGGTGATCGCCGGGATCCGGAAGTAATTACTTCTCTTCTTCCGGAACCGGGTCGACAAAGCCGGAGGTGTCGCCGCTGTCCTTCACTTCCTCGGCATTCGAAGAGTGCCAGGCCACCTGAGAATAATCTCTGCGCTCGATTTTGCTGCCGACCTTGGGAAGCTTTCCTACATTAACCTTGATTGTTGCTTTCATGAATCCTTTCCTCACCATGATGAATTTTGAGACGCGCCGCATCCGGACAGATAGCTGCCTGCGGTGCGTCTTCTATTTTTGACTACGCAATCATACAGAACTGCAGACGCTATGACAAGAGTTTTTTATCATTCGCGGTTTTTGTCCCATCGGGGTATAATGACGCCATAAAGCATGCGAGGAGGACAGGCGGCACTATGAAAATCGGAATCGGATCGGATCACGGCGGATATGGACTCAAGCAGGAGGTAATCAAGCATCTCCGCAGCCAGGGACATGAAGTGACGGATTACGGCTGCCACAGCACGGCTTCCTGCGATTATCCACAGTATGCCCGCGCCGTTGCAAAATCCGTGTCGGACGGAACGAACGAAAAGGGAATCGTCATCTGCACGACAGGGATCGGCGTCTCCATCACGGCCAATAAGGTCAGCGGAATCCGCTGCGCACTCTGCACCAGCGTGACACAGGCCAGGCTGACGAGAGAGCACAATGATTCCAACGTCCTTGCGCTCGGCGCCGGCATCACCGGCCAGAATCTGGCAATGGACATTGTCGATACGTATCTCTCCACCGCGTTTTCGGAGGGAGAGCGTCACAAGAGAAGAATCCGCGCCATCGAGGACGAGAACGCGCCGGAGGTGAGCGCGTAACAGCAGATATAGCAGATATTGAGAAGGCAGCAATCCTGAAAGCCCGTCTCGCATTCGCTTTTCGAATGCGGGACGGACTTTTCCAGATTTTAGACGGGATGTTCCATATATATGCGGTGCGCCCGCCGGGCGCACCGCAGAAAAAGGCCTGCGTGCAGCGTGCACGCAAGCCTTTTTCTGTCTGTCCTTCAGTTGTCCTGCCTTCAGTTTCTCGCCGGCACCGTTGTCCGCAGTACCGTGGCATTCAGCGCCTTCTGGTAACGCTCCAGCCAGTCCGCAGGGATGCCCTCTCCTGTCGCGACATACTTGTCTGCCAGGGTGATGATGACTGCCTCTCTCGTCTTCGGAAGCGCCACACACAATGGCCACATGTGGCAGCGGATCGTATACAGCGTCTTTTCGCTGATCTCCGGATAGATCTGCTTTGCTATCTCCGCGGAGTCAAGCGGGTGCTGATGACAGCAGACCCGGTTGTTTGCAAATTTCTCGTGCCGCCCCACGATCCCGAGATCATGACACAGCGCCGCCTGCACGATCTCGCGGTGGTTGACATAGCATATATGCTTATCCTCCAGCCAGTAGCTCATGCGCAGCGCCGCGACGCAGACGCTCATGCTGTGGCTGCCCACGGTCCACCGGTTGTGGTGTGTCTGCTGCATCGCCTTGTCCCAGATTCCGGAACGGAGAACAGGGCCTCCGTACTCCAGGATATCACGCTCTATTCTGTTTTCCTGCTCTGCTTTTCTGTCGTCTGTCATCGCCGGCCGTCCGATCCTGTTCCACACTTCCTGTTCCGTATGTTTTCTGCATGCGGTCAGATCGCGATTCTTATCTGCCGCACTCTGATCAGGATTATAACGCGGTCAGCGGTCCCCATTCATGAACATTCTGTAAATTTCGCACAGATGTCCGCGCAACGCGGATACGCCATTGATCCGGACTGCAGACCGGCGGCACCACGTCAGAAGGTGCACGCCCGTCCGCCGGGTAAACCGGCTTTCGCCTGCAACAGCCATTTCTCCGTGGGACGGCGGCCGTGAAGCCAGCGCGCCACGGCCTATCCCGCTCAGGAAGCCAGCTCCGGCCGCTTTCCGGTATAGAGCTGATAATATCTGCCCTTCTTCTCCAGCAGCTGCTCATGATTGCCGTGCTCGACGATGCGACCCTGCTCCAGCACGATGATCTGATCCGCATTACGGATGGTAGAAAGCCTGTGCGCGATGACAAACGTCGTCCGCCCGGCCATCAGCTTGTCCATGCCATCCTGCACAATCTTCTCTGTGCGAGTGTCGATCGAGCTCGTCGCCTCATCGAGAATCAGCACCGGCGGATTGGCGATGGCTGCCCTTGCGATCGCAAGGAGCTGCCGCTGTCCCTGCGACAGATTCGCTCCGTTTCCGCGCAGCTCTGTCTGATAGCCCTGCGGCAGGCGGCGGATAAATCCGTCTGCGTTTGCCAGCTTTGCCGCGGCGACAATCTCCTCCTCCGTCGCATCCAGCTTGCCATAGCGGATATTGTCCGCCACCGTGCCGGTGAACAGGTTGGTTTCCTGCAGGACTATGCCGAGCGAGCGCCGCAGATCCGCCTTTTTGATCTTGCTGATATTGATGTTGTCGTAACGGATTTTGCCGTCCTGGATATC
Source organism: uncultured Lachnospiraceae bacterium (assembly GCA_900320025.1). Taxonomy (GTDB): domain Bacteria; phylum Bacillota; class Clostridia; order Lachnospirales; family Lachnospiraceae; genus CAG-791. Next base: position 19,457 of record ONQW01000047.1, read on the forward strand.
ATAGAACCGGTTGATCAGGTTCGTAATGGTCGTCTTGCCTGCGCCGGTCGATCCGACCAGCGCGATCTTCTGCCCGGGGTTGGCGTGCAGCGTGATGTCGTGCAGGACCATCTTGTCGTCCGTATAGCCAAAATTCACATGCAGGAACGTGACGTCACCCTCGAGCGGAACATAGGTCGTCGTGCCGTCCGCCTTGTGGAAATGCTTCCACGCCCATTTCCCGGTGTGTTCCTCTGTTTCGATCAGCCCGCTGACCTCCTTGCTGCGGAGCCGCTCCTCGGCATCTTTTTCATCCGCAGAGCTGTCCGGCGAAGCAGAATCTGCCATAACCTGCTCTTTCATGCCCCCGTCTGCCGCTGCCAGTGCGGCCGCGCCCGCGGTCTCCGCTCCGGTCTGTTTCTGATCGTCCGCACCGTTCTTCACATTGACCAGACCGACATAGCCCTGATCCTCCTCCGGCTTCTCATCCTCCAGCCGAAAGATACGGTCCGCGCCGGCAAGCGCCATGATGATGGCGTTCATCTGCATCGAGACCTGGTTGATCGGCATCGCGAAGCTCCGGTTGAAGGTCAGAAACGAGGCGAGAGAGCCGACCGTGAATCCGACGTTTGTATTCAGCGCCAGAACACCGCCCACGATGGCGCACAGCACATAGCTGACATTGCCGAGCTGTGCATTGATCGGGCCCAGGATGTTGGAATACGCGTTTGCCTTATAGGCCGCCTGGTACAGCTCCTCATTGAGCGTATCGAATTTTGCGATCGATTCCTGCTCATGATTGAAGACCTTGACGACCTTCTCCCCGGTCATCGTCTCCTCGATGAAGCCGTTCAGCTCTCCGAGCTTCTTCTGCTGCGCGACAAAATTCCGTCCGGACATCTTCGTCGCGAGCATGGAGCACATCATCATCACCACTACCATGGCGATCGACAGTACCGTCAGCGGAACAGACAGAATCAGCATCTCGATCAGAATGGTCACCACCGTGATGGCGCTGTTGACGAGTTGCGGGATCGACTGGCTGATCATCTGCCGCAGCGTATCGATATCATTGGTATAAACCGACATGATATCGCCGTGGGCATGCGTGTCAAAATACCGGATCGGCAGCTTTTCCATTCGAACAGCGCATCGCGGAGCTTCTTCATTGATCCCTGCGTGATGAACGCCATGATCACCGACTGGGCATAGGTCGCGGCGATTCCGATGGCGTAGAAAATGGCCACCCGCGCCATCGCGGCGAGCAGCGGATGGTAATCGACCGCCCCTCCCGCCTCCGCCGCCTTCTGCAGCGGCGTGATATAGGAGTCAATCAGCGTTTTGGTAAACAGCGTTCCCTGCACATTGGCGAGAACGGAAACCACAATGCAGACCAGAACGAGAATGAACTGGAACCCGTAGTTCTTCATCACGAATCCCATGAGTCTTCGAAACACTTTGCCGGGATTCTCCACCTTCGGGCGCGGCATGCCTCTCCGATTCCGGGAGCCCGGCCCGCGCACCACCTTTGCATTTTCTTCCGCCATATCTATACCTCGCTGAGGCAAAATCCGCGAATGCGGTTTTGCCGAATGCGGCAGCCGGTGCGTCAGCACCTTTGCTGCTGTTTGAAAGTCCTGCATCAGCAGGACTTTCAAACCTATACTCCGCTGAGGCAAAATCCGCGAATGCGGTTTTGCCGAATGCGGCAGCCGGTGCGCCAGCACCGCTGCTGCTGTTTGAAAGTCCTGCATCAGCAGGACTTTCAAACCTTTCACTCCTTGCTGTCAAAATCCGCGTTGTCCCCGCCGGCGCCGGTCTGCGATTCATAAACCTCGCGGTAAATGGCATTGTTCTGCAGCAGACGCTCCGGCGTGTCAAATCCGTTGATCCTGCCGTTGTCCATGACGATCACACGGTCGCAGTCCTGCACAGAGGAAATTCGCTGCGCGATGATCAGCTTCGTTGTGTTCGGTATATCTTCCCGGAACGCCCTGCGGATTTTGGCGTCGGTCGCCGTATCCACCGCGCTGGTCGAGTCGTCCAGAATCAGCACCTTCGGCTTTGCAACCAGCGCTCTGGCGATGCACAGCCGCTGCTTCTGTCCACCGGACACGTTCGATCCGCCCTGCTCGATGTAGGTGTCATATCCCTTCGGCATCTTATCGATGAACTCGTCCGCGCAGGCCAGCCTGCACGCCCTGCGGCACTCCTCGTCCGTCGCGTTCTTGTCGCCCCAGCGGAGATTTTCGTAGATTGTCCCGGAGAACAGGACGTTTTTCTGCAGAACAACCGCAACGCTGCGGCGCAGCGTGACAAGATCATAGTCCCGCACGTCCACGCCGCCAACCTCCACCTTTCCGGCTGTGACGTCGTACAGACGGCTGATCAGGTTGACGAGGCTCGACTTGGCTGAGCCGGTGGCGCCGATGATGCCGACCGTCTCGCCGGAATGAATGTCCAGCGTGATATCCTTCAGTACCGGTTCCTCAGAATTTTTATTGTAGGCAAAATCCACATGTTCAAAGGTGATGCTGCCGTCTCTGACCTCCGTCACCGCATGCTCCGGATTGCTGATCGTCGTCTTCTCCTCGAGCACCTCCGCAATACGCCTTGCGCTCGCCTCGGACATCGTGATCATCACGAAGACCATGGACAGCATCATCAGGCTCATCAGGATATTCATGCAGTAGGTGAGAAGACTCATCAGCGCGCCGGTCGTCAGCTCCGAGGAGATGATCATATGCGCGCCCAGCCAGCTGATGAGCAGGATGCAGATATAGACCGTCCCCATCATAATCGGTGCCATGCCCGCCAGCCGAAGCTCTGCGCGCAGGAACATCAGATAAATGTTTGCGGAGGCCTTCTTGAACTTGCTGATCTCGTGGTCCTCCCGCACATATGCCTTGACGACCCGGATCGCCGAGACGTTCTCCTGCACGCTCTCATTCATCAGATCATATTT
>ONQW01000202.1 GCA_900320025.1 uncultured Lachnospiraceae bacterium
CGCTTGTCCGCCGCACGCGGCTTCAGAATGCACTGCTGCTCCTGATCAGTCTGCTGTTCTATGCGTGGGGAGACCCGGATCATCTGGTGCTCCTGCTGGGGCTGATCGCGGTCAATTACCTGCTCGGCCTGGCGCTGGAGAGGACGGGAGCGGGCGCGGGCGGCGCGGCAAACCGGGGTGCGGCACGGGCGGTGCAGGTGCTCGCGGTTCTGTGCAATCTCGGTGTGCTCGGTGTGTTCAAGTATGCGGATTTTGTGCTCGGTGCGGCAGACCGGCTCCTTCCGGGAGGATTCGCCGGTGTGGGAGCGGGGCGGCTGGCGGACCGGATCGCACAGGGCGGAACCGGTATTGTGCAGCCGCTCGGAATTTCTTTCTTTACCTTTCAGGCGCTGACGTATATCATCGACCTTTACCGCGGCAGGGTCAGGGCGCAGAAGAATCCCGCGAAGCTTGCGCTGTATCTGGCATTCTTTCCGCGCATTATGAGCGGCCCGATCGAGCCCTACATGCATGCAGAGGCGCAGCTGACGACGCGCGCGATGACGAGAGTGGAATTTGCGGAGGGATTCCGGCGCTTCCTCTACGGGCTTGGCAAGAAGGCAATTCTATCTGATCTGATTGCCGTGAGCGTAGACCGGATCTTCGCCGTGCCGGCGCAGCTGGACGGGCCGTCGGCCTGGCTCGGGTCCGCGCTGTATGCGCTGCAGCTCTATTATGACTTTTCCGGTTATTCGGACATGGCTATCGGTCTCGGGCGGATGCTCGGCTTCACGATACCGGAGAATTTCCGGTATCCCTACCTGTCCGGGTCGGTCACAGAGTTCTGGCGGCGCTGGCATATCACGCTGGGGGCCTTCTTCCGGGACTATCTGTACATTCCGCTCGGCGGAAGCAGACGGGGAAGGTGCAGGACCATCTGCAATCTGATGATTGTCTTCGCCCTGACGGGCCTGTGGCACGGAGCCGGATGGGCGTTTGTCCTGTGGGGACTGTGGCATGGTATGTTTGTTTCGCTGGAGCGGCTCGGTTTTCGGAAATTCCTCGACCGGCACCGTGTGTTCGGTGTGATTTACACGGATCTCGTGTGGATCGTCAGCATGGCGCTGTTCCGCACCGGCAGTATCTCCGAGGGGGCGGCGACGCTGTCATGTATGTTCCTGCCATTTCTCCACAGAGATGCGCAGCCGCTGATGGCGTCCTATTTTACAGTGCAGTCGCTCGCAGCCATTGTCCTCGGCGTGTTTGGCTGCGGACTGCTGCAGGCGCTCTGCACGGTGGAAGGCGCGCTTCCGGGAGAAACGGGTGTCCGTGTCCGGAGAGCAGACGATTTGCCGCAGCCGGTCCCGGATGAAGACATGGGCAGAGACAGGCTGGAGCGGAGCGGGAAGATGCCTGCGCGGCAGGGCGGTGCAGTCCAGAAGCAGAAGCAGAGCAGGCTGCCGGCGCTGCGTGGGAAATGGGTCGGCAGCCCGGCGGAGGCTGTGTATCTCGCGCTGGTGTTTGCCGTCAGCGTGCTGCTGCTTGCCGGGAATACCTACCATGCGTTTATCTATGCGAGGTTCTGATGCAGAATAAAACAGCAAAATTATATATCGCTCTGTTTGTGCTTCTGCTTGCCGCGCCGCCGCTGCTGTGGGCAGCGCTGAAGGGTCCTCTCCGCGCCGTGCTGCCGGATACGGCAGACTACGAGAACACGGCACTGGTGCAGCGGCCGGAGCTGCACCGGCAGACGCTCCGGAGCTTTCCGGCGGATGCCACGAATTATTACAATGCAAATCTCCCCTTCCGTGACCAGCTTCTGACGCTCGGCGGGCTCACGGACTATTATGTCCTCCACTCCACCAACACGGCGAGTGTTCTGGTCGGCCGGGACGGCTGGCTTTTTTACCGGGGGAATCAGGCCAACGGGGAGGATCCGGTGGCGGATTACAAGGGGACAAACCTCTTCTCTGACAGGGAACTCGCGCAGATCTGGATGCAGATGAAGTCGGCGCAGAACCTCTGCAAGTCGATGGACAGACAGTTCGTGGTGATGGTGGTTCCGGGCAAAATGCGGATATATGCGGACGAGATGCCGGCATCCTATGGAGAGCCCGGGGAGGGAAGACTTCATCAGGTGACGTCCTTTCTGCGGGACCGCGGCATTACTGTCGTCAATCCGGCGGAGACAATCCTGTCCTACCGGACGGAACACCCGGAGGAGCAGCTCTATCGCAAGTATGACACGCACTGGAACCGGCTCGGCGCATATCTCGCGGCACAGGAGCTGGACAGCGCACTGGGACACTGCGATCTTCCGGCGTTAGACACCGTTTCCAGGGAGGCGGCACCGCAGCAGAACTACGATCTTGCACGGCTGATGCACCTCGGACAGATTTTGACAAAGGATGGGCCGGACGGAGAACAGGAGCCCGCCGGGTATGCGGACACGGAAGGCATCACGCGGGAGGTAAGTGAGGATACCACAGAGTATCGGTACACGAACAGCCGCGCGGGGGCAGACCCGCGGAGCATACTCTTCATCGGGGATTCGTTTGCGCCGATCATGACAGATTATGTGGCGTCGGACTTCCGCAAGGTGACGATGGAGTATTATTATGTTTATACGCCGGATATGCTGGAGTCACTGGACCCG
>ONQW01000085.1 GCA_900320025.1 uncultured Lachnospiraceae bacterium
ACCGGCTATGTGGTGGATCAGGTCAATGTCAAGGTCGGCGATCAGGTGAAGGCCGGGGATGTGCTGTTCACGATTGACATGACCAAGACGGAGAATGAGCTGGAGCTCAATCAGCAGAAGCTCGCGCTGCAGGAGCAGCAGAACAGCATTGATGCGAACACCGCGGCGAGGCAGTACAATGAGGCGGCGATCACGACAGGCAATTCTTACCGCAAGCAGACGCGGCTCAATGAGAATGCGCAGGAGGACTACAATAATGCCATTCAGGAGCCGGATGAGAACGCGCAGAACGTGGCGGATCTCAAGGCAAGAATGCAGGAAGCCCAGCAGAAAATGAACGCCGCGCAGAAGACAAGGGATGATGCCCTTGCGGCATATCAGAGTAAGCAGGCCGCGGCGCAGGCGGCGCAAAATACGTCCGCGGAAAAGGCAGCGCAGTCTGCGCTGGAAAACAGCAAAGGAGAATTAACCTCGACCGACAGTGATGATTCCAGCACGGATACCAGCGGGAAATCGGACGGCGGCAAGAGTCAGACTTTTGCATATTCGAATCAGGATGCCAGAAATCAGGCTGCTCAGGCTGCCGCACAGGCAGCTTACGATGCCACAGTCGCGGCGTCTGCGGCAACAGGAGCGGAATCTGCCTACAACAATGCGGAGAAAGCGCTGACAAAAGCGACAGAGGATTATACCAAGGCCAAGACTGCATATGAGTCCTCGATGACAGCGGAGCGGGCGCAGGATACGCAGCTTGAATCTGCCGCGGACGAGGCAGTGTCCCAGTATGAGACCGGGCAGGCGGCGGCGGACAAGGTGGCGAGTCAGCGGGTGACAAATCAGGTGAACACGCTCGACGCGAGGCAGTCCATCAGCAACGCGGAGAAGGCGCTGGAAAACCGGGAAGTGACGGCCTCCATCGACGGCACGGTCACGGAGGTGAATGTTCTTCCGGGACAGACCTACACCGGCACTGCAGCAGTGACCATCGATGATCTCAGTGCCATGAAGGTGGTGGCACAAATCGATGAATCCAACATTGCGGATGTCGCGGAGGGAATGAAGGTGCAGGCGCTGACAGATGCGACGGGATCGGATCCGGTCGAGGGGACGGTCTGCTACACGGCTCCGGTTCCGACGAAGGATCCCGCCACGACAAAATCGACGACGACAGCGACGACGGGCACAAGTACCGATTCTTCCCAGTCCTCCGGTACGACAACAACTACCTCATCCACGACGGGCACGACCGGAAAGGGCAAGAAGGCATACTATGAGGTGGATGTGGATCTTGGTGCGAATCCGAGGCTCCGCATCGGTATGAATACGAAGCTGAATTTTATTTTGAAGGAGAATAAAAACTGTCTGGCGGTGCCGAAGACCTGCATTCAGAGCGATGGGAACGGCGGATATTTTGTCACCCGCGTGATGGGGGACGGGTCGGATCTCACGCAGACGGAGATGGTCCAGGTGGAGATTGGCGCACAGGGAGACATGTACACTGCCATTGTCGGAGGCGATCTGAAAGAGGGAGACCTTCTGATCGACAACAGCAGCCCGGCGGGCGGCACGGATGCCTCAGCCGGCGGACTGATGGAAGGCGTCGCTGAATGAAACTGTGGATGAAGCATCACAAAACAACCGGGCAGCTCTCTTCACCGGAGACGGAAGCGGATGAGGTACTGGAGCTTCTGGAGGAGAAGGAAGCAGCTGAGCGCAGGGACGGCAGCGGGACCGGCGCGGATGGCCGGGAGCCGGTCATTCATCTCGAGCATATCGTGAAGCGGTTCAATATCGGGACGGAGAATGAACTCGAGGTGCTTCACGGTATCACTATGGATATCTACGACGGCGATTTTGTCTGCATCGTGGGAGAATCCGGATCCGGAAAGAGCACACTGATGAACCAGATCGGGCTGCTGGACCATCCGACGGAGGGCAGCTATCTGATGCGGGGGGAGGATGTCAGCGAGGCGTCGGAGGATGAGCTCGCCGAGATCCGAAACCGGGAAATTGGGTTTGTATTTCAGACTTACAACCTGATCGCGAGGACGACGGCGCTGGAGAACGTCGCCATGCCGATGCTCTACGCGGGAGTTCCGGTGGAGGAACGGATGGAGCGCGCCGCGCAGCTGCTGGAGATGGTAGGGATGGGAGACCGGATGGATCACACGCCGGCAGAGCTCTCCGGAGGCCAGCAGCAGAGAGTCGCGATTGCGCGGGCGATGGCAAACGATCCTTCGATCATTCTGGCGGATGAGCCGACCGGCGCACTGGATTCGCAGACGAGCCGCACGGTCATGAACCTGTTCCACCAGCTTCATGAGGAACAGAACAGAACGATTGTCATGATCACGCACTCCACCACCCTCGCGGAGGAGGCAGAGCGCGTCCTGACACTGGTGGACGGCCGGATTGTCGGGGAGCGGAGAGGCAGCAAAGCGGATCGGGAGCACGAATTCACGCTGGAAGCAAGGGCCGCAGAGAAAGCGGAGCAGGAAAAGGAAGCACGGGAAACGTCTGAGGCTTCAAAATCTGACATGCTGGTTATAAATGAGGGCAGCGCGGAGGACGAGACATCCGATAATGAAAAATCCGCTGAGGATTATCAGGTTCGGCCGTCGGACCCGCAGGAACTGAGGACGACAGCAGACCAGACGGCGGGAGCAGGCCAGGCAGCAGCGGTACACCAGATGGCACCGAGAGATCAGACAGCGGACGAAGCGCAGACTGTGCCGTCGGATCAGGCAGCGGACGAAGCGCAGGCTGTGCCGTCGGATCAGGCAGCGAACGAAGAGCAGGCTGTACCGTCGGATCAGACAGCGGACGAAGATCGGGTGTCACCGTCAGATCAGGCAGACGGCGTGGATGATTCGGAAGACGGCATCCGCTGAAAGGGAGGCGCTGAGAAAACAATGTTTCTGGAAAATATACGGCTCGCGCTTCACAGCCTCACGGCCAACAAGATGCGGACATTCCTCACTATGCTTGGTATCATGATCGGCGTCGGCGCGGTGGTGGCGATCGAGACCATCGGTGCGGGACAGACGAAGCAGATGGAGCAGCAATATGCGGCGGGCGGGGTGAACAATATTCAACTGTATATGTATCAGAACAGCTACGATGAAAATACGCCCAGCTACAGCTTCACCATTCCCATGCTGCAGAAAATGTGCGACAAATTCGAAGACCAGATCGCGGCCATTGATTTTGACCTGTACGGAAATTCCTACAAGGCGGTGATTTCAACCGACAAGGCGGACCAGGAATACGCCAACGTTTCCATGGAAGGAGTGAACAACGGGCATTTCACAGTGCAGAATATCAATCTGAAGGCGGGGTCATTATTCAGCGCCGATGCGCTGAATAATGCCACGAATACCTGTATTGTATCGACGCTGCTGGTGGACAACCTGTTCGCGGGTAATTATGAGGGCGCGGTGGGAAAGGAAATTCAGCTCATGGGAACCGGCGATGAGGATGACTCCGTGCAGTCCTACACCATCACAGGGGTGTATTCATACAACATCAGCGCAGCTGATATGCGGCAGATGTCCAATAAAGATCTGAAGGAGATGTATACCCCGATATGTGTTCCGTACAAGAACTGCAAGGCACTGGTTCTTGCATCCCTCACGGACGATGTCATGTATGATCCCACGGCCATCAATTATTTCACGCTGCAGGCGGTGGACGGCACGGATATCGCCTCCTTCACGACCGACCTGAAGAACTATATGCAGGGGCAGTTCAGTGCGGACGCGGATGTGGTTGTGGACGGCTACAGCAACAAGGAAATGATTGACGAGGCAAAGAAGTATATGCAGCAGCAGACGACGACGATCTCGCTGATCGCCGCGATCGCGCTGCTGGTCGGCGGCATAGGCGTCATGAATATCATGACCGTGACCATCACCGAGCGCACCCGGGAGATCGGCACCCGTAAGGCCATGGGGGCAAAGCGCAGCGCCATCCGCCAGCAGTTTATCATCGAGGCGGCGGTGATGTGCGTGATCGGCGGCATCATCGGTATTGCAGGAGGCCTGGTCGGCGGCATGATCGGATGCCGCGTCATGGGCTATTCCATCGCGGTGCCGGTCGGAGCCATCGGTCTCGCCATCGGAGTGTCGCTTGCCATCGGTATATTCTTCGGCTATTACCCGGCGAACAAGGCCGCAAAGATGGACCCGATCGAGGCGCTCCGGTATGAATAAATGTGGTTTGTGCTGACATGGCAGGTGAAGGCATAGAACAGAGCCGCAGCACACAGGCGTACAAAAGAAGTCAGAAGACTGACCGAAGGCTGATCGGAAGCTGGCGAGAAGAGAAATTTACAATAAATAGCATAAATCTCACACCAAAGTCCCTGTTTTCTCCGATATGATGAAGAAAACAGGGACATTTTGTCGTATAGGGCTCTTGCTGTAAAGGGCTTTTATTGAAGCAGCCTTAGATGATATGGGTGGAATGCGGCGTCCATACGCCGCTGCGCTCAGGCAAAATAAACATAGGGGAGGCAGAAAGATTGGAGGGACATATGGCACAGTATCGCAATTTTAAGGTGGTCACGTACATCCCTGCAGCAGTTACGGCGCGGGGCACGAAGGAGCAGATCGAGAGTGATCTGGCCTTTCTGGAAAAGTATGTCGGGCTTGACAAGGTTTATCTTGAGACGTACCGCGGAGATACATGGGCATCCAGAGATCAGGTGATGCTGTGGAAGGCTCTGCTGGAGCAGCACGGCATCGAGGTGTCGGGCGGATTCACAACGGTCACGGACGACATCCCGGGGAACGGCGATGAGAAGCGCCAGCGTCTGTTCGGTACCTACTGCTATTCCAACGAGGCCATGCGCGAGAAAATCCGGAAGGTGTCTGAGTTCACGGCGTCCATTTTCGACGAGGTCATTCTGGATGACTATTACTTCACCAACTGCACCTGCGAGGACTGCATCCGCCGGAAGGGCAGCAGGACCTGGAAGGAATACCGCCGGGATCTCATGGTGGATGTATCGAAGAATCTCATCGTCGGTCCGGCAAAATCGGTGAATCCGAAGGTGAAAATGATCGTCAAATTCCCCAACTGGCGGGAATCGTTCGCCTATACGGGATATCGGCCGGAGGAGGAAAAGGATATTTTCGACGCCATTTACACCGGCACGGAGACCCGCATGCAGGCCTATCAGGACCAGCACCTGCCTGAATATCTCAGCTATTCTCTCATGCGGTGGATGGAAAATGCGGCGCCCAGCCGCAATGGCGGCGGCTGGCTCGATACCTATCAGTGCTGGTCCACGGACCGGTATCTGGAGCAGGCCTATCTCACGGCACTGTCAGGCGCCAGGGAGATCATGCTGTTCCAGTGGAGCGATCTGATCGACAACAAATTTGTGGCGCCTCTCGGCATTCAGCTCCATAAGCTGGATGCGATTCTCTCCGGCGCCGGAAAGCCGGTGGGCATTCCGGCTTACATTCCTTATAATTCCAGCGGGGAAAACCATCTCGAGATGCGGCTCGGCATGCTGGGCATTCCGGTGGAGGCGACGCCGGAGTTCCCGTTTGACAAGGGCAGAGTTCTGCTGACGGAATCGTCCCTCGAGGACCCGGAAATCCTGGGCAAAATCAAGGACAAACTTCTCACCGGCGGGGACGTTATCGTCACGAGCGGCTTTGTGCAGAACGTCCCGGCTGAGGCATGGGAGGAGCTGTCCGAGCTTCACTACACTGGCAGGAAGATCACGGTGGATCGCTACTGGGTGACAGATGACCCGGCGGGATACATTGACGGGGCGGAGCCGGTTCTGTTCCCGGATCTGCAGCATGGCAATAACGCCTCCTGGGCGCTGCTGGATGGCGGAAGCGGTGATTATCACACCGGTCTTCTTCTGAAGAGTCCGTACGGACCGGGCAGGCTGTTCACCCTTTCGGTTCCGGAGAACCCGTCGGATCTTGATCGTATCCCGGAAAGAGCGCTCGATCCGCTCCGCCGGATCATGAATGTGGATGGCGTTTTCGTGACGGGCAGAAATCTGTCGCTCTTCCAGTATGACGACGGGACCTTTGTTCTGTACCGCTACGTCAAGGATCCGATCCACGATGTCCGCGTGACGGTACATTCGCTGAAACCGGCAGACCATATCGAGTTCCTTACCCCGGCGGGCTGGGTAAACGGCAGAGACGGCATTCTTCCCTTCCGCAAGGTTCAGGGCGCGTTTGATCTTCAGCCGCAGGAGGATTGGGAGGCGGACGTCGTTCTGACACCGGGCCAGTTCCTTGCGTTCCGCGTGAAATAAAACACAGCGAAGCGGGTTGATCGGAGCGGAATGAAGTTCCCGATGTTTTGTTAAGCAGAGTACAGCGAAGCGGCCTGATCGGAGCGGAATGAAGTTCCCTGCGTTTCGTTAAGCAGAAGTACAGCGGAAGCAGAAGTAGAAAGAAGCAGTAGGTTTTGATGAATTTTCACAAGAATAAACCGGACATGGGCGGCAGACAGGGCAATGCGGGGGCAGAAGGAAGCGTCGAACAAACGGCTGCGCGCAGCTCCCGCGGCAGCGGCGTGATGGACATGACGCAGGGAAAGCCGGTGCAGCTGATGCTGGCATTTATGATCCCGATGCTGATCGGCAATGTGTTCCAGCAGCTGTACAGCATGGTGGATTCCATGATCGTCGGCCGGTTTGTCGGCGCGGATGCACTGGCG
>ONQW01000115.1 GCA_900320025.1 uncultured Lachnospiraceae bacterium
CGGATCATCAGCGGCGTGCTCGCGTCGAGGAAAAATTCGTACGGCCGGTCCACATAGTCCTTGAACACGGCGCGGCTTGTTAGGTACTGGCCGCGGTAGACGAAGCGGTACTGGGCGTAGTACATGAGGTAGAGGTAGAGATTCTTCACAATATAAATAATGATGATCGCGGTGATGATCAGCATCAGGAAGCCTTCTGTGGACTTCAGGTGGAGGAAGTTGTAGACGAACCGCATGTAGCGGTTGTTCAGGACGGCGGCCGGGTCCATCGCGATCTCAATGACCGGGAGCAGGAGAGAGGTGCCGATGGTTTCCAGTCCGGCGCCGGCTACCATCATGAGCAGCAGGATCACAATCAGCCGCCGCTGATGCTTTGTCAGGACCTTGAGTAATCTTTGAAAAGTTTTCATGTGAATTGATTCCTTATATATCTTTCGCTGTATTCATGTTATGATGCCGGAGTCACTGGGGCAATTGCGCTTTCGTACTGAGCACAGCTGCAGCTGAATATCCATGCACTGGCATCATCATATCATACTAACAGGAGAGAATTTGTGAAAGCGGAATATCTGATTGTCAATCGGGAAAAAGAAGTGATCGGGGCGGTGTATGAAGACCGCCGGCGCGCGGATGCCGCGCAGCTTGAGGAGGACATCCGCAGCGGCCGCGTCGGGAATCTCCACCTGGCGCAGGGAATGGAATACGGCGCTGTCTCGTACAGCCTGGCGGCGGACGGGCAGCAGGGCGTGCGGATCCAAGCGGACAGCGCGCTGCCGCTGATTGAAGACCGGAGTCCGGAACCCAGCAGGACGGAGGACATCCGGTTCCTGCACATGATGAAGGATTTGAAAAACTGAGCGGCGGTGGAAATTGTCCCTAACGAGTTTAGCCTGTTTGGGACAATTTTTGTCCCAAACAGGCTAAACTCGTTAGGGCCAACCCGGCTTTCTTTCCATTCTGCTTTGCGGTAAAATCAACAGAGCTGTATGGCTTTTGCTATATCGGGAATGTGCCGCGGCGCGCGAGGCCCGGCGGAAGGACGGCTATGTTTAGTTATGATGATTACCGGGAGATTCTGCGGCTGATCAAGGCGACAGGGCTTGCTGCGGATTACGGTGAGGCGGTGAACCGGGATGCGTTTATTATCATGCGCCACGATGTGGAGTATTCGGTGGACCGGGCGTATGCGCTGTCGAAGGTGGAGGAGGCGGAGGATTTTCACTCGACGTATTTCTTTCAGTGGACGAATAATTCTTATAATATTCTGTCCCGCAAGAATCGGGACATCATCACGGATATGCACGAGCGGGGGCAGAATATCGGTCTGCACTTCGCGCTGAACGGGATGACGGATATGAATCTGATCCGGGAGCGGATCCGGCAGGAAATGGATATGCTGAGCGATATGCTCGGCTTCGAGATCCGATGGTTCTCGATTCACCGGCCGTCTCCGTCTGTGCTGGCGGAGAATATCAAGCTGCCGGGCATTCTCAACGCGTATCAGGACGAGTTCTTCACGTTCAATCCGAATGTGACGCCGGACACGCCGCTCAAGGTCAAGTATATGTCGGACGCCAATCACATCTGGCGCTACGGCTATCCGGACGCGGCAAACATAGGCGGGTATCGGAAGATTCAGATTCTGGTGCATCCCTTCGCCTGGACTGCGCATGGTTATGACAACGAGGAGAATTACCGCACGCTGATCGATGAGAAGTACACGGAGATGCTGGACTCGATCGATCATGAGTGCAAGGATTTTGCCGCGGTCCGGTCAAAATTCGAGACGGTGCCGAGCGAGCTGCGCCGGCTAGCGGGTCAGAACAGATGACAGCCGGGAAGGATACACCGGCAAAAAAATATCGTGCCGCGCTATATATCAGCTCCATGACGCGCGGAGGCGCGGAGCGGGTTATGGCAAATCTCCTCTCCTGGCTCAAGGGTGCCGGATGGGATGTGACACTGGTGACACAGTACCGGAGGGAGAATGAGTATCCGGTTCCGGTCGGCGTTCCGCGCATTCTCTCGGAACTTACCCCGGAGGAGATAGCCCGCGGGCCGCTCGGACGGCTCCTGAATCTGCGGCGCCGTATCCGGAAGCTGGAGAAAATCTGGGATCAGATCAGGCCGGATCTTATCGTCGCGTTCAATGGCAAGAACAATATTATGGCGGTCCGGACCTCGCTCCGTGGGAATTACCCGGTAGCAGTGTTTGCAGTGAGCGATCCATCCATGGAGTATCCGACTGGGTTTGAGCAATTCGCGAGCCGCTGGGCGTACCGGCACGCCGACGGTGTGATTCTGACGACGCATCGCTGTATGGAGCAGTACGACGCCGGGATCCGTGCCCGGATGACGGTTCTTCCGACGCCCCTCGCAGAGCCGTTCCTATCAAAACCCGCTCCTTGGCCGAGACAGCACCGCGTCGTCGCTGTGGGGCGTCTCGACGACAACAAGAATCACGCCATGATGATGCGTGCCTTCGCGGAGACGGCGCCGGAGTTTCCGGACTGGACGCTTGAAATCTATGGTGACGGCGAGGACAGGGCTAAGCTCACGGAGCTGGCTGAGCGGCTGAACCGGGAGAAGGGACAGAGGATTTTTCTCAGAGGCAGAACCAGTGACGTTCCGGCAGCAATCCGTTCCGCGGCAGTGTTTCTCCTCTGTTCGGAGATCGAAGGTATGCCAAACTCCCTGCTCGAGGCAATGTCGCTCGGTCTCGCCGTCGTTTCGACGGACTGCCCGTGCGGAGGGCCGGCGGAGGTGATCCGTGACGGGGAGAACGGCCTCCTCATTCCGGTCGGCGACACAGAGGCGCTGGCCTTGGCACTCCTTCGCCTGATGAGAGATGAACAGCTCCGTGAGAGGCTCGGCCGCGCTGCGGTGAGAATCCGGGATACCAATGCGCCGGACGTCGCCATGAAGTCGTGGGAGATATATCTTGCGGGTCTTGCGGAGAAGAACAGAAACCAGACAGATCTATGACCAGAAAACAGGCAGCGAAGACAATTGCATTCCTTGCGCTCACGCTCGCACTTCTCGTGATGCTCACCTATATGCTGCGGACTAACGGCGCGGTGAAGGATCGTTTTGCCGGATTCTATGCGGAGAAGAAAAATTCCATCGATGTGATTATGATCGGATCAAGTCCGGTGTTTCCCTATTATTCCGCGCCACAGATGTATGGCGAGGAGGGAATCACGGCGTATCCGCTCTCCACGAATTCCCAGCGGCCGGTGGCCGAGCTCTATCTCGCGAAGGAAGCGCTCAAATATCAGCAGCCGGATCTCCTCGTGTTTGAGGTCCGTATGTATACTAGCAGCGAGCGGTATCTGACTGAGAACATGGCCTACACCCGCGGTGTCACAGATAATCTCAGATACTCGCCGAACCGTGTGAAGACCGTTCTGGCTATGCTGGACGAGTCCGATGTGGAGGAGGGATTCGCGCCGGATGACGAAGACCGGAAGGTGTATACGTACCTCTTTGACATCTTCAAATATCATTCCAACTGGCGGTCCCTGAAGGACGCAAAACAGTGGAGGATGGTCTTCTTCCGTCTCCGGGATCCGCTGAAAGGCTTCGAGAGTTCCGCTGAGGTAGGACCCTGTGCTCTGACGGATTATTCCGGCGTGACGGAGGAGAAGGAAATTCCGGCGACGCAGGACAAACGTCTGAGCGAGCTGCTGGACTGGCTTTCCGAGAATCATCTGAAGGCACTGTTCCTCGTCTCCCCCTATGCAGAGTCGGAGGAGGAAGCAGAGGAATTCAACTACATTGAGCGCCGCGTGACCGCGGAAGGACAGGATTTCCTCGATCTCAACGATTACTATGAGGAGATGGGTCTCGACGGCGCGGAGGATTTCAGTGATTACGGAGTCCATGTGAATGCGGTGGGATCCGAGAAGGTCACGTCCTTCTTCGGAAAGTATCTGAAGGAACACTATGATCTCACAGATCACCGCGCAGATCCGTCGTATTCCGGATGGGACGATGCCTATGAGAACTGGAAGAGCGACAGCGCGGAGAAAATCGCGGCGGTGAAGGAGCATGTCCGCACCGGGACATATGCGGAGGAAAACTAATGTGCGGAATAGCCGGACTTGTCGGTTTCGGCCCTGACGGGCGGCAAAATATCGAGCGGATGAAGGCGCGGATGGCACATCGGGGACCGGACGCGGACGGGACCTGGGTCTCTGAGGATGGCAGCGTGGTGCTGGGCCATCAGCGCCTTGCAATCCGGGACCTCTCCGCGGCGGGAGCGCAGCCGTTTGTCTCTGCGTCCGGGCGATCCGTGATCGTCTATAACGGCGAAATCTATAACGGCGACGAGGTGAAGCGGGCGCTTGCGGACGCCGGATGGCGTGGAAGCTTCTGCAGCACCTGCGACACGGAGGTGCTGATCGAGGCGTGCGAATGGCTCGGTGTGGAACGGACTCTGAAGCTGTGCCGCGGCATGTTCGCGTTCGGACTCTTCGACCTTGAACACGGCACGCTCACGCTGGCGAGAGACCGGGCAGGGGAGAAGCCGCTGTACTACGGCTGCGTCACAAATCCGGAGGGAAAGGCTGCGTTCGCGTTTGCATCCGACCTGGGGAGTATTGCGGCGATAGAGGGCTTTTCTGCGCCGGTCGATCGGGGTGTGCTCGACATTTATTTTGAACACGGCTATATCCCCGCGCCGTATTCAATCTATGAGGGGATCCGCAAGCTTGTTCCCGGAACCATTCTCACAGTGAAGCTTGGGGCGCAGGGCAGCGCCGCGGGGAACCCGGAGACAGCGGAGGAATGGGAGAGACGCTCTTCTGTCAGGACCTACTGGTCCATGCGGGAGGCGGCGCTCCGCGGAAGAGAGCATCCCTTCGAGGGGAGCTTTTCAGAGGCATCACAGGAGCTGGAGCGCAGGCTCCGCGAAGCCATCCGCGGCCAGTCGGAGGCGGATGTTCCGCTGGGCGCGTTCCTCTCCGCCGGGATTGACAGCAGCACGATCGTGGCACTGATGCAGACCCAGTCGGAGCGGCCTGTCCGCACCTTTACCATCGGCATGGAGGACCCCGCCTACAACGAGGCGGACGCCGCAGCCAGGATCGCACGGCACCTCGGAACCGAACACACAGAGCTGAAGATCTCGGAGAAGGATGCGAAGAGCGTGATTCCGCTTCTCCCGAAGATGTTCGCAGAGCCGTTTGCGGATTCAAGCCAGATTCCTACCTATCTGGTGAGCCGGCTCACGAGGCAGTATGTCACGGTTTCGCTCTCCGGGGATGCCGGCGACGAACTGTTCTGCGGATACACGAC
>ONQW01000014.1 GCA_900320025.1 uncultured Lachnospiraceae bacterium
CACCGCCAGGAGCTGTCCTGCGAATGGCCCCGTGGTCAAGCGGTTAAGACATCGCCCTTTCACGGCGGTAACATGGGTCCGAATCCCGTCGGGGTCATTGTAGTAGCTGCAGGAATCCTGCAGCTATTTTCATAAGAGAAACATGAACGGACCTTTAGCTCAGTTGGTTAGAGCAGTCGGCTCATAACCGATCGGTCCAGGGTTCGAGTCCCTGAGGGTCCACTTACCTGTCATTTCCTTGCGCCGGCATGGCGGAACTGGCAGACGCGCGGGACTTAAAATCCCGTTCGACTTATCATCGAGTGTCGGTTCGATCCCGACTGCCGGCATCAGCCAGAAGCTTCTTCACGAGGTTTCTGGCTATTTTTAACCATGAAACTTTATATTTTGACCATTTGTCCTGAATATTTTTCATCCTTTCTGTCCTCCCATGTGGTTCGACGAGCAGATGAGCTCGCATGCGGTGAGGTAGAGGTGATCGATCTGCGTCAGTTTGCGGACGGAAGCTTCCGCCATGTGGACGATTCGCCATTTGGCGGAGGAAGAGGGCTTGTGCTGCGCGCGGAGCCGATCTGGCGCGGTATTCAATTTGTAAAGGAACAGGCGGGTTCGGATGGATGTCATGTCATCGGCCTCACACCGGAAGGGAAGACATATCATCAGCAGAAAGCACATGCACTGCTTGGATATTCTCACATAGCGCTGGTATGTGGTCACTACGAGGGCATGGATGCCAGGGTGAGCTGCTATTTTGATGAAGAGCTTTCCATTGGCGACTATATTCTGACCGGCGGAGAGCTGCCAGCCCAGATAATCTCAGATTCGCTTCTCCGGCTTCTCCCGGGCGTGCTGCGTCATGGAAGCGCCGAAGAGGAGTCCTTTGAATCAGGAATGCTGGAGTATCCGCAGTACACACAGCCTGCCGTATGGAGAGGGCAGCGTGTACCAGATGTACTGTTGTCCGGGGATCACGGCAAAATACGAACCTTTCGTCAGGCAGAGGCGGAACGGGTTACGCGGGAGAAGAGACCCGACCTTCTTGATGAAAATAACGTTTGAACGTGGCATGGCGTGATGCTTTGAATGTCATGCCGAGGCAGGACTTTCAAACGGCGGCAGAGGTGCTGGCGCAACGGCTGCTGCATTCGGCAAAAACGCATTCGCAGATTTTGCCTCAGCGGGGTAGAGAAATGAATGTACAGAGAGCACTGACCAAAAAGGAAAAAATTATTGTTCTGGCAGCTATGGCGATCATTTTAATTCTGATCGGACTTACGCGGCCACTCTGGGCACCGAAGAATAGCAGCAATGAAGGGGGCTCACAGACTTCTGTCACTTCGGTGACAGAGGGAAATTCAGGAATAACGGCGGAGTCTTCCGTTGCGGTTTCCGGTGAATAAAAACTTCCGAAAAGGACACGACATGAGGAATATGTTTGAAAGTGGTGCTGATACACCACCTTCAGACTGACAGCGGTGTGAGCGGCACGGGTACAAATATGAAACTGGTTATTGTCAGACATGGTGATCCTGATTACGAGCATGATACATTGACGAAAACAGGCTGGGAAGAAGCAGAACTGCTGTCAGAACGTCTGTCGAAGATGCATTTTGACGGAATTTTCTGCTCTCCGCGCGGACGTGCCAGAGATACGGCAGCGCCGACGCTGCAAAAGCTGGGAAGGGAAGCTGTGATCTGTGACTGGCTCCAGGAATTTCCTGCGCAGATCTGGAGACCTGACTGCCCGGAGCATCGCCAGATTGTCTGGGACTGGCTTCCGCAGGACTGGACGGCGCATCCGGAGTTCTACGATCCGGATCACTGGGCGGACAATGAGGTGATGCGGGAGGGGCATGTAGGAGAGCAGGTCAGTGAGGTGATCCGGCAGTTTGACGCTCTGCTTGCGAAGTGGGGCTATGAGCGGAATGGCCGGATTTACCGTGCGGTGAGACCAAGCAACGATACGCTCCTCTTTTTCTGCCACTTCGGGCTGGGGTCGATTCTGCTCGGTCATCTGATCGGCGTATCGCCAATGGTGCTCTGGCATGGGACCGCCGTCGCTCCCACCGGCGTAACTACTGTAGCAACGGAGGAAAGGGTGCGGGGAACGGCGAGTTTCCGGATCCTGCAGCTCGGCGATATATCCCATCTTTACGCTGCAGGCAGGGAGCCGTCGTTTTCTGCCCGGTTCTGTGAGTGCTACGACAATGCCGATGAACGGCATGTGTAAGTTCCCTGTATCAACGGTACGCGTAAATTCCTTGTATCAGCGGCATGTGTAATAGCTCTGTATCAGCGGCATGTTTATTTCAGCGCTGACTCTATATCCATCCGCCGGCCACCTGAATGATCTGTCCGGTGAGGTAGGCGGGCATTTTGGCTAGCTGTATGACAGCGGATGCAATTTCTTCTGGCTCCGCAAAACGATCGGCAGGAATTTCTGCGATCAGAGCCTGTTTTGCCTCATCATCCAGGCAGTCATTCATCCGGGTATCCACGCATCCGCAGGAAATGGCATTGACCGGAATATGATTCGGAGCCAGTTCCTTCGCGAGAGCCCGGGTGAGGGCGTCGACGCCGCCCTTAGACGCCGAATATGCGGCCTCATAGGCTGCACCTGCCTGGCCCCAGACGGAAGAAATGTTGATGATGCATCCGCTTCCCTTTTGGAGAAACAGCGGGATTGCAAGGCGGCTTGTGTAGAATATGGAGCTCAGATTCGTGGAAATAAGCCGGTTCCATTCCGTCGGCTGCATGTCCTGCAGCAGCCCGAGATGGGCCATACCGGCGTTATTGATGAGCAGGTCGAGCTGAGGAATGACGGCGGCAAAATACTGGCCGACCGCATCCGGTTCGGCGACATCGACGGCATGTGCAGTACAGCAGATTTCATAACTATTTTCGAGCTGGGATGCAAATGTGGTCAGCTCCGGCAGAGCATGCAGGCAGATCAGATGCAGATTGCAGCCCTCAGCCGCGAGCGCCAGTGCGATTGCCCGGCCGATACCATGCGCCGCTCCCGTAACCAGTGCGGTTTTTCCGGCGAGACAGTTCTTCACTTCAGTTGGATTGCGGTGCATGGTAAGTTCTCCTTTCGCAGCACTTCTTTTGAATTTCAGGAATAATTACTATATTATGATAGAAGAATTGAAGGTGGTGAAAGCTGCGAGGCAGCGGGCCCACTTCTGCAATTCTACTACAGCGTGTATTCTTTCGCATGTATCCTTTCAGCAGGCTGCATTCCGTTAGTGGAAAGAATCATTACGATACCATCATTACAAAAGAGCAATTGCCAAAAATAAAGGAGGAAATTCATCATGCTTGATACGCTTATTATTGGATCGGGTCCTGCCGGACTGACAGCAGCCATTTACGCCTGCCGCGCGGAGCTGACCTTTCAGGTTCTTGAGAAGGAACCGACCAGCGGAGGACAGGTCATCAACACCTACGATGTAGACAATTATCCCGGACTGAAGGGCGTCGGCGGCTTCGATCTCGCAATGAAGTTCCGCGAGCATGCCGAGCAGCTTGGTACGTCGTTTGTCAATGCGCAGGCTTCCTCCATCGAAAAAAGAGAGGGAGCGGAAGGAACATATTTTGCAGTTCAGACGAACCAGGGAGAATTCACTGCGAGGACAGTGATTCTGGCGACCGGCGCCTCGCACGCAAAGCTTGGCGTGCCCGGGGAGGATGCGTTTGCGGGACGCGGCGTGTCCTACTGCGCAACCTGCGACGGCGCGTTCTTCCGGAAAAAGACGGCGGTGGTAGTCGGAGGCGGCGATGTGGCTGCGGAGGATGCGCTGTTTCTGGCTAGACTTTGCAGCAAGGTTTATCTCGTGCACAGGAGAGGAGAACTCCGGGCGGCACCGGTGCTGGCGACACAGGTCCGGGAAAATGAAAAGATCGAGATGCGGTGGAACAGTGTCGTGGAGGAGATCCGCGGAGAAGCGAAGGTCGGCAGTGTTCTGCTGAAAAATCTGGCCACGGGGGAGCATGAGGAGCTTCCAACCGACGCCGTGTTTATCGCCGTCGGCATTGTGCCGAGTTCTGCGTGGCTCGGCGATTTTGTGAAACTGAATGAGAGAGGATATGTTGTGGCCGGTGAGGATACGGCAGCGAGTGTGCCCGGCGTCTTTGCGGCGGGTGACCTCCGCGCGAAACGGCTCCGCCAGATCATCACGGCCTGCAGCGATGGTGCCTGTGCGGTGACTGCAGTGCAGGACTATCTGGCTTGACTGAGTATGGCGGGACAGATTGGCTGTCTGAGTGCGACGGGATAACAGGCCAATGGAGTGCGATGGGACTGACAGGCTGAATGCAGCAGGACAGATGGCCGACGGAGTGCTGCAGGACAGATTGACACAGTGACCCCGCGATGGTAATATTTTGCCTGAAATAATTTCGTAATATTTGTAACAAACAATTGCGAAATATTTCCTCTTGATGAATTATCTGGGAACAGACAGAGTTTATGCCATTCGGTCTTGGGGGAACTTCTTTTCATGAAATATTCCGGCAAAGGTTTTATTGCAGTTTCTGCTGCTGCGGCGCTCACCCTGAGTGCGTTTTGTCTTCCGGCCTATGCTTCGGAGGGGAACTGGTCTCTTCCAACCGCGGGGATCGCTTCGCTGATTGCAGTCAGCGGTTCGCTTCATGAGGCAATGCCTGCGGGCGGAACAGCAGATCTGACGGAATCGGAGGATATTGCGGTATCTCCGGAACCTGAAACTTCTGCGGGTGAAGCAGCCGATGTCAATGCCAGTGCGCCTGAATATTCCGCGGAAAGCGGGGAACAGGCAGAGACAGGGGAGTCTGCCGGGACCGGCAGTGCAGCCTCAGATCCGCTGCGGGCCGGGATTGCCCTGCTGACCGCAACCAATAAAACATCGCTTGCCAATGAGCCGGATGCGTTCGGTTCTGGCAGCGTGACAGAAAGCGCTCTGCTGGGAATCACAGACGGCGGTGCGGGAGAGACGGAGCAGGCGGCAGACACGGCAGGCACTGTTTCCGAAGCAGGCTCGGGTGCGGATGCGGCGGAACAGGCTGGGGAAATAGCGAAACAGGCGGAGAGTCAGTCCGGCGAAGCGACGCAGCAGGCAGCGAACGCCGGAAGTATTGCAGCTGCGGAGGGAGCCTCAGAGACGGAAGAGTCTGGAGACGACGCAGCGGAGAAGGAGCAGGCTTCTGACGCGGGCACCTCACTGGCGGTTGCGGATGTATCGGATTATGTCAATATCCGTGCGGACAAGAGTGAGGACGCCGAGATACTTGGAAAGCTGTACAAGGACGGCGTGGCCACGGTTCTTGAAAAGGATGACGGGAGCGGATGGATCAAAATCACCTCCGGCTCGGTGACCGGATATATCAAGGCGGATTTTCTGACTACCGGGGAGGAAGCCGCGAAGAAGGCGGAGGAGAGCGCCACAAAGGTGGCGGAGGTAACGACCGAGACGCTCCGTGTCAGAGCGGCTGCGGACATCAATTCTGATGTGATCACCCTGATTCCGCAGGGCGATAAGCTGAACATCATCGAAGAACAGGACGGGTGGTACAAGGTCCATACGGAAGACGGCGACGGATATATTTCGTCTGACTATGCTGATGTAGAGACGGTATACCCGCAGGCGGAATCGAAAGAAGAGGAAGCGGAACGTCTCGAGAAGGAGGAGAAGAAGCAGAGCGAAGAGAAGGCGGCAAAATCATCCTCAAAGCGGGAAGCGGTCGTCGATTATGCGCTGCAGTTCCTTGGCAATCCGTATGTCTGGGGCGGTACCAGTCTGACGAACGGGACAGACTGCTCCGGCTTCACGATGTCTGTGTACGCGCATTTCGGTTACAGCCTGCCGCATTATGATGCTTCTCAGCGCAGCTGCGGCACAGCGGTGGACAGCCTCGCGGACGCACTGCCCGGCGACCTGATCTGCTACAACGGACATGTTGCAATCTATATGGGCGGCGGACGGATTGTCCACGCATCGAATCCGCGGACCGGCATCACGACGGGCAACGCATCATACCGGCAGATCGTGGCGATCCGCAGAATCATTCAGTAACTCCAGACGGGACGCCGCCGAACATGACATGAGCGGGGTAGATCGCGGCGATCCGGATAATCATTTCATGACAACAGAATGTGCGCCCGTCGGGCGCTGTTAAAGCAAACGCTCCGCACGGAATGTGCGGAGCGTTTGTCGAACAAGGCGGCTGCAGCGTGAAGCGATGGCGATACAGGGCAATCTGCAGTGCCATCCATTTTCGTGCGGAGCCTTTGCGGCGTAGCATTTATTCCTCCGGCTCGATCATGCCGTAGGTGCCGCCCTTCCTCTTGTACACGACACAGATCTGTTCATCCTCGGCGTTGCGGAATACATAGAAATTGTGGCCGAGCAGTTCCATCTGTACGCAGGCATCCTCCGGATACATCGGCTTCATATCGAACTGCTTCTTGCGGACGATGCGGATCTCATCATCCTCCGGGTAGCTGTTCTCAAGGAACTCGCGCTTGAAGGAACTGCCCTCTGCCTGGTCTCTGGCTTTCAGCTTGTTTTTATATTTTTTCAGCTGACGCTCGATGACCTCTTCCACCAGATCAATGGAGACATACATATCGCTTGAGACCTGCTCGCAGCGGATAATGTTTCCTTTGACCGGGATAGTCACTTCAATTTTATGGCGGTCCTTATCCACGTTGAGTGTGACATTGGCTGTGGTGTCTTCCGAAAAATACTTGTCGAGCTTTCCGATTTTGTCTCGAACTGCCTGATCCAGTCCCGGGGTGACTTCGATGTTCTTTCCCACAATCACAAATTTCATTTTGAGGCACCTCTTTTCTGCAGTCCACCGTATTGAGGACTGCGTGTTATGATCTGTTCTTATTGTATCACAGGGAGGGCGGAGATTGGCATCCTGACGACAGGATTGGACGGCTCGGTAATATCGTCGTTTTACCGAAATCCAGTTGAACTGAACCGGCCTCTATGGTATAATTTATAGCGTAAGTGATAAAAATTTAACAATCTTTGTTCCTGACACTGGCAGTGCAAACAAATTTGTTCTACATGGAGGAAATTATGTCAAAGAAAGTTGTTATCGCAGGTGCATGCCGCACAGCCATCGGCAAGATGGGCGGCGGTCTTTCCACCACGCCGGCGGCGGACCTCGGCGCGATCGTGATCAAGGAGGCGCTGCGGAGAGCGGGCGTCCCCGCTGACCAGGTGAGCGAGGTCCTGATGGGCTGCGTGATTCAGGCAGGTCTCGGACAGAACGTCGCGAGACAGGCATCGATCAAGGCCGGTCTTCCGGTTGAGGTCCCGGCTGTCACGATCAACGTCGTCTGCGGATCCGGTCTGAACAGCGTCAATATGGCAGCAGATATGATTCTTGCCGGTGATGCGGACATCGTCGTGGCGGGCGGCACTGAGAATATGTCTCTCGCACCGTTCTGCCTGCCGAAGGCGAGATTCGGCTACCGCATGAACAACGGCGTGCTTGTCGACTGCATGGTCAACGATGCACTGTGGGATGCATTCAATAACTATCACATGATCCGCACGGCGGACAATGTGGCTGCAAAATGGGGCCTGACCAGGGAAGAGATCGACGAGTTTGCTGCGTGGTCTCAGACCAAGTGCGCAAAGGCCCAGGAAGAGGGTAAGTTCAAGGACGAGATCGTCCCTGTCACAGTGCATCAGAAGAAGCAGGATGTGATCGTGGATAAGGACGAGGGACCGAGAGGGCCGCAGACAGCAGCTGACATCGCGAAGCTCCGCACCATCAATCCGGACGGCGTGACGACGGCGGCGAATGCCTCCGGCATCAACGATGGCGCAGCCGCGATGGTTCTGATGAGCGAGGAGAAGGCAAAGGAGCTCGGCGTGAAGCCGATGGCGACCTGGGTTGCAGGCGCGCTCGGCGGTGTCGATCCGGCGATCATGGGCGTGGGCCCGGTTGCCGCGACACGCAAGGTGATGGCGAAGACAGGCCTGACCATTGATGATTTCGACCTCTATGAGGCGAACGAGGCATTCGGTGCACAGTCCGTCGCAGTCGGCAAGGAGCTTCACTTCGATATGAACAAGCTCAATGTCAATGGCGGTGCGATCGCGCTCGGTCATCCGGTCGGAGCTTCCGGCGCCCGTATTCTTACCACGCTTCTCTACGAGATGCAGAAGAGAAACAGCAAGCGCGGACTGGCTACGCTGTGCATCGGCGGCGGCATGGGCTGCGCGACTGTTGTGGAGCGTTACGAGGAAAACTGATTCCGGAAGGAACATGCATGATTCTGCGGTCGGACAGAAATAATCTGCCCGGCCGTTCGGTGTGCCCGGACAAAAAAGAGATAGGAGAAGGCATCATGAGTTTTGTTGATTATGCAGTTGAGGGCGCGGTCGGCACGATTACCATCAACCGTCCGCAGGCATTGAATGCGCTGAACAGCGCGGTGCTGGATGACCTGAACACCGTGCTCGACAATGTCGATCTTGATACGGTCCGCTGCCTGGTTCTGACCGGCGCGGGTGAGAAGAGCTTTGTGGCCGGCGCGGACATCGGAGAGATGAGCACGCTGACGAAGGCGGAGGGAGAGGCATTTGGCAAGAAGGGCAACGATGTATTTCTGAAGATTGAATCCTTCCCGATCCCGGTGATCGCCGCAGTAAACGGGTTTGCGCTGGGCGGCGGCAATGAGCTCGCCATGAGCTGCGATATCCGTCTCTGCTCCGACAACGCAGTCTTCGGCCAGCCGGAGACAGGACTCGGCATCACACCCGGCTTCGGCGGCACCCAGAGACTGGCGCGCCTGGTCGGCATGGGCATGGCGAAGCAGATGGTCTATGCCGCGGCGAACATCAAGGCGGACGAGGCATACCGCATCGGTCTTGTGAACGCAGTGTATCCGCAGGAAGAGCTTCTTCCGGCCGCGCAGAAGCTGGCGGCAAGAATTGCTTCCATGGCGCCGATCGCCGTCAGAGCGGCAAAAGCTGCCATCAACGAGGGATATCAGGTCTCCATCGACAGCGGCGTCCGTATCGAGGAAGAGAAGTTCGGCAGCTGCTTCGAGACAGAGGATCAGAAGGAAGGCATGGCAAACTTCCTCCGGAAGAAGGATGATCCGAAGAAGGTCAAGCACGTCGCGTTCCAGAATAAGTAATCTGCGTCCGCATGGGAGCATGTGGTTCCTGCGTTTGTTTTGACGCGGGGCAGTGAGCGGACGGAAACAGGATATACTGGCTGCCTTTACCTGGCAGCCTTGTATCACATAGAGAAACCATGATTCTTGAAAGCAAAATTTTGCAGGAGGAATGACATGAAGGTAGCGGTTATCGGTGCCGGCACCATGGGAGCCGGGATTGCCCAGACATTTGCACAGTGCGACGAGGTAGAGAAGGTTTATTTGTGCGACATCAAGCAGGAGTTCGCGGACGGCGGACTGAAGAAGGTTAAGAGGAACCTGGATCGTCTGGTGACAAAGGGAAAGATGGAGCAGGCGAAGGAGGATGCGATTCTCGCCAAGTTCCAGACCGGCCTCAATACGCAGGCAGTCGATCCGGATCTCGTCGTCGAGGCGGCACTCGAGGTCATGGACATTAAGAAGAACTGCTTCAAGGAGCTGCAGGAGAACATTGTAAAGAACGAGAACTGCATCTATGCTTCCAACACCTCTTCTCTGTCCATCACAGAGATCGGATCCGGCCTTCCGAAGCCGATCATCGGCATGCATTTCTTCAATCCGGCTCCGGTCATGAAGCTGGTTGAGGTGATCCAGGGCGCGAACACGCCGGCAGAGACGGTCGAAAAGGTCAAGGAAATTGCTGTAAAGCTCGGCAAGACACCTGTCCAGGTCAACGAGGCTCCCGGCTTCGTTGTCAACCGCATTCTTGTTCCGATGATCAACGAAGGCATTTTTGTCTACGCAGAGGGTGTTTCCGATATCCAGGGCATCGACACGGCAATGAAGCTCGGCTGCAATCATCCGATGGGACCGCTGGAACTCGGCGATTATATCGGCCTCGATATCGTGCTTGCAATCATGGATGTCCTGTACAAGGAGACCGGCGATTCCAAGTATCGCGCATGCCCGCTGCTCCGCAAGATGGTGCGCGCAAAGCACCTCGGCGTGAAGACCGGTATCGGATTCTACAAGTACAACGAAGACCGCACCAAGACCCCTGTAGATCAGCTTTAATCTGAACCGGGGCACTGACAGGGCCATAACGGAGCCTGCGCGCCGCTATGGCCCGTCGCCATGCCGTTTACGGCAGCAGTATCCAAAATCATGAAGGAGACAGATCATGGATTTTACATTAGACAAGAAGCATCTGATGGCAAGACAGCTGTTCAAGGATTTTGCCGAGAAGGAAGTCAAGCCGCTTGCACAGGAGATTGATGAGACGGAGCGCTTCCCCCGCGAGACGGTGGAGAAGATGGCAAAGGCCGGATTCATGGGCATCTCTATCCCGAAGGAATATGGCGGACAGGGCTGCGATCCGCTGACCTATGTGATGTGCATCGAGGAGCTTGCAAAGCAGTGCGGCACTACAGCCGTCATCGTTTCCGCACACAGCTCGCTCTGCGCAGATCCGATTCTGACGTTCGGCACCGAGGAGCAGAAGCAGAAGTATCTGCCTGATCTCGCTGCAGGCCGCAAGCTTGGCGCATTCGGTCTGACAGAGCCCGGAGCCGGCACGGATGCACAGGGCGTACAGACCAAGGCTGTGAAGGATGAGGACGGAAACTGGGTTATCAACGGCTCCAAGATCTTCATCACCAACGGCAAGGAAGCGGATGTATATGTGATCTTCGCCCAGACCGGAACGAAGCTGGACAAGAAGGGCCGCACGCAGAAGACCTTCACGGCATTCATTCTGGAGAAGGGTATGCCCGGATTCACCTTCGGCACGAAGGAGAACAAGATGGGCATCCGCGCTTCAGCTACCTATGAGCTGGTCTTCAACGATGTGAAGGTTTCCGACGCGCAGCGTCTCGGCGCTGAGGGCAAGGGCTTCCCGATCGCGATGCACACACTGGATGGCGGCCGTATCGGTATCGCTGCACAGGCACTGGGTCTCGCGGAGGGCGCGCTTGACAGAACCGTCGCCTATGTGAAGGAGAGAAAGCAGTTCGGCCGTGCGCTGGCTCAGTTCCAGAACACCCAGTTCCAGCTGGCTGACATGGCGACAAAGTGCCAGGCTGCCCAGTATCTTGTCTACGCGGCGGCAAATGCGAAGGCAACGAAGGACCGCTACTCCGTGGAAGCGGCTATGGCAAAGCTCTGCGCAGCAGAGGTGGCGATGGAAGTCACCACCAAGGCAGTGCAGCTGCACGGCGGCTATGGCTACATGAAGGAATACGATGTCGAGCGCATGATGCGGGATGCGAAGATCACAGAGATCTACGAGGGCACGAGCGAAGTGCAGAGAATGGTCATCAGCGGCGCGATGCTGAAGTAAGCGCATCTGCCATCCGGTCATTTTCCTTAGGAAGCCGCATACCATGCGGCACGGGATATAATTTTGAAGGAGAGAATCAATGAAAATCGTTGTCTGTGTAAAACAGGTACCCGATACCAAGGGCGGCGTCGTGTTCAATCCCGACGGAACGCTGAACAGAGCTGCAATGCTCGCAATCATGAATCCGGACGACAAGGCAGGCCTTGAGGCAGCGCTGGAGCTGAAGGACAAGTACGGCGCAGAAGTGACGGTTCTGACGATGGGCCTTCCGAAGGCAGACGAAGTGCTGCGCGAGGCCATGGCGATGGGCGCTGATCATGGCGTTCTTGTCACTGACCGTGTGCTCGGCGGCGCTGATACCTGGGCAACGTCCCAGACAATCGCGGGTGCGATCCGCAATCTGGACTATGATCTGATCATTACAGGCCGTCAGGCAATCGACGGCGATACGGCACAGGTCGGACCGGAGGTCGCAGAGCATCTGCATCTGCCGATGGTCACTTATGTGCAGAAGATCGTCGATTACGACGAGGCGGCGAAGACCATTACGGTGGAGCGCCAGTTTGATGACCGCTACATGGTGGTCAAGGCAAATCTGCCATGCGTTCTGACCGCGCTGGGCGAACTCGCTGAGCCCCGCTATATGACTCCTGGCGGAATCTTCGATGCGTATGATAAGGAAGTAACTGTCTGGGGCAGAAAGGATCTGAAGGACGTGCTCGACAGCGATCTCGGCAAGGTCGGCTCTCCGACCCAGATTGCCAAGGCGTCTGACAAGGTCCGCAAGGGTGCCGGTGAAGTGAAGAAGGATCTTTCCCCTGCGGAAGCGGTCGACTACATTGTGGAGAAGCTGCAGGCAAAGCATATCATCTGACAGGACGCCGTCCCTGTCGCCGGTGTCCCGGGCGCGCGGAAAACGGCGCGGCCGGCAGTGGATATTCATGGAGAATAAGGAGTCATAAAATGGCAACAGCAAATAAGGAACAGTATAAAGGGGTATTCATCTTTGCCCAGCAGGTTGACGGCGAGCTCTCCGGCATTGCGCTGGAACTTGTCGGAAAGGGAAAGGAACTGGCAGCTGACCTTGATACGCAGGTCACGGCTGTGCTCATTGGTTCCGGCATCCGCGGACTGGCGGATGAGCTCGGCGAGTATGGCGCGGACCGTGTCATCGTCGTCGATGATCCGGAGCTGAAGGATTACAGAACAGAGCCCTATGCGCATGCCCTTGCCAGTGTCATCAATGAGTACAAGCCGGATGTGATGCTTGTCGGCGCAACGGCAATCGGCCGTGATCTCGGCCCTTGTGTCGCGGCGAGAGTGCACACCGGTCTGACGGCGGACTGCACGAGCCTTGCAATCGGCGACTTCCCGCTGAACCCGATTCCGGGTCAGGAGGACAAGCAGCTCCACAAGCAGCTGCTCATGACCCGTCCTGCCTTCGGCGGCAATACCATCGCAACCATCGCCTGCCCGGATTTTCGTCCGCAGATGGCGACGGTCCGTCCCGGTGTCATGCAGAAGGGCGAGCGTGTGCCCGGACGCAAGGCAGAGGTGATTGATTACAACCCCGGCTTCACACCGGACAATCGCTACACAGAGATCCTTGAGATTGTGAAGAACACGAAGAAGGTCGCTGATATCATGGATGCGAAGATCCTTGTCTCCGGCGGACGCGGACTTGGCAGCGCGGAAAACTTCGCGATTCTCGACGATCTTGCAGCCGCCATCGGCGGCACTGTTTCCTGCTCCCGCGCCGTGGTGGATGCAGGCTGGAAGCCGAAGGATCTGCAGGTCGGCCAGACCGGAAAGACCGTCCGGCCTCAGGTATACTTTGCGATCGGTATTTCGGGCGCCATCCAGCATCTTGCCGGCATGGAAGAGTCCGACATGATCATTGCGATCAACAAGGATGAGTCCGCTCCGATTTTCACCGTGGCGGATTATGGTGTGGTCGGCGATCTGTTCAAGATCGTGCCGAAGCTGACGGAGAAGATCAAGGAAGTAAAGGCTGCAGCGGCGCAGAACTGAGCTGTGCTGCTCACTGAGACCTGTCCTACGTGATCATCCGCGGAAAATTTTTACGATGATTGGCGCAGAATGCTGCTCTGAGAACAGAATATCGGATTGCGGGGAACTGTGACAGGCTGCCTGCAAATAAGTGGAAAAGGCGTACCCGACGAAATCAGCGGGTACGTCTTTTTTGAACCAAAAATATATGAATTGGAACAAAAAACGGGTTGAACTTTTGTCAGACTTTGGCATGATGTAAGAGGGATCAACATTCATCAGGGGGTACTCATCATGAATCAGGAATTTGAGGAAGCTATTGTCAGAGATCCGCGGGTCTTCAAGCAGAATACCATGCCGGCGCACTCGGATCATCTTGTTTGTCAGTCCTGGGAGGAGCAGGAGAAGGGAGTGTCCGGATTCCGCTGGTCGCTGAACGGTCTCTGGAAATTTGCCCTTGCGCGCACGCCGAAGGAGGCGCCGCAGGGATTCTGGAAACAGGACTACGACTGCTCCCGCTGGGAGGATATCCGGGTCCCGTCGCCGATCCAGCTTGAGGGACATGGAGAGCCGGGATACCAGAACGTGGCATATCCCTGGGACGGGCACGAGGCGATCGATCCCGGCGATATTCCGGAGGGATTCAATCCCACGGCTTGTTATGTGAAGGAATTTGTCATTCCGGAGGAAGCGGCGCATCGCCCGCTGTTCATCAGCTTTCAGGGCGTGGAGAGCGGATTCGCCCTCTGGATGAACGGGAAGTACGTCGGGTACAGCGAGGACACCTTCACGCCCACCGAGTTTGACCTCACGCCGTATCGGAAGGCTGGCGTCAACCGCATCGCGGTAAAGAATTACCGGTGGACAGCAGGAGCCTGGCTTGAGGACCAGGATTTCTTCCGCCTCTCCGGTATTTTCCGTGATGTCTATCTGTTTACCACGCCGGAGACGCATCTCTATGATCTGCGCATCCGCGCGGTGCCGGAAGAGAATCTGCGTCGGGCGGAGCTCGCCGTCACATGGAATCTGGTGCTGCCGGAGGGCAAGGCGCCCGGTCATGCCGCGGTGCGCTACACCCTGCTGCGAGCGGGGCAGACGGTTCTGACGGGAACCGCTTCCGCCGCAGAGGGAAGGAAGATTCTCTTCGGACAGGATGCCACGCTGACCGCGGAGCAGATGAAGGCGGGGCTGACAGGCAATACCAGCGCAGTGCATCCGGTCAGTGCCTGTCAGATCACGACAACGGATATCGTGGAGGACCCGGCGCTCTGGAGCGCGGAGGATCCGCAGCTCTATGATCTGAAGATCGAGGTGCTCGGCTCGAACGGCACCTTAACGGAAGTGGCGCTGGAGAAGGTCGGATTCCGCCGGTTTGAGATGAAGGACGGGATTCTCTGTCTCAACGGAAAACGTCTCGTCTTCCGCGGCGTCAACCGCCATGAGTTCTTTGCAGACAGCGGGAGAACACCGCAGCCCGACAAAATCCGGGACGATGTCATCACCATGAAGCGGGCTAATATCAATGCGATCCGCACCTGCCATTATCCTGATGCTTCTGTCATTTACCGGCTCTGCGACGAAATGGGCCTTTACATGATCGCGGAGAACAACATGGAGACACACGGCGTGTGGCAGGCTTACGCGTCCGGCTGGAAGGACATCGAATACTGTGTGCCGGGGAACCGGCCGGAGTATCTGGAGCTGGTGATGGACCGCGTCAATTCCTGCTATCAGCGGGACAAGAACCACCCGGCCGTTTTGATCTGGTCCGACGGCAATGAATCCTTCAGCGGCACGGATGTGCAGGCGATGACGGATAAATTCCATGCGCTCGACCCGGACCGTCTGGTGCATTACGAGGGCATCAGCCACGATCCGAGAACGCCGCAGGTCTCGGATATGTACTCGCAGATGTATACGCCGGCGGAGAAGATTCCGGAATTCCTCCGGGAGCATACGGACCGCCCGCTCATTCTGTGCGAGTACACGCATTCCATGGGAAATTCCAACGGCGGCATGTTCCGCTACCGCGATCTGGAGGAGCGGGAACCGCGGTTCCAGGGCGGCTTCATCTGGGATTTTGTGGATCAGGCGTTTACGAGGAAGAATCGCTTCGGAGAATGGACGCAGGCGTACGGGGGAGATTTTGGCGAGCATCCCACCGACTATGAATTCAGCGGCAACGGGATTGTGGACAGCCTTCGCCGCCCGTACGGCAAAATGCAGGAAGTGAAGTTCCTGTATCAGGCGATCCGGGCGGAGGTCGACACGGATGCCTGGACTGTCAGAATCATCAACAAGAATAATTTTGTCGGGACGGACGCCTTCGACTGCTCCGCAAGACTGGAGCGGGAGGGAGAACTCCTGCAGGAGCTGCCGCTGCAGACATCTGCCGCACCGCTCTCGGAGGAAACCTGTGCACTTCCTCTTCCGCGTCCGCAGGAGCCGGGAGAATACACAGTGACGGTCTCCTTCCGTCTCAGGAACGGGACGGACTGGGCCAGCCAGGGCTATGAGGTGGCCTTCGGACAGCGTGCGTTCCGGATCAGCGGGGAGCGGCAGATTCCGCAGGCTGACCGGACCGGCTGCAGCGCCGCGCCGGCGGCGGCATTCGGTGCACTGCGGGGCTTTGCGCCGCTGCAGCGGCTGACGGTGATCCGGGGCGTAGAGGACATCGGCGTTTACGGAACGAATTTTCATGTCCTGTTTTCCCTGAAGCTCTGCAGACTGGTATCGTATGTCTACGGCGGAAAGGAGCTGATCGGCAAATGCCCGGCGCCGAGCTTCTGGCGTGCCCCCACGTCCAATGACGACGGGAACTTCATGGCGGCGAGGCAGGGAATCTGGAAGCTGGCGAGTGAATATGCGGATGCGAGACTGACCGGTGTGGAGGATGCCTACCGCCATGTGAAGGGCATGCCCTATCCGATCGCGATGCCCCGCATAGAGAGCGGAGAGGACAGCTTCTCCATCGGGTGGACGACGATGATGCCGACCGTGCCGACCAGCGCAGTGGACATCACGTATACCGTCACGGCAGACGGAACAGTCCGTATTGATATGGCATATGAGCCTACGCCCGGCCTGCCGCCGATGCCGGAGTTCGGTATGAAGCTGGCGGTGGATGCCGACTATAACCGTGTCACCTGGTACGGACTCGGCCCGGAGGAGACTTACATCGACCGGGAAGAGGGCGGTAAGCTCGGCGTCTATTCCGCCCTGGCATCCGAAATGGTCCAGCCCTACCTTGTACCGCAGGAGACCGGGAACCATACGGGTGTGCGCTGGGCAAAAGTGACGGACCGCCGGGGCAGAGGACTTCTGCTCACGGCAGCCGGAGGCTACCTCGGCTCCCGGAGTGCCGCAGCGCCGGACGGCGCGTCGATCATGAACTTTTCCGCGCTGCCGTGGTCGCCGGAGCAGATGGAGGAAGCAAAGCACGTCTGGGAGCTGCCGAGACCGTGCTATACGGTGATTCGCTGCGCGGTGATGCAGCAGGGGGTCGCCGGTGACGACAGCTGGGGCGCGCGGACCCTCCCGCAGTTCCTCGTGGACAGCGGGGACCGGATCGGCTTCTCAGTCATGATGAAAGGGATCTAGGGCGGATTAAGGGCGTGGCGCCTCCGGGCCTCATGAAAGCGGCGCGGAGGCCTCCAGAATCGCCCGGCAGAGCTCGTGCGGATAAAGTCCCGTCAGGCCTTCCGGATCGCACAGAGGACCGTTTTGGAGGTCCCAGCGCATCAGGTTTCCGGTGAGGTAGGACGGGCCGCAGGGCTTGGTGGAATAGTGTCTGCTCCATTCCGGGAAATAGCGGACCATGATGCCGGTTGCGGCCTCCATGGCCATACTGCTGTAGTGACCTTCCCGGGTGACTGTGCCGGATACCTGGACGCCGCCGTTCGGGGTGCTGTGGATCAGCATGACGCTGCCATCCCGGTACTGGCCGAGGCTGATCCAGACATGCCCGTTCAGGCTGACGATGTCGCCCGGGCGGTAATAAGTAATCTCCTCCTGCGGGACGAACCGCCCGAAGCCGCGCGCGGCGAAGG
Source organism: uncultured Lachnospiraceae bacterium (assembly GCA_900320025.1). GTDB lineage: Bacteria > Bacillota > Clostridia > Lachnospirales > Lachnospiraceae > CAG-791. The sequence continues at coordinate 17,507 of ONQW01000014.1, forward strand.
TCTGTGCCATTTTGGTTGAGGACATGACATATCCCGGCGCCTCTCCGTCTCCCTGCGCGAAGGTCTGGTACAGCGACCAGCCGACGAACCCGGAGCAGTCCAGCCCGTTTCCATACTCGAACCGGTGCTGCCGGTAATCATAGTGACCGGCGTGCCCGTCAAAATACGTTTGCCAGGCCGGTGCCTCCCCGCGCGTGAGGCTCTCCTTCCCGGCGCCGGTGTCCGCCTCATTCCAGCCGCCTCCCCATACGTACAGTGTATGGCCGCAGGGCTGGAACGCATGGGTCAGAAACGAGCGCAGCGTCGGTCTGTCCTCCGGTTTTGTCTTCACGGAACGGCGGACCATGGCGGCAAAATAGCGGAAGAGCGGCGCACCGTCGGCCACCCCTTCCTTCGCGATATCCCAGCAGTTCACCTCCGGGTGCCACTGGGTGCCGAGGATCGGAAGCGTATCATGGACAATCATTTCGATGACGCCGTCCCAGCTCTTCTGAATACAGCGGAGACCGGCGCCGAGCTCGCCCAGAGCCTGATGATGATAGCTGTTGGTCACGACGCTTCCGCCATACATATCGTAGAGAAATGTGCCGGGCAGGATCTCTGTCTCATGGTATTCTCCGGAGTCGTCCGCGTGATAGCAGTGGCGGGAGCGGAGCGGCTCGGGCAGATCCTGAATGAGCGTGCCGCCAAGGCCGACGTTGATCACCTGGCAGCCCTTGCAGATGCCGAGCACTGGCTTGCCGGCATCGGCAAACCGGTGGAAGAGTCCGAGCTGAACCTCATCCAGAGCGCGGTTGATGCCGCGGCTCCCCTGGTTCTCCTGATGAAAGAAGGCGGGATCGATGTCAGATCCGCCGGGCAGAATCAGCGCGTCGTAGGAGTCCGCGTCCTCCGGAATCTGGTCGGTACAGGTATAGGCAAAGCCAAGGTGCTCCATGGCCTTCTGGTAACGCGGCGTGTTCTCTGCTTTATTCGCAATCAGAATTTTGATCATATCGATCCTCCTTCTTTTTGATGGTAGTTTTTAATCGTTTCGAGATAAGGCAGGACGCACGCGGTGCATCCTGCCTTATACAGACGAATGCCCCATGCTTCCGGTCCGGAATGCATGGGGCTGATCGTCATTGATGCAGCATGCTGTGATATTCATCCATTTCCTTCTCGTTTGCATAGATGAAATGGCCGGGAAGGATTTCATGGAAGGCCGGTTTATCCACACGGTAGTCGTGCACCGAAGGATCGTAGACAAGAAGCTTCTTGTGCTTTTCCACTTCCGGATCCGGCTGCGGGATGGCGGAGAGCAGCGCCCTTGTGTAAGGGTGCAGCGGATGCTGAAACAGTTCCTCCGACTCTGCAAGCTCCACGATCCGGCCCTTGTGGATGACGGCAATGCGGTCGCAGATAAATCGCACCACCGAGAGATCGTGCGCGATAAACAGGTAGGTCAGGCCGCGCTCTTTCTGGAGGCGGCTCATCAGATTGAGCACCTGCGCGCGGATGGAGACATCCAGTGCCGAGATCGGCTCATCGGCAATGATGAACTTGGGATTCATCACGAGTGCGCGGGCGATACCGATCCGCTGCCGCTGTCCGCCGGAAAATTCATGGGGAAAACGGCTGGAGAATTCCGGGAGCAGTCCGACATCAAGAAGAGCCTGATTCACCCGCTTCGTGCGCTCCGCCTCCGTCAGATTGTGTCCCGGCGCGTAGAGCCCCTCCGCGACGATATAACCGACCTTGGCGCGCTCGTTGAGGGAACTCATCGGATCCTGGAAGATCATCTGAATGTCCCGCGTGATCCGCTGATCCTCAGCCCGGCTCAGTTTTCCGGAGATACGCCTGCCGTCGAAACGGATTTCGCCCTTCGAGATGGGGTTGATCCGGATGATGGACCGTCCGATGGTCGTCTTGCCGGAACCGGATTCGCCGACAAGACCGAAGGTCTCACCCTGATAAATTGCAAAACTGACATCGTCGACCGCAGTGAAGGGATGGCGCTTATTGCCGAACTGTACCTGAATATGGTCCACTTCCACAAGCTTTTTTCTGTCTGGCGCTGCACTGCTCTGCGGCGCGGCAGTGCTCATTGCGTCACCGCCGGTGCGGACGGCTTCTTCCGGTGCCGCGGAGGGCGCCGGAGAGGTGGTGTTTTCAGTCATGAGGAGCCTCCTTCTTACTGCTCACGGATTCTTTGTCAGGGGCGGCAGGAGATATACAATCGGTGCTTTCCCCGGATTCCGGAACCGGCGTGCCGTATTCCGGACCGGCAACGCCAAGCACCTTTCCCTTCTCCCGCAGCACACGGATATGCTCCGGCGGGTCCATCTTCGGTGCGCGCGGGTCGGCGAGCCAGCTTCTGACATAATGCGTGTCTGTGATCCGGTACATCGGAGGCCTGCGGACAAAATCAATTTTGAGCGGGTGCGGGTTTCTGGCGGCGAAGGCATCGCCGTGCACCTCGTAGAACAGGTTGGGCGGCGTGCCGACGATGGTGTACAGGTCCTGTCCCTTGATGCCGAGCTGCGGCAGCGAGGAGAGCAGCGCCCAGGTGTAGGGATGGCGGGGATCATAGAAGATCTCATTGCAGCTCCCGGTCTCGACAAAATCTCCGGCGTACATGACCGCGATGGAGTCAGCCACATTCGCGACCACGCCGAGGTCATGGGTGATGTAGATGGTGGTGAGGCTGTACTTCTCCTTCATCTGCTTCAGAATGCCCAGAATCTGCGCCTGAATCGTGACATCGAGAGCTGTCGTCGGCTCGTCGCAGATAAGAATCTCGGGACGGCAGGCGACTGCGATGGCGATGACCACGCGCTGGCGCATGCCGCCGGAAAATTCGTGCGGATATTGATGATAACGGCGCTCCGGTTCGCTGATGCCGACCTCGCCAAGCAGCTCGAAGACGCGTTTCTTCGCTTCCTCTCCGTGTACACCCTGATGGAGCTCAACGGCCTCCTGGATCTGATATCCGATGGTTTTCAGCGGATTGAGGGAGGTCATGGGATCCTGCATGACCATGGCAATTTTGCCGCCGCGGATTTTCAGCCAGTCCTCATTGGACTTCAGCTTTGTCAG
>ONQW01000241.1 GCA_900320025.1 uncultured Lachnospiraceae bacterium
GAATGATTACCAGAAGATGCTGATCGCCATCAGCAAGTACGAGGAACAGGGCATCCCGCACGACAGCGCGGTGCTGGAGGCGTTCAGAGAGGTCTCGGGTTCCATCGCGTGACCGGGGCGACGACAGCGCAGCGGGGAGAAACAGGCAGGGCACCATGCGGGGTGCGGCATGGGCGTGGATTCTGACGGGCAGTATGTGGTCCCGCATCTGATGCGGGACGCCGGGCACCGGAAAACGGCAGGATGCACCGGCTTAAATCAGAGCAGGAGTTAGAGTATATGGGAAAGCCAACGGGGTTTCTTGAATATCAGAGGGTAAGCAGCCCGGATGTGCCGCCGGCGGAGAGAATCCGCACCTTCGAGGAGTTTCACACGAATCTGGGGGCGGAGGAGCGCAGGCTGCAGGCGGCGCGGTGCATGAACTGCGGCGTTCCGCTGTGCCAGTCAGCGATGAAGCTGCACGGGATGGTGACCGGCTGCCCGCTTCACAATCTGATTCCGGAGTGGAACGATCAGATCTACCGCGGCAATGATCAGCACGCACTGTCCCGGCTTCTGAAGACGAGCAATTTCCCGGAGTTCACCGGGCGGGTCTGTCCGTCGCTTTGTGAGAAGGCCTGTGTGTGCGGCGAGTATGACGATCCGGTGACGGTGCATGACAATGAACGCTTTCTGATCGAGACGGCATTTGCCAACGGATACATTAAGCCGCGTATCCCGGCGGTCCGCAGCGGCAAGAAAATCGCGGTCGTCGGCAGCGGCCCGGCCGGTCTTGCGGCGGCCGATCAGCTGAATCACCGCGGACACAGTGTCACCGTGTTTGAGCGGGAGGACCGGATCGGCGGCCTGCTGATGTACGGCATCCCGAACATGAAGCTCGACAAGAGCGTCGTCCTCCGGCGGCAGAAGCTGATGGAGCAGGAAGGCGTGGTATTCCGGTGCGGCGTCAACGTCGGGGTGGATGTGACCGCAGAGGAGTTAAAGAAGGAGTACGACGCCGTCATCCTGGCCTGCGGTTCGAAGGAGCCGCGCAGGCTGTCCGGGACGGTGACAGGCAGCGAAATATCGCAGCCGGCCGAGATCAGGGGCGTGTATTTTGCCGTTGATTTCCTGAAATCCACGACCCATGCGCTGCTGGGAATCTCCGGCAGAGGAGCGGCGGATCTGCAGAGAGCGGGTGGCTTTATCAGCGCAAAGGACAAGGATGTGGTCGTCGTCGGCGGCGGCGACACCGGCAATGACTGCATCGGCACCGTGATCCGACACGGGTGCCGCTCAGTGACGGCGCTCGAGATGATGCCGGAGCCGCCGGCGGAGCGGAGGGCCTCGAATCCCTGGCCGGAATGGCCTCTGGTGAAGAAGACGGATTACGGTCATGAGGAGGCCATTTACAAATTCGGCCACGATCCGAGAGTCTACGAGACTACGGTGAAGGAATTTATCACCAGCAAAAAGGGAGAGCTGAAGAAAATCCGGACCGTGAAGGTCCGTTTCGAAAACCGCCAGATGGTGGAGGTTCCCGGCACTGAGAAGGAACTTCCCTGCCAGCTGCTTCTCATCGCAGCAGGGTTTGTCGGCTGCGAGCCGTATACCGCCGAGGCGTTCGGCGCGCCGCGCAGCGGCCGGGGAACCATCGTCACGGAGGAAAATCATTACAAGACCTCCGTGGACAAGGTATTCACGGCAGGCGACTGCCACCGGGGACAGTCTCTGGTGGTCTGGGCTATCGAGGAGGGCCGCCAGTGTGCGGCGGAGGTGGACCAGTTCCTGATGGGATACACGACATTAAAGGAAATCTGAGGAAACACTGTAGCGAAAACCGTTATTGCAGGAAATATTATCTTTTGACAGCAAAGGGGCTGTCTCAGAGCAAGCAGGGCTCTGGGGCGGCCTCTTTTGTTTATAGTTTCCATCATCTTATGAGGAGGATAATGTTATGGAAATTAATGTCAACACTGTCGCATGGGTCCTCATTGCGTCAGCTCTGGTCTACTTCATGCAGGCCGGATTTGCACTCTGTGAGGCAGGCCTGACGAGAGCCAAGAA
>ONQW01000062.1 GCA_900320025.1 uncultured Lachnospiraceae bacterium
ACAGGAAGGCAGGCACAGCGCACGGATTCTGATCTGGAAAGAAACGGCGAAGGAAACAGGCAGTACAGACGAGAGGAGAGGGAATGATTTGGCTTTATCTTACAGTTTTATCTGCTTTTGGCCTCCTGGCTGTATGTTCCCGCAGGGAGACGATCTTTACGGAGGAACCGGTCTCTGTGCTGCAGCGTCCCTTCGAGAAAATGGCCATTCATCTGTACCGGGAGCTGCTGAGACGGCCCGGACTGGCCGGTCTCCGCCGCGTTATGCGTCCCGGCAGTGTGCGTGAGGAGCTGCGTATCCTGGATCCCTCAAGCGGCTATGAGCGGAGTGAGCACGCCTATTTTGTCCGGAAAATCCGCTTCGTCCTGCTTCTTGCTTTTTCAGGAGACTGCCTTGCACTACTGCTTGCAGCCGCCGGAGGATCAGCCGGACTCCTGCGGAATGGTGCGCTGGTGCGCCCGGAACCGTGGGAAACGGAGCAGAGTGCCATGCTGACTGCGGAGGCCGAAACGGGCAGCAGGGAACAATTTACTGTGCTGGTTCCCGCAAGATCTTACACAAAGGAAGAGACGGACAGGATGGCAGCACAGGCCCTCAGGATTCTGGACAAAACACTTGCGGGCGAAAATCTGTCGCTCAAAGCAGTCAGTCAGAACCTCGAAATGCCATCCTCCCTCCCGGGATTTCCATTCCAGATCACCTGGGAGAGCAGCAATTATGGGCTGGTTGATTCCAATGGTATCGTTCTGAACAGCAGTCTTCCGGAGAAAACGAGAGCGCCGGTTGAACTCACGGCAGTGTTGTCCTACGAGGGCAGAAAATATGAGAAGAAATATCAGGCTGTTGTGGAGCCGGTTCCGCTCACCGGCGAGGATGCCTTTCGTCACGAGGTGGAGACGGCGCTGCAGCGCAGTCAGGAGGAGACGACAGAGCGCGCAGATATGCCGCTTCCCTCTTCCGCAGGGGGCAAAATGCTTGTTTGGACGGAACGGGCGGAAGACCACAGCTTGTCAGTGTTCCTGCTTCTGACAGTTCTTGGATTCCTTTCCTATCGGCTGGAAGACCGGGAACTGCACGCGAGGGTAGAACGGCGGAGCCGTGCCTTGCAGCTCGGATTTCCGCAGATGCTGAGCCAGCTTGTGCTGTATGTCGGCGCGGGGATGAGCGTGAGAGCCGGATTTGCCTGCATGGGGGAGAACTACCGGGAGCAGAGAAGGAAAGGGGGAGAACGAAAAGAAGTCTATGAAGAAATTCTGATTATGTGCCATGAACTGGAAAGTGGGGTGCCGGAGACGGAGGCGTACAGTCGTTTTGGCCGGAGATGCGGCCTGATTTCATACTCCAGATTCTGTTCGCTGCTGGCACAGAATCTGCGTAAGGGCAGCAGTACGCTGCTTCTGTCGCTCAGGGAAGAAGCGGAGCAGGCCTTCGCTGACAGAAAGAATCTTGCCAGACAAATGGGGGAGGAGGCAGGGACAAAATTATTGTTTCCCATGATTCTTATGCTGGCTGTCACGATGGTGATGATTATGGTGCCCGCTTACCGGAGCTTCTCCGGATGAAGGGAAACTGAGAGATTTTGCGGCGCTGCCAGAGATGGCCTGAAATCAGGCTTTTTGGCAAGTATGCAAAAAGGAGTAGAGAGATCCTGAATATGACAGGGATGGAAAGGCGCGGCATGCCGCGCCGGAAGGAGTGCGTATGAACGGAAGAACAGCTATCGGCGTAGACGTCAGAAAATCTCATGTTATGACAGAAAGTACAGGAACACGGCGTATGGGGGAATTTTTCGGAGATGAGAGTGGCATGGGAACCGTGGAAATCATACTGATCATCGTGGTTCTGATCGGGCTTGTGATCATCTTCAAAAAACAGCTGACCACGCTGGTGAATAACGTATTCAAGAAGATCACGCAGGACAGCGGAACGGTGATGAATGGATGAGGCCGGCAGAAAAAGAAGCATTGTGCGCCGCAGCAGAGGGACGGTGCGCAGCACAGAAGTGACACACGGGCGGGGGTGGGGAACGGAATGGGAAATTCGCAGGGACGGAAGAAAAGATGTCATCCTGCAGATACAGGATCTCTGACGGTTTTTCTGGCGCTGTCTCTGGGAATAATCCTGTCTCTTCTTCTGACGCTGATTGAGGGCGCACGGAGAAATGCCGTGAAGATGCAGGTGGAGCTTGTTCAGGAGACAGCGATGGAATCTGCACTGTCGGAATTTCATCGGGAGCTTCTGAAGCAGTATGATCTTCTCTTTATTGATACGTCATACGGAACGGAGGAAGGGGGTGAGAAGCTGCTCGGCGAACATCTCAAGACCTGTATGGATCGAAACTTTTCGATGGCAGGCGTGGCTGTCCCGGACGGGCAGACATTCACCGGCGTTCGGACCGAATCCGTGGAGGTGACGGGAACACGTTATGCGCCGGACGATGACTGCAGAGCGCTTCGCGAGCAGGTGATGGCCTATATGTCGGCGGAACCGATTGGAGAGGCGGCGGCAAAGGTTCTCTCTCTGGCGGATCAATTTGAAGGACTGGGGCCGGATATGACTGCCTGGGAACGAAAACAGAAGGAATATGCAGATCAGGTGGACGAAATGTTCGACACCTCCAGGCAGCGGTTCAATCAGAGAAGAGAGGAGCGCAGGGCGCAGAGGCACAGACCGGCGGCAGGCACCGATTCGGAGGGATACGGAGGAACAGTTTCTGATGCGGCAGATGTGCCGGATACTGTTGATACATCTGACATTGATGCAGAGGAGGAAAGGGTGCAGTCGGATGAGAAGACCGGATTGATCCGGTCACTTAAGAACATCCGGAACGATGTCATTCTGGGCTGGGTACTGGACAGCACAGACGGACTCTCTCAGAAAGAGACAGATCCCTCTGTTCTTCTGTCTCACCGCAGATTCCGGACCGGGACGGGTTTTGACGCCGGGAATACGCACCATTATCAGCGGGCAGATACAGTAATTTTTGACACATGGCTCTTTGAGAAATGCGGCAGCTTCTGTGATCCGTGGAAGGATGGCGCGCTCACCTATCAGCTGGAATATATCCTGTTCGGCGGAGAAACGGACCGGGACAATCTGAGTGCTATGGTTATGCGTCTTCTTCTGGCGCGGGAAGCAGTCAATCTTCCCTGTCTCCTGGCGGATGGAAAACGTTGCCAGGAGGCCGGGGCACTGGCAGCGGTGGTCTGCACTCTGCTGCTGGTGCCGGAGGCGGAGGAGGCGGTGAAAGGTCTGATTCTGACTGCCTGGGCGGGAGTGGAAAGCGCCCGGGATGTGGAAACGCTGCTGAAGGGAGGGCATGTTCCGATGATAAAGCGCTCCTCTGACTGGAAGACATCGCTCAGGAGCCTCGTGTTCCCGGAACTGGCGAGCCGCGGAGAAAGTGGGGGCAATGGCGTATCATACCGCGATTTCCTTCATGTCTTTCTGTTTCTGGAAAATGGATCCTCAAAGAATTTCCGACTGATGGACATCTGTGAAATGGATATCCGGAGGACGGATGGAAACAGCAGCTTCTGCATGGACAACTGCCTTGACGGCTTTGGGATCAGGACGGTATGCGTCAGTTCGTTCGGATATCGTTTTATATCGGAGGGAGAGGTTTCCTATAACTGAACGGCGGAGGAAGGAAAAGGAGGCGGTGCAGGAATGCCCTTTTGGCGGAAGAATCATCCTGCAAATCTAATGATTGCAATGTCTCTCCGGGCAGCAGGCTCCGGTAAAAGGGTATTGCTGTGCCGCCTCCGGGATGCGGGAAGCATGACGGTGGAAGCAGCTTTTGTCCTGCCGCTGTTTTTGTTCTTCATGGCGGAAATTCTGACCGTGTTCGATATGATCCGGCTTCAGTCCGGGATGATGGCGGCCCTCCGTGAGGCGGGAACGCAGATTACGGAGTACTGCTATTACTACAGGAGCGGACTTGGAGGTCTGCTTGATCTGGAGGCCGGAGATGAGACGTATTCCGGAGAGACAGGCGGGGATCTTGGACTGGCAGAGATAGCGGGATCTTTTCTGCTGTCGGAGACCTGGCTGCGCAGCCGGGTGGAACAGGCACTTGGGGAGGAGTATCTGAATCACACGTGCCTTGAGGGCGGTGCCGGGAGCATTTCGTATCTACAGAGCCGGATTCTTTCCGGCGGAGATGATGTGGACCTGATTGCCGATTACCGGGTCCGCCCGCTGTTTTCCCTGTTTGGTATCTCCGCGATCCCGACGCAGAGCCGATACTATAGCCACGCGTGGGTTGGCTGGTCGGTCGGCGGAGAACTGGCAGATCATGACAGGGAGGAAGAGGAACAGAAGGTCTATGTGACGGCGGCGGGAACAGTCTATCACTGTGATCGGAACTGCACATATCTGCGCCCGTCAATTCAGACCACGGATGCCGCGGCACTTTTGCTGCTTCGGAACCGTAGCGGAGAGAAATACTATCCTTGTGAGATTTGCCATCCTGCGGCTGCCGGTCAGGTGCTGATCACACGCGACGGCAATCGCTACCATGGGACATCCACCTGCTCCGGAATCAAACGATCCGTGCGGGAAGTGCCGCTTTCCGCCGTGGAGGGGACAATGGCGGCCTGTTCAAAATGCGGAAAATGACGCCCCAGAATTGAGGCGGGTGGCAGGGTGGTACTGGAGAATACAGGGAAGATGCCATACAGGGGAAAAATATCATGAGCACTATATTATCCGGAAACAGACCCGGTCTGATTCTTTCATTTCTGTTTCTGCTTCCTGCCGGGATATTGGACTGGAAGACGCGGGCGATACCACGGGTGCTGAGCCTGACAGGGATGCTGGCCGGCGCTGTGTATGCCGCCTTCAGCGTCGGAATGGGGGACAGGAGCGTGCAGGGACTGCTTCTATCCTTACTGCCGGGAGCGTTTCTTATCAGTATGACAGTGCTGACCGGCGGGAAAATAGGCATCGGGGATGGTTTCGCTTTTCTTGCGGTGGGCCTCCTGTCTGGTTTTGAATTGTCATCTCTGATTCTGGCGGGAGGGCTTCTTATGGCGGCGCTGGCGGGATTGTTTCTGATGATGTTGCATAGGGCCGGCCGCAATACAAGGCTTCCCTTTTTGCCATTCAGTTTGATCGCCTGTGGGGAGATACTCTATGTTCTTTGCCAAAATGGGGCTGTATGACGCAGCCGGAAAGGATGACAGGAAAGAGGCGTGGCCGGCTTACATGACGGTCGAGGCGTCCTTTCTTGTCAGTTTCACTGTCATTTTGTTTGCTGTGGTGATTTATCTGGCCTTTTATCAGTATGACCGCTGTGTTCTTGCTCAGGATCTCTACCTGCTCTGCTTCCGTGAGAGTCTGCTCAGGGAAGAGGAAAACCGGACAGCGGGACAGGAGGAACTGGCACAGCGCCAGTTTGGGACAAAATACTTTTTGACGGATAGAATCAGCACGAAAACGGAGGAGGGGGACAACCTGATCAGATGCTCTGCAGAGGCATCGTTTCAAAACCGGGTGTTTCGCGGATCTGCGTTGATGCCGGGAGAAAACTGGAAACTGTGCGCGTCATCCTCTGCGAGGAAGACAGATCCGCCGTTCCATATCCGCCGTTTCCGCAGAGTGCGCGCATTGCTCAGGAAGGCATCGGACGCAGGAGGGAAGCATGACGGAATATGACAGGGAAAACGGGCTGCCCGCAGGCGCGCTGTCCTACGATGCGGAGACATGCCGCGATGCGGGCGAAGAAGCGGGCAGGATCATGGATTGCTCATCCGGCAAAGAGAAAAATGGCATCGGCTATTATCGGGACAATGATCACATCTATGCGGTTCTGGCCTGCAGCGGCAGGGAGAGCGATTATCGATATCGGATGATCGCGGCCAATCATATCGGCGGACTCCTTCCTGGATCCTGTCGGACGATTGACGGCAGGGGCTGTATTTATCTGGATGTCACGTCCAGGCAGAATCTTCTCACTCTGCAGCAGGGCGGCACGATTCCGGGGAAAGATATTATTTCGCTGCTGCATAGCCTGATCCGGACACAGGCAAATCTTTCCGGCTATCTGCTCCATCACACAGGACTGCTGCTGAATCCGGAACTGATCTACAGGGATGATGATAAGGACGGGTGGCTCTTTGCCTATTACCCGGAGGAGCCGGCGCCGGAAGAGTATAAGGGAAGCTTGTCATCACTGGCGGATTATCTGGCGTATCACGTAGAGCCGGAGGACAGGCAGGCAGCCGCGCTGTGCTATCAGCTCAGTACGCTTGCGGAAAATCCGAATTTTACCCTGAAGGAAGAGCTCCTTATGGATTTTGCGGAGATGGAACAGGAAAGCACGGACTCCGGTGCCGCTTCGGAACAGGCCCGGGATACAGAGCAGAAATGGCAGGAAAAAATCAGTCCGGAGCAGGAACTGCGGGACCTGGAACAGGCAGCAGGCGCTGCAAAGGAAGAAACAATGTACGGGACAGAGAGGCGTGCGACGCGGGACGGCATGGCAGTATCCTGTTTTTTCTGCATTCTTCTGTCGGCAGCATTGCTGTGGACTGACAAGGCACTTCGCCTTCGCGGCATCGAAAAGATCAGCTGCGAGGCAGGAGCGGCGACCTGCCTTTGTGCAGGCATGTTTCTTTTAGCCCGTATGCTGTGGCGGTACTGGAAGGGGAATCTTCAGTGAGAAACAGACTGGCGCTCGGGAGGGGAGGATTGTGGTATGATAGATCAAAGAGACTTGAACGTGGTCTGATACGCCACGTTTAACTGGTATTGGTGCTGTCAGCACCGATGCCCCTATTCAGAGAGTGTCTCTTTCGGGCAATTCTCCCGCGGACGTTCAAAGAACGAGGCTTGGGGTATAGACTTGCCTGCAGCACGGAAAGCACTGCAGGCGGGAAAGAATTCAGCGGCAAAGGAGGCCGGGAAACAGATGAAGGATGATCATTGCATTTTCTGCAGAATCGCAAACGGAGAGATTCCGGCGAGAACATTGTATGAGGATGAACGGTTTCGCGTCATTCTGGATAATGGACCTGCGGCCAGGGGACATGCGCTGATTCTGCCGAAAGAACATTATGCGGATATTTATGAACTGCCAGATGACCTCGCCGCTGACGCCATGGTGCTGGCCAGGAAGATGGCGGGACGAATGCGCGAGAAACTCCATTGTGATGGCCTCAACATTGTCCAGAATAATGGGACGGTTGCGGGACAGACTGTCTTTCATTTTCATATACATCTGATTCCCCGGTACAAGGGGGACGGCCAGACAATCGGCTGGCAGCCGGGCAGCCCATCTGCGGAGGAACTGGACCAGACGCTTCGGGATATTCTGGCAGACTAAGGAGCGGCGGCACGAGCCCTGAGGACAACAGTATGCGGGAAATTAATGTGGCAGCGATCACTTCATGTGTCAGACAGATGTGTATAGATGCAAACTACCATCTGTCTCCGGATATGCAGGCCAGGCTGAATGAGGCCGCGGAGATGGAACAGTCGCCGCTTGGCCGTCAGATTCTGGAGAAGCTGGAGGAGAATCTTGAAATAGCGGCATCTGATCAGATTCCAATCTGTCAGGATACCGGTATGGCTGTGATTTTTGTGGAAGTGGGGCAGGAGGTTCATCTCACAGGAGGCGATGTCTCGGCGGCAATTCAGGAAGGCGTCCGGCAGGGGTATCAGGACGGGTATCTGCGCAAGTCTATCGTGCGGGATCCGCTGACAAGAGTCAACACCGGTGACAATACGCCGGCGGTTATTCATTATACGATTGCCCCCGGAGAACAGGTGCGAATCACGGTAGCTCCGAAGGGATTCGGCAGTGAAAACAAGAGTCGGTTGTTTATGCTGGTTCCGGCAGATGGCGTGGATGGCGTGAAGAAAGCGGTACTGCAGACAGTGAGAGAAGCGGGGCCGAATGCCTGTCCTCCCATGGTGGTAGGCGTTGGAATTGGCGGCAATTTTGAAAAATGTGCATGCCTGGCCAAGCAGGCACTACTGATTCCGGCGGACCGGCAGTCAGAAGACCCACAGATCAGAAAGCTGGAACAAGAGCTTTTGACAGAAATCAACAAGACCGGGATTGGACCTGCAGGGCTTGGGGGAACGGTTACTGCACTAGCGCTTCACGTCCTGACATATCCGACGCATATTGCAGGACTTCCTGTGGCGGTCAACATCTGCTGCCACGTAAACAGGCACGAAACCATGGCGCTATAAATTGGCTGTCAAAACTCATATAAAATTGTATGCTGGATCAAGGCGGTGCTTTTACCCGACCCGGCTGCTTGCATGGGGGGGCAGCCAGCGGGAAAAGTCAGAATGAAGGCGCAGTACGGGTGAGGATATTATTGCATACGCAGCCGGCATGACGGCACAGGAGAATTCATGGATTGCAGAATTTCCACTCCGTTTACGAAGGAGAAGGCGGCAGGACTTCATATCGGCGATATGGTTTACCTGACGGGTACAATTTATACGGCGAGAGATGCCGCACATAAGCGCATGATGGAAGCGATCAGAGAAGGAAGACCCTTGCCCTTTGATCTGCACAACAGCATTATTTACTATATGGGTCCGACTCCGGCGCGGGGCGGAAGACCGATCGGCTCGGCAGGCCCTACTACTGCCGGAAGGATGGACGCGTATGCGCCGACACTTCTTGACCTTGGAGAAACCGGTATGATTGGGAAGGGACGGAGAAATGAGGCAGTGCGGCAGGCAGTCATCCGAAATGGCGCAGTTTATTTTGCGGCGATCGGAGGAGCCGGCGCGCTTCTCTCCAGGGCGATTACCAGTGCAGAGGTGGTGGCTTATGAGGATCTCGGGACGGAGGCAGTGCGGAAACTGACGGTGCAGGAGTTCCCTGTGATTGTGGTGATGGATAGCAAAGGGAATGACCTATATGAAACGGCAGCTTCTAAATATTGTACGGAATAGCTGTGAAGCACTACCAAATCGTGCGGATTGACAAAGAAAGGCCCCTTCTATATAATAAACAATGCGCTGCCGAGAAAGGCGGTCGGATCGCGTTCTTAAAACGCGGCGATACATGTTTGACAGGAGTCAGGCACTGGAGAAATACTCAAGTGGCTCAAGAGGCGCCCCTGCTAAGGGTGTAGGTCGGGAAACCGGCGCGCGGGTTCAAATCCCGCTTTCTCCGCTTCATTTGAAACATGCAAATTTTTAAATTTGTTGTTGCAAATGAGAAATGCCGATGATATAATCGGCAATGCCGCTGTGAAAAAGCGGAAGACATAAAATCAGGATTCAAAAAGAAATTAAAAATTCTTCTTGACAAACATCCAATCCTGAGTTATGATATCAGAGTTGCGGCTGAGGAAGCCAAGACAAAGAAAGACCTGCCAGGCAGGCCTGCCGGTCATAAGACCGGAGCAGAAAATTTGACAAACGAACAGAAAT
>ONQW01000087.1 GCA_900320025.1 uncultured Lachnospiraceae bacterium
TACGGAGCGACCGCGTTCTGGATGTCCTTCCTGATCGGCGTGGCAATCTCGGCAGTCTGTTTTCTGCTGACGAATCCGCTGCTCCGGATGCTCGGCAGTACGGACACGATTCTGCCCTACGCAAGACAGTATGCGTACTGGATATTTCTCTCCGGACCGTTTCTGACGACGAGCTGTACGATCAATAACCATCTGCGGTACGAGGGAAAAGCGTTCTATGCCATGATCGGGCTCACGGCGGGCGGTATTCTCAACATGGTCGGAGATCCGATTCTGATGTTCGGGCTGGGCCTGGGGGTCAGCGGCGCCGGACTGTCCACCTGCATATCGCAGGTGGTAAGTTTCCTGATTCTGCTGCACATGGTCACCAGCGGTAAGACGGTGGTTCGCTATCGCCCGTCCCTGGCGGCGCGTACCTTTCAGGTATACTGGAATATCGTGCGGGTAGGGTCTCCGTCGCTTGCGAGGCAGCTGCTTGGCGCGCTCTCCACGGTCTTTCTGAACCGTCAGGCCAAGGTTTACGGCGACCCTGCCATCGCGGCAATGAGCATTGTGGGCAGAGTGACGTTTCTGGTCGGGGCTGTGGCCATTGGCATCGGACAGGGCATGCAGCCGGTGGCCTCGTTCAATTATGGCGCCAGGAAATATCAGCGGGTGCGGAACTCGTGGCTGTTCACAGAGGTGGTCGGAACGGTTCTGCTGACTGTACTGGGGATCATCACGTTTCTGTTTGCAGAGCCGATCGTCGCCTGGTTCCGGAATGATCCGGAGGTGGTTGCAATCGGCGCCGCAGCGCTGCGGTGGGCGTCTGTCTCGTGCATTCTGCAGCAGACCTCTGTCAGCTCCAATATGCTGCTCCAGAGCACCGGGCAGAGCCGGCCGGCTCTGATTCTGGCTTCGCTCCGCTCAGGGATTTTCTTTATCCCGCTGGTGATGATTCTGCCCATCTTTTTCGGAGTGAGAGGTATTGAGACGGCGCAGCCGGTCGCGGATATCTGCTCCGCGTTCGTGAGTCTCCCGGTCGCGCTGGCGTTTCTCCATTCGATGGGAAAGAGGGAGCAGACGGAATCGCTGTGAGGTGAGGAAATCACAGGGCGAGCGGGCAAAGTCCTTCTCAGAAGGCTAAAAATGCTGTGGTCGGCGGCAGATTTCCAAGGATCATGCCGATGGCGATGAGGGCCTGTGCCGGCAGGTAGGTCTCCATCACGCCGCGTCCGCTTCTGCCGAGGACAATCTGACGGGAGAGCAGGGTGTCGGAAATAATAAAGAAGAGCGAGCCGAGGAAGGCGGGGAGAAAGCGCATTCCGCACGCGGCAGTCATAAGCAGGGAGCTGTAGCTCATGAGAAAAATGACGGCCATGTATAGGCTGCATCCGATGCGCAGTTCGCGCTCTGCGGCACGAAGTACCGGCAGTGCGGCGAGGAGGATGTAGAGCACGTAGCCGACAAGTCCGAGGAAAACGACGGAGACCGGGATGCCTGTTCCTGATGCGGCAATCTGCAGGAGAAACGCAGCGGCATAGCACAGATGACCGAGGAGAAAGGAGAACAGGCCGGGAAGGAAATACCGCTCCGAATTCAGGAGAAAGGTGTCGCCGAGGAAACCGCCCAGGAGTCCGGCGGGGATGAGCCAGATGACAGATGCGCCGGCGGCGGAGGCCGTGTAGAGATAGGCGGCGAGCAGGACCGGGCAGAGCAGCGGCTTGGTGCGCCGGTGAAGCCGGCTGACATCTCCGTTTCTCCTGAGTCCCGCGATATTGGCGGCAGACAGCGCAAGGTAAAGAAGCCAGAACAGGATCGCGATCACAGTCATTCCCTTCATCGTTATATTCCCCCATGCCGCGCTTTACCGTACCCGCGGGCCAAATGCCCGAAACGTCTTTCTTCCATATCGGGACATTAACATCAGCGGCATCCATGTCAGTCTGACGATAGCGGCTGTGTATAGCGTATCGACGCCACTATCAAATTGATGCCTGGGTTCTCACTCAAATCATACCATAATGCGATATGCAGCGATTCAGTATCCTGAGACATCTCTTCAGTTTTCGGGGGTATCATTTCTTGAATTTAAGGGTATCATCTCTTATTAAGAGAGATGCATATATATTGGACAGATTTCAAGAGTGTAAAATGGGAAAGTATTTCTGGAAACAGCAGTTTGATTTACCGAAGGGCGCAGGATATGCGCCCTTCGGGCCGGAGCATATCGCGACGCTGCTGGCGATCGCGGTGCTGATCACGGGCCTCACCATTCTCCTGGCGCGGGCCGGGCGCGGCAGACAGGAGCGGTTCATCCGGTGGTTTCCATGGATGATGGTGGGCATGGAGGCGTTCAAGGACCTCTATCTTGTCCGGATCGGGCGCTTTTCGACAGGATATCTGCCGCTTCATCTGTGCAGCCTCGGCGTATTCGTCTTTCTGTTCTATTCCCGCAGCACGACGGAGCGCTGGCGGGCCTACTGGAGCGAGATCGCGGTGTGCCTGATTTTGCCGGGTTCTGCAGCGGCGCTGCTTTTTCCGGACTGGATTCAGTACTACCCGGTCTGGAATTTTATGAATCTGTACAGCGACATGTGGCATATGAATCTGATCCTGTTCCCGATCTTCCTTCTTTGCACGGGGCGGGCGCATCCGACGATCCGGCACATGCCCTGGTGCATTTTATTTCTGACTGCCGCGGCGGTGCCGATCGGAATTTTCAATGAGGCAGCAGATACGAACTATCTGTTCCTGCACTGGCCGCTCGCCGGATCACCGATTGAGATGATCTATCATCAGTGGGGCAGATGGTGGCGCATCGGCTATGCGCTGCTTGTTATCGCGGTGGTCGCCGCGGTTTATTGCGTGATTGAACTCATCCGGGCAGCGCGGCGATGGGAGACAGGGAATCGGGAGAGAAGCAGTGGCAGCAGGCAGCAAAACAGAAAGTCTATCAGGCGGTAAAGGGAGATCTTCCATGCACAGAACGGATAATCAGATGATGATCTCGGGTTCGATTCCGGGCAGAATTATTGCTTTCATGATACCGATTGCACTCAGCAATCTGTTCCAGCAGCTTTATAATGCGGTGGACTCCATGATCGTCGGGAATTTTGTCGGAAGCAGCGCGCTCGCCGCGGTCAGCTCGTCCGGGAATCTGATCTTCATGATCGTGGGGTTCTTTAACGGAATTGCCATCGGCGCCGGCGTGGTCATCGCCCGGTATCTCGGCGCAAAGGATGCGAAAAACACGGAGACCGCGGTGCACACAACTGTCGCGCTGGGACTGGTGTTCTCCGTGCTGATGACGATCATCGGGATGGTCTTTGTCCCGCCGCTCCTCCGTCTGATGGGCACGCCGGCGAGCGTACTGCCGCAGTCCATCTCCTACCTCAGGATATATTTTGCCGGGTCCGTCGGATTCGTCATGTACAATGTGTTTGTGGGAATTCTGCAGGCGGCGGGAGATTCGGAGCATCCGCTGATCTATCTGGTGATTTCCTCGGGCATCAATCTGGTCATGGACCTTCTGCTGGTCGCGGTCTTCCACTTCGGTGTGGCCGGCGCGGCATTCGCGACGGTGATGTCGCAGGTGGTGAGCGCGCTGCTCTGCATGAATCTGCTCATGCGGGTCGACGCGGATTACCGGCTCCGGTGGAGCAGGGTGCGGCTGACGAAGGATATGACGCTCCGGATCATCCGTTACGGCATTCCCTCCGGCGTGCAGAATTCGATCATGTCGCTCTCAAACGTGGTCATTCAGTCCTACATCAATTCGTACGGCGAGGCGGCGGTCGCCGGGATCGGCGCGTACACGAAGGTGGAAGGATTCTGCTTTATCCCCGTATCGAGCTTTGCCATGGCGATCACGACATTCGTGAGCCAGAACCTGGGAGCGGGGGAGTATGAGCGGACAAGGAAGGGGGTGCGGTTCAGCGCGGCTGCGACGCTCGTCTCGGCGCAGGCCCTGGGCCTCCTCCTGTTTGCCTTCCGCTATCCGCTCATCGGGCTGTTTGATTCTAATCCCGCGGTGATTCAGTTTGGCGCGGACCGGGCAAAATTCACCTGCCTGGCTTTCTTTCTCTGCGCCTTCACCCATTTCTTCGCCGCGGTGATGCGCGGCGCCGGCAAGCCGATGATTCCGATGTTTGTGTTTATGTTCTGCTGGTGCCTTGTCCGGGTGCTCATTCTGACCATCACAGACCAGTTTGTTCACACGGTCACCACCACGTATCTGGTGTATCCGATCACCTGGACGATCAGTACGATCACGCTGGCGATCTGCTACCGGAGGCTTGATCTGAGGAAGGCCAGGCTTTGAGGAAGAAAGAAACCGGAGATTAAGAATTGACCGTGACGCAGCAGCGCCACGGTCAATTCAGGGTGTCATCCGTTCGTCTTATCTCCCAGAACGTCCGGGTTGATCATGATCCGGACTGCCTTTTCATATACCTGGAAGCGGGAGGTGACGTATTCTCCGCCGTACTCGCCGTCTACGGTCCAGCCGACCGGCCGCTCGGTGCGGAAGGTCATGTCACGGGCCTTGAAGGTCTGGACGTACTCGCTGTCCGTCCGGCCTGAGGCGAGGATGTGAGCGATCTCGGTCACATCGATCAGGTCGTTCGGCGCAGTGACCAGCAGCGCCTCAAAGTAACCGTCGTTCAGTCTCGCCTCGCTGAGAATGGGGGACTGCACACCGGCGATCTGCGTGGAATTGGTGATGCCGCCGAAGATGTAGTCGCCCTCCTCGGTCTTCCCGTCGTGCTCCACCGTGGCGTGAACACGGTAGGCCAGATTCTTCGGCAGCGAACCCAGCATATTCAGAATGTAGGCACCGTAGCCGAACATATTTTTCATATGCTGGTCCGTGTCATAGCTGATCTTCGTGAACGCGCCGAAGCCTGCGACATAGTTGAAGAATCTGCCATTCAGGCATCCCACATCATAGGCATACGGAATGCCCGTCGCGATTGCCCGGCACAGATCCTTTGTCTCCAGGGAGCCGTGCAGATTCTTTGCAAAATCATTGGTGCTGCCGCTCGGAATGTATCCGATCGGCGTGTGAAGATCCTCATGCATGACCGCATTGATGACATGGTTAAGCGTGCCGTCACCGCCGCAGCAGGCGATCACGTCAAAATCTCTGCCGCGCTCATGGATGATGGACTCGCTGGTGAGTCCTGCCTCCGGGATGATCGGATACATCGTCACTTCACAGCCTGATTCCGCGAGGCATTCCAGGATCGGCGCCATTTTCTGACGTGCGTTGCCTGTGCCGGCGGTAAAGTTCATAAGAAATAGTACCTTTTTGCGCATAATAACCTCATTGGCCGCGTGGAGGACGGAGAAAAACCGCAAAGGAATTCGGAATTTCCGCAGCTTCCGGACCCGGCAGGATTTTTATGAATCATTTGAACCGGAACCCTGTGTCCGTACCGGCACTTTTGTATAGTATAGCGCAGAGTGTTATGATTTTGGCGAAAATGTCGACGGATGGCGACTGATCATAGCGATGAGTTCCAGAAGGGGCGGGTCCTGTGAGGCTTCGCGTTTGGGATGGCCGAATGGGAAATGAGGCCGGACCGCAGAGCTGGTGACGCGCGGATGCCGCATGAGCGCAGCCGGGGGAGTGAATATGGAAATTCGGGAATATGGACGGCAGGATGCCGACACAGTGCTGATTCAGCCGGTGGATGAGCATGATCTGGAGGGAATGGACCGGGAGGTGGCGCGGATTCGTGAGGAAGCGGGAGAAGATTTCCGCCTCCTCACGTTCCGCGTACAAAGCTGGAATCACGATCTTTCGCCGTGGCAGGCACCGGCGGTGTGGGGAGAGGAGGGCTTCGGAGACGGCGCGGCGGATACGCTCCGGGAAATTCTGAAGGTCTGCACCGACAGGTCGAAGACATATTATATCGGCGGGTATTCCCTTGCGGGTCTCTTTGCGCTGTGGGCGGTTTATCAGACGGATGCATTCGCGGGCGCCGCGGCAGCCTCGCCGTCCGTGTGGTTCCCGGGTTTTACCGATTGGATGAAGGAGCGGCGGCCTGAGTGCGGCACGGTGTACCTCAGTCTCGGGGACCGCGAGGAGCGCACGCGTAATCCGGTCATGGCAACGGTGGGAGATCATATCCGCGCGGCATATGCGCTGCTGCAAGAGCAGGGTGTGGACTGCACGCTCGAATGGAACAGGGGAAATCACTTCCGGGACAATGACATCAGGACGGCAAAGGCATTTGCATGGCTCATCAGACACCGAATTTCTTCCTGATACCCTCTGCGAGAAATTCGGCCGTTCCGTCCACACCGAGGAAGGAGCTGTCGATGAGAATGTCCTTGAACCGCGGATCAGAAGGCGCGTAACCGGCATAGCGCATGTGGTAGGAGCGGCGCGCCTTGTCCACCTCGTGGATCATGTGGCGTGCCTCCTTTTCACTCATGCCGAGGCTGTGAACACTGTTGAAGACTCTGGCCTTATACGGCGCATAAATGAAGATGTGGCAGCTGTCCGTCATGTCGCTCAGAATGAAATCGGCGCAGCGCCCGACGATGATGCAGGATTCCTGTGCCGCGATGGAGCGGATGACATTTTTCTGGGCGGCGAAAATGTCGTCCTAAGCACATCCGGACGAACGGATTGGGCGTGATGGACTGCGCCCGCTCTTCCTCCTCCCGGACGACAGAGACCGGGATATCGAGTTTCTTTGCCGCCGCTTCCACGATGTCGCGGTCATAAAAGCTGATGCCGAGGAGCTCGGCCATTTTCTTCGCAATCGGCCGGCCCATGCTGCCGAACTGCCGCTGAATTGTCACTATATAATGCATCATCTGCGTGATACCTCTCTGAGACAAAATTATACATGCATATCCGTGCCGTGTCATATCAGAAACATGCGGCCGGCGAAGCAGAATGCCGCGGCCGCCTGTTGCACCTTCGCCGGTGTCATATGAGAAACCCGCATACGGTGAAGCAGAGAATGGAGAGAGCGGCAGAGATGATCACATAGGGCAGCTGGGAGAGAGCGTGGTCCATGTTCTCAATCCCTGAGGACTGGGACGCGAGGAGCGTCGCGTCCGCATAGAAGCAGGCGTGGCTGCCGAAGGTGCCACCGGAGATGACTGCCGCCATGATGAGGACGGGATTTGCTCCGAGGGCGGCGCCGAGCGGAAAGACAATCGGCGTGATGATGGAACTCATGCCCCAGTCGGAGCCGGTCGTGAAGGCGAGCAGCGCACCGAGGATGAAGGTGGCCGCCGGAAAGACCTCCGCGAACAGGTAGGGCTCGGCGATTTGGATGATGTAGTCTGTCATCCCCATTTTGCCGGACAGGTCCTTCAGCACGAAGGTAACCAGAAGCAGTGTCAGGGTCGGGAGCATGTCGGCGAGGCCGCGGATGAAGCTGGCAAAGAACTGATCGAGTGTCAGAATCTTTCTCGGAACGTAAAGGATAAAGCAGACGATCAGGGCCAGAATGACGGCGGAGAGGATGTCGTTCGTGATGACGGCGTAGGCGACGAGGACGCCCATCGGGATGATGAAGTTCCAGATGTTG
>ONQW01000019.1 GCA_900320025.1 uncultured Lachnospiraceae bacterium
GCATGGGCCGCAGAGGGCCTGACAGACAGGAAATTGTGGCTTTTCTGTGGATTATGGTTCATTTCCGGGAAGTTGGTGTAAAATACGGAGTACTGCGCGGACAAGGGCAGCAGGGATACATGGTTTTCGCACCAATTTCAGGATAAAAACGGTGTATCGAAACCGCTTTTATCCCCAGATCAATTATCAATATCAGTGAGGCAATGAAACGATTTTCTTTTTCCTTTGGTAAAAAAATTAAAGACCTGCAGGAGCAGGGAGGGACAGAGGCGCCCCGCGCGCGCGGCAGGCGGTCCTCGAGATCGCTGCTGCGCCATGCGGAATTCATGAAGGAAGCCACGCCCGGATCGCAGGTCCGGATGGTGCTTTGGGCAGCAGGCGGCGCTTTCAGTCTTGCCACGGTGATCTGGGCGTTTACGCTCTGGAGTAACCTGAAGATGGAGGAGATCGTCTTTGAGCTGTCCCAGCCGCTGGCGGGAACGGGCGATTCGATGATCCGGTCCTTTGTGCTGCGATGCATTCTGCCGATGATTGCAGTCGTCGCGCTGGTGATTCTGCTTTTATGGAGAATTCGGGATCACGCCGAGGAGGAGAAGGCGCGGACGGTGCTCCGCATAAAGCGGCTCTCCCGCGCGGTGCTGGTGATCTCGGCGGCGACGGCGTGGATCAGGCTCGACATCACGGATTATCTAAGGAACAGGAATACGCCGTCCGAATTTATAGCGGAAAATTATGTGGATCCGGCTGAAACAAAGATTACATTCCCGGAAAAGAAGCGGAATCTGATCTATATTTTCCTCGAGTCGATGGAGGATACCTATGCGGACAAGGAGAACGGCGGCGGTTTCACCTTCAACTGTATTCCGGAGCTCACAAAGCTGGCGGAGGAGAATGAAGACTTTTCCGGCAGGGAAAAGACGCTGAACGGCGCCTATGCCATGAACGGCGCGACGTGGACGATGGGCGGCATGTTTGCCCAGACCTCCGGCCTTCCGCTCAAGACGGAGATCGGCAACAACGGGATGAAGAATCAGACGACCTTTTTCCCGTCGATCACCACGCTTGGAAATATTTTGCAGAAGCAGGGGTATTATCAGGTCTACATGCTCGGATCGGACGCGACGTTCGGCGGCAGGCGGCTCTATTATACCCAGCATGGCAATTACACGATCTACGATTACAATTACGCGCTGCAGCACGGCTGGATTCCGAACGGATACCGCGTTTGGTGGGGCTTTGAGGATAAGCGGCTGATCTCCTTTGTGAAGCAGGAGCTGACGGAGCTGGGGAGCGGGTCACAGCCGTTCAATCTGACGATGCTCACCGTGGACACGCATTTTCCGGACGGCTACGTCTGCAGCGAATGCCCGGACACATTCGGCAGCAACCAGTACGCCAATGTCATGGCCTGTTCCTCCCGTCAGATCGCGGAGCTGGTCTCCTGGATTCAGCAGCAGAGCTGGTATGAGAACACGACAATCGTGATCTCCGGCGATCACCTGACCATGGACGGCGATTTCTGCAACAAGGTTTCATCAAAATACGACCGCAAGGTTTACACCTGTTATATCAATCCGGCCGCGACGGTGGAGGATCCGGATGCGGCGAGGACGTACACGACTTTTGATGACTTCCCGACGACACTCGCGGCGCTCGGCTGCACGATTGACGGGAACAGGCTGGGACTGGGGACCAATCTCTTCTCCAGCACGCCGACACTGGTGGAGCAGTACGGTGTCTCCGAGGTCAATACGGAGCTCGCACGCCGGTCAGAGTGGATGGAGAATAAATCGGGCATCAGCCAGCATGTGCTGCAGGTGGCGAAGGATCTGAAGAAATCCAAACCGAAAATGCATGTTTCGACGGTGGGAGAAAATGTGGTCTTCACCGTGGACAACGTTGACGATATCAATGATGAAATCGGAGCGTTGTATATCTCTGTCTTCAATGACGCGGGCGAGCGCCTGTTTCTGAGAGCGGCGGAAAAGCGGGAAGACGGGTCCTGGACGCTTACGATGGACAAATCCGCGTTCGGCGGCGACAGTACGCTGAAGTACAAGCTGCATGTTGACTCGGAGGCGGGCGATGTGTATATCGACAACGGGACGAGGTTTACGATTCCATAGGCATTTTACGATCCTATAGACATTTTACGATCCCATAGGCATTTTATGATCCGATAGACATTTTATGATTCCATAGACATGATGAAGGGCATCCATTCGAGTTTTCTTCGAATCGATGCCCTTTTAACAAATGAACCGATTAATCTGCATTGTTAAGATGCGACCTCTCTTTCTTTTTCTCTATTCAGTTGTCATTCAGATCCACGCCGGTGAACTTCTTCCTTCTGTTTTCGTCTTCTCGTCTCTCGTATTCCCGATCTGATCTCTTCACCTGAACCAGGATTCTCATTTCCTGATTCTCTTCTCATCCTTTCCGGCTGAGGATCTGCTCTTGTCTCTGAGACTCTGTTCACAATCAGCTATCTTCTCTGAACCTTTGTTACTCTGCTTTCTAAATCTGTGGAACTCTTACCTTCCCTTCGGTCCGCCCTCCTTTTCTTTTGGTATCTTTACTATAGCAGTACACCCCATAATTGTCAATAAATAAAAGAGAAATTATAAAAATGACTTAAAATTCAGAATATAACGAAATGAATCCACGACTTCGCTGCAGGTAGTAAAATTGCGGAAGAGGAAATGCTGCAGCCGGACAGCCCGGCTGCAATGAGGTGCGCAGGGCAGCACACGCGGGAAATTTCCTGCGGATGTCTTGAATGATACGGCGGGTAGGATAGAAAAAGCAGGGCAAAAAACAAAGCCGGAAAGAGAACCAGAACGGCCAGAACGGCCACAACGGAAGGAAGGGACAGAGCGATGATAATCAGGAATACCTGTGTATTTGGGCCGGATCGGAAATTTCATGAGCATCAGGATGTGGTGATCCGCGGCGGCGTGTTTGCGTGTGCCGGGCAGGGAGATCCGACGGAGCGGGAAGCGGTGCCGTATGGAACGGCTTTTGCAGAAACCGGTGTGGCAGCGGAAGTGGGCGAAGAGATTGTGGACGGAAGCGGCTGTTATGCTATCCCGGGGCTGATCGATATTCATTTCCATGGTGCCATGAATGCAGATGTCTGCGACGGGGAGCGGCAGGCGTACGAGGTCATCGCGGCGTATGAGGCGCGGGAGGGGATCACAGCGATCTGTCCGGCGACGCTGACGCTTTCGGTGGAGGAACTCAAGCACGTCCTGGCGGTCGGGGCGGATTTTGCAGGGACGCCGCATGTGGGCTCGGATCTGATCGGGTTCAACATGGAGGGACCGTTCATCAGCCATGTGAAGAAGGGTGCGCAGAACGAGGCGTACATTCTGCCCTGCAGTGCCGCTGTCGCGGATGAGTTCCTTGACGCATCGGACGGCCTTGTCAAAATCATCGGCCTGGCGCCGGAGGAAAATCCGGATTTTGAGGAATATATTCGCGCGGTGAAGGGCAGGGTGACGGTGTCTCTGGCACACACAAACGCAGATTATGAGACGGCGATGCGGGCCTTCTCGGCAGGTGCCTCGCATGCGGTGCACCTGTTCAATGCCATGACAGGACTTGGGCATCGGGAACCGGGCGTCGTCGGCGCGGTGTCCGACAGTCCGCACGTGAATGCGGAGATCATCTGCGACGGCATTCATATTCACCCGGCGGCAGTCAGGGCGGCATTCCGGCTCAACGGGAAGGAACGGATGGTGTTCATTTCTGACAGTCTGCGGTGCACCGGTATGCCGGATGGCGAATATGAGCTGGGCGGGCAGCCGGTCGTCAAGCAGGGGAAATTCTGCAGGCTGAAGGAAGGCGGAAATCTGGCGGGGTCTGTCACCAATCTCGCTGACTGCATGCGGAACGCGGTGAAAACCATGGGCATTCCGCTGGAGGATGCGGTCGCATGCGCGACGATCAATCCGGCCCGGGCCATTCATGAGGAGGCCCGCTACGGTTCGATTGAACCCGGCAAGAAGGGCCATGTGGTGCTGCTGCGGCGCGATGAGAACCTGACGCCCGAGCACGTCATCATGAATGGCACTGTGATTCGCTGAGAAACGATGATTTGGATTTGAATATCAAATGACGAACGAAACAGAAAGAAAGACATTGGAACAGCCGGAGGAGACGAAGAACACCGCCGGAAAAAAAGGTGTGAAGAAGCGGAACGGCACTAAATCCGTTCTGTTTCCGATTCTCCTGACGGCGCTGCTGCTCGGCGCCTTTTACACGGCGCGGATCGTCTATTTCTGCACGCAGTATCCGCAGAAGACGGTGTCCATCGAAGCCCTGTGCGGGGAGAACGGCGAGGGGCTTGACCAGCTGTCCTACGATGGGACAAAGTTCTACGCGGAGTCGACGCGGCCGACCATCACGCTTGATCTGGAAAACGGAGGGCCAATCCGGTGCATCGGTTTCGGGGTCCGGAATCTGTCCAGAGAAAACTGCTGGTCCTACATCACGATCGAGCGGGCTCGCGGCAGCATGGAACGCGGATCTGTCATCATGGCGGAGGGCAGCAATGCGATTGATTTTGATGATGTGACGCCGCAGGATGAGGTCACGCGGATCGTGTTCATGCCGGTGCCGGTGCGCGGCGTCTCGTTCTCCCTGACTTCCTTCACGATCAATCCGCGCTCCCATATCATCGGGACGGAGCTGCTCAATTTCCTGGTCCTGCTGTCCGTGGCGGTGATGTTCGAGGCGGTCGTGCTGGCCATGCTGCGGGAGAACCGCCGTGTGGGCTTCCCGCATCTCTGGACAGTCATGCTGGCGGCGATTCTGCAGATGTTCCTGGGGTACCTGTTTATATCCCAGTATTTCACGGATGCGTGGACGGCATACGCCACGTTCTACCATTTTGCCGTTTTTCTGTCAGAAGGAGCGTTTCTTCTGCTGCTTCACCTGCCGTCCTACAGCACGGCGCCGCGGGCGGATCATGCGTCGGCGGCCGGAAACGGCGGCGGGAGCATCCTCGTGACAAAGGACCGCTTCACCGGCGGCAGGCCGCTGCCGCGCAAGCATGAGATGGTGCTTCTGCGCACGCTGCTCCTTTCGATCTTCAGCTTTTCTCTGCTGGAGCTTCTCTACAGCGACATGTTCCGGCTTGACGACATGGAGTCGTGGTGGCTCAACATTCTGGTGTACGCTGTTCCGTTTCTGGTCCTGTACGCAGTCTGGGGCAGGCACAAGCGCCACTGGTCCTACGGCGTCGGGCTGATCTGGTGGCTGTTCGCCGCCATGGTGAACCACTATTATTTCCAGTACCGGGCGCAGGCAATCGAATTCTCGGATCTGTCCATGGCGGGAACGGCCAAAAATGTGATGAACGGCGGATATCACCTGACCGTCACGCAGGATGTCCTTTTCGTCTATGTGGCGTTCGCCCTGATGCTGATCGGGATCAACACGGAGGCCTGCCGCGGGCTTCCGGCGAAGAGGTGGCGGAACCGCCTGGCGGCAGCTGCCGCGGCAGCAGGCTGTGTGCTGATTGTGGCAGAAAATCTCCCGGTGGTGAATCTCTGGAATACCAATATCGCGACGCTTCACCACGGCTATGCCCTCTCCTTCTTCTCCTTCATGGAGAAATCGCTGGAGAAACCGACGCCGGCAGGATATTCCGCCGCGGAGGCGGAGCAGATTCTGGCAAAATACGCGGCAGCAGGCACGCCGGACGGCGGGAAATCGTCCGCCGCTGCGATCAAAAGTGAAAACGAGAAGGCCGCAGCGGCAGCAGCCGCCTCGGACAGCGGAAAGCCGTCCGAAGCGGAAACGGGAGGCGAAACAGCATCATCTGTTTCATCGGACTCCGGGACAGGCCTTGCTTCGCCCAACGTGATCGTGGTCATGAACGAGGCCTTTGCGGACCTGCCCACGGTATACGGCTTTGACACGGATGTAAACGATCTGCCGTTCATTCATTCGCTCGAGGGGAACAATGTCCGGAAGGGCTGGATGCTGTCGTCTGTTTTCGGCGGCACGACGGCCAACACGGAATATGAATTCCTCACAGGAAATTCCACCGCCTTTCTGAACGGCGGCAGCGTTCCCTACACGCAGTACATCAATTCCAGACAGGAATCGCTCGCCTGGATGCTGAAGAACAGGGGCTATCAGACCACGGCGTTTCATCCCTACCTCGCCTCCGGATATAAGCGGTACAAGGTGTATCCGCTGCTTGGGTTTGATACCTTCCACTCCTCGGAGGACGGGCTGCTGTATGACGACAAAATCCGCACATTCATCAGCGACAGCTCTGACTTCAAAGATCTGGAACACATCTTTGAGCAGAATGATGACGGGAAGACGCCGCAGTTTATCTTCAATGTGACGATGCAGAACCATGGCAACTATAATGCGGACACGCCGGCGGTCGATGTGACCGTGAAGCCCACGGACGGGAAGCTCGCATCCCTCGCGCAGCTGGAGGAATATCTCGCGCTGGCACACGCGACGGATCAGGCGTTTGAGGAGCTTCTAACTTATTTTGCACAGGTGAAGGAGCCCACGATCATCCTGATGTTCGGAGATCACCAGCCGGGACTGAACGAGGAGACGCTGAGGACAATCTGCCCGGAGATGTACGAGGACGGCGCCGCGCTGAGCGTACTGGAGAAGAAATATACGGTTCCCTACATTATGTGGGCGAATTTTGATCTGACCTCGGAGGAGCTGCAGTTCACATCGCCGAACTTCCTGCGGAGCTATCTGCTGGAGAACGCCGGCATTGAAGGAAGCGCCTATGACCGGTTCACCGCGGCGGTGCGCCGGGAATATCCGGCCATCAACATTCTGGGCTACAGCGACGCGGCCGGGGAACTGCACAGCGTCTCGGAGCTCGGGCAGGAGCCGCTGCTGTCGGACTACCGGAAGGTGGCATATTACAACCTGTTCGACCACGGGAAGGTGAAGAAATCGTTGTTTGAATGAAAGGTGCCGCAGCCATTTGGCTGCGGCGCGCGGGTGGTATTCGGGCAGAGGAAGAAAGCTCAGACATGCCATTATTTTTCAGGGAACTTTTATGCCGAAATACTAACAGAAAAGCTCCCTGAATTCTTGGATTATTCTAAGCTGCTGCCGTCTGTGGTTCCGTCTGCAGCTTCATCCGCGGCGGCACTGACAGCGGCCAGCCGTTTTCTGTCCTGAATCATCTTCCGGAGCGTGATAAGATTCGTGACGACCGTCGCGGCGGCAAAGAAGGCGCCGGTGTAGGTGCGGATGACAAGAAAGTAGAAGATCCAGGGAACAAAGGTGCAGGTCACGAGAATTTTGAAGCGGATCGGGTCCTGGATGTCCATAAACAGGATGTAGACAATGCAGACGAAGAGGGGCAGAAGGCCGAGGTATCCCTGTGTGTTGAAGCGGACGGTCAGAAAGACCGAGACCGCGATAAAGAGGACCTTCACCGGCTTCTTCATCCAGTCGCGGTAGCAGACAACGTTCCGCACACAGGAGATGATGTTGTTGATGGCACCGGTGACGGCGCCGAGAAGCAGCATGCTGACGGTCTGCATGCCGAGCTGTACGGTCTGCATTGCCAGAATTTTCTTCCGGTCGCGGACGGCGCCGCTTGCAATCTGCACCATGGCGGCGAGAAAATCAATGATATTGGCGATGATGATGGCGGCGAGCGCCGGAGTGTAGCCTGACATGGTAGAATTCCTTTCTGTTATCTGTGACGGCAGGTGGAAGCAGCAGATTTATGTCTGCGGAATAAGATGGACTGCATCGTGCGAAAACGGATGGCCCTGCACATACGGAGAGCAATGATCCGACGGCATTGTATCACAGGCCGACAAATCGCAAAACCAGGGTAAAGCCGCATGCGCGGATTTTGCCCCAGCGGAGTATCAATATGAACACGAATGAGACAAATATCCTGAATCTGCAGAATATCAGCATCACGCTCGGCGCGAGGAAGGTTCTCGACGACGTGTCCTTCGGCATGAGCGCACATGACAAAATCGGTGTGATCGGCGTGAACGGCACGGGGAAATCCACGCTTCTCGGCATCGCGGCGGGGATGCTGGAGCCGGACGAGGGGGAGGTGATCCGCGGCAGGACTGTGCAGATTTCCTGTCTGACGCAGAATCCCCGGTTTGACGGCGGGACATCCGTACTAGTCAACATTGCGGCCAGGGTGCGCGGCAAGGCAGACCACTGGGATACGGAGGGAGAGGTCCGCGCCATGTTGCAGAAGTTCGGAATCGATGACCCGGATGTGAGTCCGGACACTTTATCCGGCGGGCAGAAGAAGCGGGCTGCCCTGGTGGCAGCGATTTTGACGCCGGCGGATCTGCTGATTCTCGACGAGCCGACCAATCATCTGGATGCGGAGATGATCGAGTGGCTGGAGGAGTTTCTGATTTCGTTCCGCGGCGCGATTCTGATGGTTACACACGACCGCTATTTCCTCGATGAGGTCACGGATCAGATTCTGGAGATCGACAGGGGAAAAATCTGGCGGTATGACGCGAACTACGCGGGATTTCTGGAACTGAAGCAGCAGCGGCTCGACTCTGCCGCCGCTTCCGAGCGGAAAATGGCATCGCTCTACCGCAAGGATCTGGCGTGGATGCAGCGCGGCGCCCGGGCAAGGTCCACCAAGCAGAAGGCGCACATTCAGCGCTTTGAGGCGCTCCGGGACCGGGACAAAATCGTCGAGGACCGCCAGGTGGAGCTCAGTTCGCTGTCCTCGCGCCTCGGCGGCAAGACCGTGGAGATCGATCATCTGGGAAAAGGGTATGGCGGCAGGGTGCTGTTCCGGGATTTCAGCTACATTTTCCAGAGAACCGACCGCGTCGGGATCATCGGGCCGAACGGCTGCGGCAAGTCCACGCTCCTCAAAATCATCTGCGGTCTTGTGAAACCGGACACGGGCCGGGTCGAGATCGGGGAAACGGTGAAGATCGGCTATTTCAGCCAGGAAAATGAGGCGCTGGACGAATCCCAGCGCGTCATTGACTATGTGCGCGGCGCGGCGGAATATATCCGGACCGCGGACGGGCTTGTCTCGGCCTCTGATATGTGCGACCGGTTCCTGTTTCCGCCGTCCATGCAGTACACGCCGATCAGCAAGCTGTCCGGCGGAGAGAAGAGAAGGCTCTATCTGCTCCGGATTCTGATGGGCGCGCCGAACTTCCTGATTCTGGACGAGCCGACAAACGACCTCGACATCGGCACGCTGCGGGTTCTGGAGGATTATCTGGACCATTTCGCCGGTATCGTGCTGACTGTCTCGCACGACCGCTATTTCCTCGACCGGGTGGTGACCAGAATTTTCGCGTTCATGCCGGACGGAATACTCTGGCAGAGTGAGGGTGCCTACGAGGAGTACCGGGAGCACCGGCTGGCCGCAGAGGAAGCGGGACTGGCGAAGACCGCGGATGCGGCGGAGGGCAGGCGCCGGAGCGGCGCAGAGAAAGGTCAGGGGAAGAGTACGGATGGATCCGGCGCAGATGGGAAGGAAATGAAGGAAGCGGCGCAGGACGGCACAGTCTCCGGTACTGCTGCACCGGAGACCGGAAACGGAGGCGGGGACGGCACGCGCCGCCAGCACCGTCAGAAGCTCTCCTACCGGGATCAGAAGGAGTACGATGCCATCGAGGGGGAGATCGACTGTCTGGAGACGGAGGAGAAGGACCTCGACAGGCAGATTCTGGAGGCGGCTTCCGATTATCAGAAGCTGGCGGACCTCACCGCCCGGAAGGAAGCGGTAGAGGCAAAGCTGGAGGAGCGGATGGAGCGCTATCTTGTTCTGCAGGATATGGTGGACGCGCTCTCGAAGGAGTCATGATGGAGAGCGATTTCGAGAGGATCAGGAACTGCAGCGGAATGCTGCAGACTCCGCCCGGCGGTCACGAGAGGGAGAGCTCGCCGTTCAGCATCCGCAGATAAACGGGCAGCTCGTCCAGGGAGTGCAGGATGATGTCCGCGGCGTGGATTGTCTCTTCATCCGGCTGAAACTCGTCAGGAATGAGCACCGTCTTCATGCCCGCGGCGCGTCCGGCCAGCACGCCGTTCCGGCTGTCCTCTACTACGACGCAGCGGGAGGGTTCCGCGTGCATCTGCTCCGCGGCCATCAGATAGATGTCCGGCGCGGGCTTGCCGTGCTCCAGGCTGTGTCCGGAGATAATTTTCTCAAAATATCCGGTGGTGTCGGAGACCTTGAGATAGTGCTCGGCGACCTCACGGGCGCTGGAGGTCGCGATGGCCGTGTGATAGCCGTTCTCCTTGAGCCATTTCATCGTCCGCTCCATTCCGTCCTTTTCCGGCACGTATTTTGCCAGCAGTTCGTCACAGTATTCGCGCTTTGCGCGGAAGACACTCTCCGCGTCAAAGCCGGCCTCTGCGAGCAGCGCGCGGATGGCGCCGTGGTCCCGGCCGATCATCTGGCGATAGATATCGTCGGGGACACCGGCCTCATTCCAGCCGGCGTGATAAATTCGCTCCGTGTCAAACAATGTCCCGTCCATGTCGCAGAGGATGGTGTCGTATCTCATAGGTGATGTCCTTTCTGTGCCATTCGGCATAATTTTGTCTCTCCCGGTCTCTGCCTATGGTAACATAAGAATCGCGCGGCATGATATGCAGGCCGCGGATTTTACAAATAAGGGTACTGCTGCGGGATATTGCCTCGCGGGGATGATCGGCGCCGTTATTGATGCCTCATTATGGGAAATATTCCCTGTGGTATAGGCGAGACGCAGATGCCCCGATTTGGGAATGTTAACTGAGGCACGGGCGAAGCAGGGAGGGTTTCTCCGCCGGAAACATTTCCTGAGGCACGGGTGAAGCCGGCAGGCTTTCCCTGCAGGGAAAGACACGGGCGGAGGCAGAAGCCGCGGGAGCGCGGCACGGAGGGAAAAATGGACAGCACATATCGCAAAAAGACAGAGCTTCTTGACAAAATTCTCACGAAAGCGGTGGAGGAGCGGCAGTTCGCTGGCGTGACGCTGCTCTGGGAGAAGGACGGGAAGGAGGTCGCGTATCTGGAGAAGGGCTATGCCGATCTGGAGCAGAAACGTCCGATGCGGCGGGATACGATCTTTCACCTGTACTCCCAGTCCAAGCCGGTGACCAGCGCGGCGGCGATGCTGCTGCTGCAGGACGGCGCGATCGATCTCTATGATCCGGTGGCAAAATATTTCCCGTCCTACGCGCATCAGATGGTACAGACGCCGATGGGACTGGTCCCGGCACTGCATCCGATGACGATCCGGGATCTGCTGAATATGACCTCGGGCCTGGTCTACCCCGGCGGCCGGACGCAGGCGGAGACGGATACGGCAAGGCTGTTTGACGAGGTGCTGGAGCACCTTGGCACGCCGGAGGCCATGACCACGGAGCAGTTTGCGGACCGTCTCGGCTGCTGCGCGCTGCAGTTCGATCCGGGCACGGACTGGCAGTATGGGACCTCCGCGGATGTCTGCGGCGCGGTTATTGAGAAGGTCAGCGGAATGCGCTACGGAGAATTCCTGAGAAAGCGCCTGTTTGAGCCACTCGGAATGAAGGACACGGCGTTCTTTGTCCCGGATGAGAAAAAGGATCGTCTCGCAGCGGCCTACATCTATCACAGTCCGGAGGAGGTCATCGAGGGCGCGAAGAAGGCAGCGTCCGGAAACTACGGCAAGGGGCAGGAGGTTTCGCAGGATCCGGCAGAGGGAGAGGCGTGGCTGGAGCGCTACACGGGCAACAACCTCGGCATCCGCAATGACGGCGGAGAGAATCCGCTGGAGTTTGGCGGCGCGGGTCTGTTCTCCACGCTGGACGACTACATGGCCTTCGCCCGCATGCTGCTTGCGGGCGGACAGTCCCGGGAGGGAGAGCAGATCCTCCGTCCGGGGACGATTCAGTTCATGACGACCCACCAGCTGGAGGACGTACAGCAAAAATCCTTCCGGAACTGGATCGGCCTCGACGGCCACAGCTACGGCAATTTCCTCCGTGTCATGCAGGACCAGCGAAAGGGCGGGATCATCGGGCACAACGGAGAGTACGGATGGGACGGCTGGCTCGGCACGTATTTCTGCAACGATCCGTCGGAGAACCAGACGCTCCTCATGATGGTGCAGCGCTATGACTACGGGACCGGCACGGTGACGCGGCAGGTACACAATGTGGTGTTCTCCTGAGCGCAGTTCCGGCACGTGATGTGAAGGACGTATGAGACGGCAGTCAATTGCGCCCACGGAAGGCAGCACAGCTTCGGCTTCTGACGTGAAGGTCACTTGACGGAGATGCGGTCAAACTATATGGTCAGAGGCAGCGATATGACGAAGGCCTGTTTCCTGTGGAATACCACAGGAAACAGGCCTTTGCCTTTCATGAACCGCCTGCGTACACGGCACAGTCATTCCGTTTTAGCAAACATATCCTTGCCAGATGGCAATTTCGTGATATGATAAAGCATGTGCTGCGCGGACAATTGTCCGCAATACGTAGACAGTACCGCGCGGCATGTATTCCAAAGAGGGAGGAAGTGCCGCGGCATGACCGCGGACAAATCACATCATGAATGGTCTCAGTCAGTTCTTTCGTTCTCTTGCACACAGGTACAATCACACCAGCCTGATTCTCCGCATTCTCATCGGACTTCTGCTCGGCGTCGTTCTGGCGCTGCTGTTTCCGAAGGCTGTCTGGATCGAGGAATTCGGCAATCTGTTTGTCGGCGCGCTCAAGGCGATCGCGCCGGTGCTCGTCTTTGTTCTGGTTGCCGGTGCGCTGGCGCAGGGCACGGCGCGCCTCGACCGCCGCTTTGGTCTGGTACTCTGGCTCTATATGCTGACCACGTTTCTCGCCGCGTTTGTCGCCGTCATCACGAGTTTTGCCTTCCCTGTCACGGTGGCGCTCCCGGATGCCGCGCAGGCGGATGTGATTCCGCAGGGACTCGGCGAGGTGCTGCATACGCTGCTCTCCAATCTGGTCTCGAATCCGTTCGGCTCGCTGGCCTCCGGCAATTATATCGGCATTCTGTTCTGGGCAAGCCTGTTCGGTCTGGCGATGAAGCGGTACGCGTCGGACAGCTCCAAGCTGTTTCTGTCGAATGTCTCGGACGGGGTTTCGCAGATGGTCCGCTGGATCATCAACCTTGCTCCGTTCGGCATCATGGGTCTGGTGTATACCAACGTTGTCTCGAACGGCCTCGCGATCTTCACGGAATACGGGAAGCTGCTTCTGCTGCTGGTCGGCACGATGCTGCTGATGTCGCTGGTGATCGACCCGTTTGTCATCTCCCTGTATCTGCGCCGCAATCCGTATCCGCTTGTCTTCAAGTGCCTGAAGGAATCCGGACTCACCGCCTTCTTCACCCGGAGCTCGGCGGCTAATATTCCGGTCAATATGGCGCTCTGCGAGCGCCTCGGGCTGGATAAGGACATGTACTCAGTCTCTATCCCGCTCGGCGCGACGATCAATATGGACGGTGCGGCGATCACGATCACCATCATGACACTGGCTGCCTGCAACACACTGAATATGAAGGTTTCCGTTCCGGCGGCGATTCTGCTGTCCGTGGTCTCCGCCCTCGGCGCCTGCGGCGCCTCCGGTGTGGCCGGCGGCTCGCTGCTGCTCATCCCGATGTCCTGCGCCCTGTTTGGCATTTCCAATGACATCGCGATGCAGGTCGTCGGTGTCGGGTTTATCATCGGCGTGGTGCAGGATTCCCTGGAAACCTGCCTCAATTCCGCGGGCGACGTCGAGTTCGCAGCGACGGCGGAGTTTCACGACTGGCTGAAGAAGGGTAAACGGCTTCCGGACTTCATGTACAGCAAGAAGGAGCGCACGGCAAACGAGTAAGGCAGGCCAGATCTGCAGGCAAGCTTGCATCATGGCTCCCGGATTGTCGCTTTCATATGAAAGGACCGCCGGTGGCAGCCGGCGGTCCTGAGGGGGGAGTTATGAAAAAGTTTTGGTTCTCATAGAGCGGGGCCTGCAGGGCAGGTCCTGAGCGAAACCTCAGTGGATGCTCCTTTCGGATATCCGTTTCGTTCCTTCGTTCTATGCTCCCCATCATACAGGGCATCTGTGTCCGAAATGCGGAGAAAATGTGGTAAATCTGTGAAAGGATCATTCTCATGTTTATCGGGTGTCATCTTTCTTCATCCAAAGGATTCCTCGCCATGGGAAAACACGCCTCGGCGCTCGGCGCGGATACTTTTGCCTTTTTTACCCGCAATCCGCGCGGCGGCGCGGCGAAGGCCATCGATCCGGCGGATGCCTCTGCGCTGATGGAATATCTGGGTGAGCATCATTTCGGAACGCTTGTCGCGCATGCGCCATATACGCTGAATCCCTGCTCTCCGAAGCCGGAGGTGCGGGAATTCGCGCACGAGTGCATGGCGGACGACCTGATCCGCATGGAGGCGACGCCGCATCAGTACTATAATTTTCATCCCGGCAGCCGCGGGGAGCAGGATCTTGAGACAGCAGTCGGCCAGATCGCTGACCTGCTGAATGAGATCATGCGCCGGGATCAGACGACCACGGTGCTCCTCGAGACGATGTCCGGCAAGGGCACGGAGGTGGGCGCAGCCTTTGAGGAGCTGCGCGCCATCCTGGACCGGGTGAAGGAACAGGAGCATATCGGCGTCTGTCTCGATACCTGCCATGTGTACAGCGCGGGATATGACATCGTGCACGACCTGGACGGCGTGATGACTGCGTTCGACCGCGTGATCGGGCTGGATCGCCTGAAAGCGATTCATCTCAATGACTCCATGACGCCTTTTGCCTCGCACAAGGACCGCCATGAGAAGATCGGAAGGGGCAGCATCGGGTATGCGGCGCTCCGCGCGGTGACGGAGCACCCGGCGTGCCGCGATCTGCCGTTTATTCTGGAGACACCGAATGAGGATGAGGGATACCGCCGGGAGATCCGTTTGATGCGCGGTGAGATACCCTGGGGAGAGTCCGGCTGATAACCCTGGGGAGATTCCGGCAAATTGGATTGACAAAG
The DNA here is from genome assembly GCA_900320025.1 of uncultured Lachnospiraceae bacterium. Classification (GTDB taxonomy): domain Bacteria; phylum Bacillota; class Clostridia; order Lachnospirales; family Lachnospiraceae; genus CAG-791. The sequence goes on from ONQW01000019.1 coordinate 14,990, forward strand.
TGAAAAGGGACCGTATAATGGTGCGCAGACATGTGTCATGACACGTGTCTGCGCATTGCTTTTTATGGTAAATCATTTGTGATGAACAGCAGCAGGTGATGAACAATTGCAGCAGCGCAGAAGAAACCTGCGGAAAACCACAGGGCATGGCAAAACAGGGAGATAATATGGAAAAGTTCAAGACATTTCTGAAGCGGAAGGACATTGAAATTTCGGTAAAGCGGTATCTGATCGATGCGCTCGGCGCCATGGCGCAGGGCCTGTTCTGCTCGCTGCTGATCGGCACGATCATCAACACAATCGGGACACAGTTTCATGTTCCGTTCCTGACAGCCACGGTTGCGACGGTGGCCGGCACGGATTATACCGTCGGCGGACTGGCGTCTGCGATGAGCGGACCGGCGATGGCTGTCGCCATCGGCTATGCGCTGCACTGCCCGCCGCTCGTGCTGTTTTCCCTGATTTCCGTGGGCTTTGCGTCAAATGCCCTCGGCGGGGCAGGCGGTCCGCTGGCGGTGCTGTTTGTCGCGATCATCGCCTCGGAGGTGGGCAAGGCTGTCTCGAAGGAGACAAAAGTGGATATTCTCGTCACGCCGCTCGTCACGATCGGCGTGGGCATCGGGCTTTCCGCATGGTGGGCACCGGCGCTCGGCAGGGCCGCGATGTCCGTCGGCAATGTCATCATGTGGGCGACGGAGCTTCAGCCGTTCCTGATGGGCATCCTGGTCTCGGTTGTCGTCGGCATCGCGCTGACGCTGCCGATTTCCTCCGCCGCAATCTGCGCGGCGCTCGGGCTGACCGGACTTGCGGGAGGCGCCGCGGTTGCGGGCTGCTGTGCCCAGATGGTCGGCTTTGCGGTGATGAGCTTCCGCGAAAACCGGTGGGGCGGTCTTGTGTCACAGGGAATTGGAACCTCGATGCTGCAGATGGGCAATATTGTGAAGAATCCCAGAATCTGGATCGCACCGATTCTGACATCGGCCATCACCGGGCCGCTCGCGACCTGCCTCTTCCGCTTGAGAATGGATGGCGCGGCAGTGTCCTCCGGTATGGGAACCTGCGGACTGGTCGGGCAGATCGGTGTCTACACCGGATGGGTGAATGACATCGCCGCAGGTACGAAGACCGCCATCACGGGCTGGGACTGGTTCGGACTTCTGATGATTTCCTTTGTGCTTCCTGCTGTGCTCACACCGATTTTCAACAGCATCGGCCGCAGACTCGGCTGGGTGAAGGATGGAGATCTGAAACTGAATTGAGAGGACCTGGAAAATCCCGGCGCAGATTCGCAACGCGGATCTTCGCTGGGATTTTGAATAGACAGGTTTGGAAAAGGTCTATTTGTATCCGGTTTTGAAGTGGGACACTGTCCATATGTCTGGAAGGGATTGCTGTCAGGTGTTCTCATACAGGACACCGAGCTTTTTCAGGGATGCAAGGACTCTCTTCAGGGTTTCCTCGTCCGGACAGGAAATGGTGTGGAGGTGGATCCCTTCGGTGAGGAAGGAGAGCGGCAGCGCGTCAGAGGTGCTGCACCGGTCGATGAAGCGGTCCACATCATAGCGGCTGCGGAGCATCAGAGAGCCGGTGAGCTCTCCGTAGAGGGGATGCTCCACGATGACATTCAGGACAGTGCAGCCCTGATCGACAATGGCGTAAAGCTCGTTTCGCATGCCGCTGCTGTCATGGCGGCATGCGATGCGTCTGATTATACCCGCGGCATCGGGCGCCGGGAGGACGTATCCGCGCGGCGTGGAAAGAATGTCGTGGCCGGACGCCCGGAGCAGGGCGACGTCTCCGACGATGATCTGGCGGCTGACGCCCAGCATTCCGGCGAGCGCCGTGGCGCTCACGGGTCCTTCCGCTGACTTTAATTTCTGATAGATTGCATTGCGGCGTTCTGCTGCATCCATGATGATATCCGCCTCGCTTCTACATTCCTGATTCTTCCACCCCGCACCGCGCCTTTTGCGTCACGGGTGTCAGTTTGAGGGCGGCGTACCGGCGCCACCTTCAAACGAATCCTATTTTGCCACATTAGTCTAGCAATGTTTTTCATGACAGTAAATGGCCGCTGTTCATTCCATCCGGACTTCATCCGCGGTATACTCCAGATAGAAAACTGCGGAACGGGGCACCAGACCGCGCCGCAGACGCGGAATCTCAGGTTTTCTTCAGATGAGTGCGGCAGCATAGGGGGAACAGAATGCAGGAGAGAGAAAACTTCGGCAGCAGGCTCGGATTTCTGCTGGTCAGCGCGGGATGCGCGATCGGAATAGGGAATGTGTGGAAATTCCCGTTCATCACGGGACAGTACGGCGGCGGGATTTTTGTGTTGTTTTATCTGATTTTTCTGGTCATTATGGGCATGCCGGTGCTGAGCATGGAGCTGGCTGTGGGCCGCGCGAGCCGCAAATCCGCGGTGGAGGGCTACCGGGCGCTGGAGCCGGCGGGGAGCTGGTGGCATATTCACGGCTATTTCTGCATGGCGGGCTGCTATCTGCTGATGATGTATTACACCACGGTTTCCGGGTGGATGCTGGATTATTTCTGGAAGTTTCTCACAGGACAGTTTGACGGTGCAGCTTCCGGGGACGATATTGCGGCGGTTTTCAACGGGATGCTGGGTGATCCGGTGGAAATGACGGTATTCATGGCACTCACGGTGATTCTCGGCTTTCTGGTGGTCGGCGGAGGTGTGCAGAAGGGACTGGAGCGTGTGACGAAGGTCATGATGATCGGCCTGATTCTGCTGATTCTGGTGCTGGTCGTCCACAGCCTGACGCTGCCCGGCGCGGAGGAGGGGCTGAAATTTTACCTGATGCCGAGCCTTGCGCGGGCGGAGGAGGCAGGCGGCATCGGACAGGTGATCACCGCGGCCATGAATCAGGCGTTCTTCACGCTGAGCCTCGGCGTGGCGGCGATGGAGATATTTGGAAGCTATATGAGCCGGGAGCGGACGCTCGCCGGCGAGGCGCTCAGTATCTGCGGGCTTGACACGTTCGTCGCGATCTGCGCCGGACTCATCATTTTTCCGGCCTGCTTCAGCTACGG
>ONQW01000145.1 GCA_900320025.1 uncultured Lachnospiraceae bacterium
GACGGAAGGGCTTCTGGAGAAGGGGAGCACCGGGATCGCCATGCTGTATGTCATTCTGAGTCTTGTCTGCGGAGTCCTGGCTGTCTTCGCGGCAGAACGGCTGATCGGGTGAGATTGGGGGTGTCTATGAAGATAAAGAGTCAATCCGTCGGCCGGCATTTTTGCAATACAGGTGTTTATTTCTTCTCGTATCCCTCTGCCTTATATTGCTTTCCCTCCTCTGCGTAATGCTGTGCATTATGGCGCATAAAGGCGATCTCGTCGTCTGTAACGGGGCGGATCACCTTCCCGGGTCTGCCGAAAACAAGACTGCGGTCCGGAATGACTGTATTCTGTGTGATGAGTGTTCCGGCGCCGATCAGGCACTCCTTCCCGATATGAGCACCGTTCATAATGATGGAGCCCATTCCGATGAGAGAATCATCATCGATGATACAGCCGTGGATGATACAGCCATGCCCGATGGTCACACCGTTTCCTATGCGCATGGGATAGGGGAGATCAATGTGCAGGCAGGAGTTGTCCTGAATATTCGTGTTGTCGCCGATCGTGATCGGCTGATCACCCCGAATGGTAGTATTGAACCACACACTGCTGTTCTTTCCAATTGTCACATCCTTCAGAACCTTAGCGCCCTCTGCGATGAAGGCGGAGGAATCAATTTTGGACATAATGCCCCCTTGTTGTGTTAACACTTTCTTATTTTTTCTGCCTGCGGCAGTATAGCACCAAATCCCGGGAACGTCCGGCTCTCTCTGATAGGTGTGTTCAAAGATGCCGGACAATTACCAATTACCACTCCAATCTATCTCACGCAATTTCTCTTACCAGATGCTGAATGAGTCCTGCAAAAAAGGCGGGATCCTGAATCGGCAGGTCATGTCCGGTATTTTTATGAATGATGAGTCTGCAGCGCGGGAAGAGCTGTGCGAGCTGTTCTGTGGCGGCACGCCCTATGATGTCGTGTTCGCCGGTCAGTACCCAGACGGGCACATCAATTCCGGCCAGCTGCGCTTTTGTCACAGGCAGATCGTGGAGCATGAGGCCAGTCACAGCGGCCATCCTGCGGCATGGATGGAACAGGATGCTCAGTGCGCAAAGGGCCGTGTACCGGGCGTGGATGGCGGCACGCACATACCATTTCAGATCCTTGACGTTCAGATTTCCTGAATTGAGCAGAAGTCCACCGACCCGCGCGGGGTACCGGCTTGCGTAGACCATTGCGAGATTGGCGCCGTCGCTGTGTCCGGCAAGAATGCATTTTTTGATCTCCAGCTGCTGCAGGACATCTTCAAGATCCTGCGCCATGAGGACAAAATTGAGCTTTGGACTGGCTTTCGTGCCGCTTCTGCCGGAGATGGATTTTCCGTGTTCTCTGCTGTCGATCAGAAGATACCTGCAATGGGATGGATCCTGATTCTGACGGGAGGAGCGATACGGGCTGGTCAGTATTTTTACAGCGCTTTGAAAATAACTGCCGTCCATCGCATTCCCGTGCAGCAGAACGACAGGGAAGCCCCGGGGATTTCCTGTCTCCATACAGTATATTTTTGACCCGTCTGATACGGTGTAGTATAATGCCCGCTGATAGAGAGCCATTATTGCAGTCACGACCTTTCTGACGGCTATATCGTAGCGCAGAAACGGCAGAAATGCACGGAGGAAAAATGCAGTACACAACAGGAAAGTGGACATTGGCAAGAATCCGCTTTGAGAACATGCTTATTGTCTGTCAGATTATTTTTGCGGTGGTGCTGCTCATAGAGAGTTTTATGGCGGTGCCGTCGGGGAATATTGGACTGTTCTATATTCTGGGCAGAATGGAGCAGCGTCTTTTTTCTATTGTGAATCTCGTCGTCAGCGTTCAGCTGCGCAGAAGAAAACGGGCGGCGCTGAATGTGACGATGGGCGCAAATTTCATGAGCCTGCTCCTGTTGCTCTTTGGAAGGGCGGATCATCCGCTCTCTGCACTGATTCTTGCCGTTAACGCTGTCATGGTCATCGGTTTCTGGTGCTGTCGCAGGGATTTCTGCGTGCCGTCGGAGAAGCTGTCAGTGAAGAGGGCAGCGGCGATTGCTGGTGCAGCCGGTGTGGCTGTTTTTCTGAATGCCGCGGTGACTTATCATTTCCTGGACAAAAATGGCGATGCCGGACTGCATGCCATGGCGGACAGCGTTCTCTCCACCATCCTTCTTTTGTTCGGAGGGGGACCCTTTGCGGGAGAGAGTGCAGGCATGTGGCGGTTTGAGAGCCTGATTCTGCACTTTACATGGGCGTGCTTTATCATCATTATTTTCCTGGTTCTTCAGCCGGGATTCTCGTCCAGAAAGACGAGCGGACAGGATCTGCAGCATGCAAGGACACTTCTGCATGACTACGGGCAGAACCCATGCTCGTATCTTACGCTAGAGAGGGATAAACTCCTGTATTTTGGCAGCACAGTGGATGGGGTGATCCCCTATGGCATTGTGGGAGATACGATTGTCGTCAACGGAGATCCCATCTGCGCGCCGGCGGATTTTCCGGCGCTTCTGCGGGAATTCAGGGACTTCTGTGTGCGGAGCGCGCACAATATTTTCTTTCTGAGCGTGACGGATATGTTCCTCGATGAGTATAGGCGACAGGGATTTGGCACGGCGAAGTGCGGCGAGGAGGCGAGATTCAGACTATCGGAATACAGCATTGCCGGGAAAAAGGGCGCCAAGATGCGCATGAACATCAATCATGCGATGAAGGCGGGTATAGTTGTAAAGGAGTACAGACCGCAGGAAAAGAGGGATCCGGAGATAGAGAAGAACTTCAACCGGATCACAGATGAATGGCTGCAGGAGAAGAAGAGTGGTCTTCTGACGTTTACGATGGGGACGCCGTCATTCGACCAGCCGTTTGACAGGAGATATTTCTACGCGGTCAATGCCGAGGGGAAAATGGAGGGCTATATCGTCTATGTGCCTTTTCTGCACGGAACGGGATATATGGCAGATGTGACAAGGCGCGCAAAAGACGCACCCGGTGGCATCATGGAAAAGATCATGTACGATGCCTTTCAGGTGTTCCTGTCGGAGGGCTGCGAGTGGGCAAGCCTTGGCAATGCGCCGCTTGCGGGATTATCAGAGGAAGAGAGCGCAGAACCTGCCCTGCAGCAGAACGGAGTGGAGAAAATGCTGCGCTTTGTTTACGAGAAGCTGAATTCCTGCTATGGCTTCAAGGATCTCTACCGCGCGAAGGAAAAATATAATCCATATGAGTGGCTGCCCGAGTACTACGTCTTTCTTCCGAAAATCCCGACACCGCAGATGTTCTACGCAATCGTCCGGATCCAGAATCCCGGCGGGCTGGGCTCCTATGTAAAGGATATTCTGGAGTCGTTTACGCACAGGAAGAAAAGATAAGAAGAACAGAAAAGGAAGGATAAGAAACCGCATAGATGTCAGCTTCCCGCAGATTGGACGAAAAAGTGCGGAAAGCTGACATTCTGACATCACAGGTCCAGCATCTTCGAGTCTTTTTACGGAGGAAGAGCAGAGAGGGAACAGGCCGGATGCGATGATTCTCGGCTATGCGGTCACCAATCTTCATGCCTTTGACGGCAAGGACCTGGTAAAATGCCTGTGCGGGAGCAACAAAGAAATCTATGCTTATCTTAGCGTGACCAACTATGTAACAGAGAACACGCCTCCCACATTTCTGTGGCACACCGCCCGGGATGAAGAGGTGCCGGTGCAGTCTTCACTCGATTTCACGCAGGCGCTGATCAAGCACCATGTACCGGCAGGCCGGCGCTTTTGTAATGCGGGGTCATATCTGTGATGGAAAACATACACCGGATCTATAAACGGACTTCATCGCTGCAATCAGCTTTTCCAGATAAAACAATACGCCCCGTAGTGTAATTATTCTGAATAAACCGAGCTGGAGGAAACCGAATGAAATTCAACGGGTAGTCAGAAGAACTGAACAGGGTGGAGAAACTGCAAAAAACCTCTGCCTTACCCACGATGTGCTGCTCTGGTCGTCATCAGAGTTTCACTTCATATGGATTTTCCTTCCCCTTACTCCAACAATCAACGCTCTCATAAGCGCTCCTGATCATGGATTCCACGGCGTCGTCAGTGTAGAAAGCGGTGTGGGGGGATACGATAACATTCGGGAAGGAGCGGAGGATGC
>ONQW01000104.1 GCA_900320025.1 uncultured Lachnospiraceae bacterium
GGAGCTGATCGACCACCTGACGATGAAGTTCCGCATGGTCAAGTTCGCGCGCATCCCGAGCTACAACCAGCTGTTTTCCGGCGATCCGGTCTGGGCGACACTGGAGGTCGCGGGCACAGGACTCGACGGCAGATCGATGGTGACCCGGACCGACTACCGCTTCCTGCACACGCTCGAGAATATGGGACCGTCCCCGGAACCGAACCTGACCGTGCTGTACAGCCCGCGTCTGCCGCAAAATTTCCGGCGCTACGCGGCGGCCATTTCGGTGCGGACCTCCTCCATTCAGTATGAGAATGACGACGTCATGAAGCCTGTCTGGGGCGACGACTACAGCATCTGCTGCTGCGTGAGCGCTACGCAGACCGGCAAGGAGATGCAGTTCTTCGGTGCCCGCGCGAATCTGGCAAAATGCCTGCTCTACGCGATCAACGGCGGAAAGGACGAGAAGTTCCTTGACAAGAACGGACAGCATATGCAGGTCGGGCCGGAGTACGCGCCGATCACCTCAGAATATCTTGACTACGATGAGGTGATGCACAAGTATGATCAGATGATGGACTGGCTGGCAGGCCTGTATGTCAATATTTTGAACCTCATCCAGTACATGCATGACAAGTATTACTATGAGGCTGCGGAGATGGCGCTCATCGACACCGATGTGCGGCGCACCTTTGCCACCGGAATCGCGGGCTTCAGCCATGTGGTGGATTCGCTCTCCGCGATCAAATACGCGAAGGTGCGGACGGTGCGCGACGATTCCGGACTCGTGGTGGATTATAAGATCGAGGGCGATTTCCCGCGGTACGGCAACGACGACGAGCGGGCCGACGAGATCGCGGTCCGGCTGCTCAAGACGTTCATGACGAAGATCCGGAAGTATCACACCTACCGGAATTCCGAGCCGACGACCTCCATCCTCACGATCACCTCGAATGTGGTGTACGGCAAGGCGACCGGTGCGCTGCCCGACGGACGGGAGGCCTACACACCCTTCTCTCCCGGCGCGAATCCGGCGTACGGCGCGGAGAAGAACGGCCTTCTTGCCTCGCTCAACAGCGTCGCGAAGCTGCCGTATGAGTATGCGCTTGACGGTATCTCCAACACGCAGACCATCAGCCCGGGTGCGCTGGGCCACAGCGAGGAGGAGAGAAAGGACAACCTCGTGGGCGTGCTCGACGGATATTTTGCCCAGGGCGCGCATCATCTCAATGTCAACGTGTTCGGCATCGACAAGCTGAAGGACGCGATGGAGCACCCGGAGAAGCCGGAGTACGCCAACTTCACGATCCGTGTCAGCGGGTACGCGGTGAAGTTCATCGATCTCACGAGAGAACAGCAGCTCGATGTCATCGCGCGGAATGCGCATGAAAGGATGTAAGACCGCGCTGGGGAAATCCCTGATAAGCTCATAGGCGGGTGCTGCAGAGAGCGCCGCATCAATAGGAACGTCCTGCCAGGGCAGGACGTTCCTATTACATATTGCAAAGGGCACCTATATGATGCGTGTCGTTTCAGGACAGAGCATCGGAATGGAACCGGCTCGTTTTCTGGAGAATCATCCTGCAGACAGGGCGGGCCGCTGCAAGTCCCTGCTCCTCGAGAAGGGCCAGCGACGATTCCAGCGCATCACTCATTCCTGCTGAGAGACGGTCCCACTCTTCCGCAATCGTTCTGCGGGAGATGCCGATTTCGGGGGACGCGGCCTCAAATGTCTGGCGGCTTATTTTGTCCCACCGCTTCTCCCCGGCAATGGCGATGGACATTTCCGTGCTGCTCCCCTTGTAAAGGACCGTGCAGATCAGGTCATAGGCGGGAGCAAGGGCGGCACTGCAGAGGTCCGGCTGATATAAAAGCGACAGATTTTTAATGTGATTATCGGTATTGCCGATCAGCACATCGAAGATCAGGAGGTCGAGAAGCCGCCGTTCATCCCGGATCGGGTCCGACGTAACCTCCCGCAGGAGACGAAAAATTCTGCCAAGATATCCGGCTCCGGCCGGTTCATACTTGCTGCCGGATGAAATGCCGAGTGCCTGGGCAAAATCCTCCTGGTGCAGACGCAGCGGGCAGGGAAGCCCGTCAATCTGCCGTTTCGCGTGGATGAGATCTCTGTCATAACGGGCAGAGGCAAGAAGAATTTCCGAGTCGGTAAAATTTCCGGTGTTGATGAGCGAATTCCGGACTGTCGGAAGACCGAGTTTTGCTGCCGCGAGCGTGCAGAGCAGCTCGTTCTCCACAATGTGGTTCAGGCGGACATGACTCTGCTTCACGATATGGGTGCTTGGCGCAGAACCGAATGGCTGATACCATTCGCCTTCATGAAGATAGAGGCCGACCTTACCGGATGCACCGGCCAGGGAAAGATGAGAACCGACCAGGAGCTGGGTGGATTTTGACGCGCCCTCCGCAGCAAGCGCGCGCACCTCTCCGAGTGACAGCTTTTGATAAGAACCCTGAATATCGGGGGAATCCGAAGAAGAGACAATAGCAGCCGCGGCCCCTTCTTCGTTTTGCTTTTTCATATCCCATTCTGTCTGATCCAAAATACGAATCGCGCCGAGGCATTCTTTTCCCAACGCGGCAAGGATGGTCAGATAATCATTTTCGTCCGTGTGAATCCACTGCGCGACGGCCTTCCTGCTGAAGCCTTCCGGAAGCAGTCCTTCAAAAAAGCAGCGCGTCCGTGCGGCATCAAACGGCGTTGACTGCAGCGGCAGACTGACAGAAATCGGCTCTCCATGCAGCAGATAGTCCTGGTTGTACGTGAACACTGCGTCCCTGCCGCTTTCCCCCTGGAGCACTCCGACGGGAGTCTCCACGCCGTTTTTTTCGATGGAAATCAGTAGTGTTTTCATATGAGCTCCTTATCATTCAGACTTCAGAAGTTCATCGATCAGATGGCAGCCCGCCGCGCGGCGTCAGGGAGAGATCCAGTCCCAGCAGCATGGCAACAGAGATTGCCTTGTCAAGCTGAATGGTTTTCTTGCCGTTTTCCAGATCAGAGAGGAAGCTGACGCTCAGCCCGGTGAAGGAAGCAATGCTGTCCTGTGTGTATCCAAGTTCCTTTCGACGTTCCCGGACGGCCTGTCCAAAGGTGACGGAATTGGTTATTTTCATGGGTATCCTCCGTGCGGTGTTCTTTGCGGCACTCATGTCAGCTTGAAGTAGCGTATCGACGCAGCCTTTCCATAAGCCGCCATTGCAGTAAAATGTGTCAGTGCGGCGTGTTAAAGGCGATCGGTGCGGAACCAGTGTCTTCCTGCGGCCCACTTAGTCGAACGGCGCAGAAACATACCTTACCCAGCTGTCTTGGCCGATCGGCTTAATTTCTGCTTCTTCTATCATAATTGCGCCGATCGGCGAAGTCAACCGCTGAGCATCTGATTCAGGGATGCCGCTGCGGAGCAGTTCGTGGTATTCTGGATAAAACGGTATCTGGAGACGAAGGGAATCAGCTGCATAAAAGAATGGGGAGAAACAGGAAGATGAATGCAGGAGATAAGATCAAAATCGGCTCTTATGAGCTGAAGAACAGGATCACGATGGCGCCGACGGTCAAGTTTGACTATACCGACGACAGCGGGCTTGCCTCGGAGAAGCATATCGCGCATTACCGGGAGCGGGCAGAGGGAGGCTTTGGGCTGATCTGCGTCGAAGCCACAGCGGTTACGCCGGAGGGCAGATTTTGCCGGACACAGATGGGACTGTGGAATGATGCGCAGGCGGAGAGCCACAAGCTCATCCCGGAGGCCTGCCACCGCGCGGGCTGCGTCGCGCTGATTCAGCTGAATCACGCCGGGTATCAGAGCGGGACGGAATTCGGCGTGCCGATGGGACCGTCGGCCATGAAGACGCGGGGATTCGCGGGCGAAAATGAAACGCGCAGCATGAGTCTCAGGGAGATTGCGGCGGTGCAGGAGGCGTTTGTCCTGGCCGCGGTGCGCGCCAAAAAGGCCGGCTACGACGGCGTGCAGCTTCACGGCTGTCACGGATACCTCATCAATCAGTTTGTGTCGCCGCTCACCAATCACCGTGCTGATGCGTACGGCGGCCCGGTGGAGAACCGGGTGCGGTTCGGCCGAGAGATCATCGAGGGCATCCGCAGGGAATGCGGCCCGGATTTCCTGATTTCCGTGCGGACGACCGGGTATGAGAAAGGCATGGAGACGCCTCTTGCGGCGGCACGTGCGTATATCGCGGCGGGCTGTGATTATCTGCAGGTTTCGAGCGGATGGGATTTTCCGCTTCCGGCGGCAGACGAGACCGGTCTGCCGGTCAAAATCAGTGACATCCTGTCTCTCGGGGTGAAGCTGCGCGTGGCCCTGCGAAATGGCCAGGACGCGTCTGCATGCGCAGAGCAGGCTGTACCGCTGCCGGTTCCGGTGTCCGGCGTGGGCGGACTTTTTACGCCGGAGGACATCCGGGCCGTGCTGGAGGCCGGGCTGCTGGATACCGTGGACCTCGGCCGCGCTGCGCTCGCGGATCCCGGCATCGCGCGGGCTGCGCTGGAAGGCGGAGATTTTGTGAAGTGCTATCAGTGCGCGGGCGGCTGCCACTATGGTCCTTTTCAGAAGCACATCTGCCCGGCGCAGGTTGTGCGGGAACGGAAGGGCGCGGTGCAGCAAAAGGCGCGGCACGGGGTATAAAAATCGGTATGGATATTATTGGAGCAATCACAGAGAAACTGAAGGTCAGGCGCGGCCAGGTGGAGGCCGCGGTGAAGCTCATCGATGAGGGCAACACGATTCCGTTTATCGCGCGGTACCGCAAGGAAGCAACCGGCTCGCTGAATGATGAGCAGCTGCGGGACCTCTCCGAGCAGCTGGCGAGCCTGCGCGCGCTCGAGGAGAAAAAGCAGCAGGTTCTGTCCTCCATCGAAGAGCAGGGAAAACTGACGGAAGATCTCCGTGCGGCGATTGAGAGCGCCCGGACGCAGGTGGCGGTGGACGATCTGTACCGTCCTTACCGCCCGAAGCGGAAGACGCGCGCCGGCATTGCGAAGGAGAAGGGCCTCGAGCCGCTGGCAGAATATATTCTCGCGCAGACAGCGACAGAGCCGCTTCTGAAGGAAGCGGCAAAATATGTGACGGCCGCCGCGGAAGCGGGCAAGACCGGCGGTGCGAAAACGGTCGCCGCGGAAGCGGGAAAATCTGGCGGTGTGAAAACGGCGGCTGCGGAGGCAGAAAAGTCCGGCGGCGTGGAAACTGCCGCCGCGGAGGCGGCGAATAAGACTGGCAGTGATCCGGATGAACTCGCGGTCCGCACACCGGAGGAGGCACTGCAGGGCGCCCAGGATATCATCGCCGAGCAGATCTCGGACAACGCCGAATACCGCACATGGATCCGGGAGGAAACCTGGAAGCTCGGCACCATCCAGACCTCGGAGAAGCAGGCGGCGGGCAGGACAATCGCCGCAGCCGCAGGTAAGGCAGGCGGAGCGGGGACAGCAGGCGCCGCGGCGGGAAAATCCGGCGGCGCAAGGCTCGTCAGCGCGGTGGCGGAACATGGCGGAGCCGCGGCAGCAGGAAGAACCGGGAAAGAGACCGCAGACGCGTCTGAGACCGCAGACGCGTCTGTCAGAAAGACAGGAGCGGCGCCGACAGCGGAGAACAAAAAGCTGGAGAGCCGGAGAACTGTCTATGAGATGTATTTTGACTTCGAGGAGGCCCTGAACAAAATACCGGGGCATCGGATTCTCGCCATCAACCGCGGCGAAAACGAGAAATTCCTCACCGTTAAAATCAATGCACCGGAAGAACAGATTTTGCAGTATCTGGAGACCAGACTGGTACTCCATCCGGAGCGTCCCAATCCTTACACCACGCCGGCGCTGCAGGAGGCCGTGCGGGACAGCTATGAGCGGCTGATCGCGCCTTCCATCGAGCGGGAGCTGCGGACAAGGCTCACGGAGAGCGCGGAGGACGGCGCGATTGTCGTATTTCGCAAGAATCTCGAACAGCTGCTGATGCAGCCTCCCATTGCCGGGCAGGTTGTGCTGGGCTGGGACCCGGCTTTCCGCACAGGCTGCAAGATCTCCGTCGTCGATCCGACCGGGCGGGTGCTGGATACTACCGTGGTCTATCCGACCGCGCCGCAGTTCCGCGTGGACGAGACGAAGCGCACGATCAAACAGCTGATCAAAAAGGACCATGTGACCCTGATTTCCCTCGGCAACGGCACCGCATCGCGCGAATCGGAACAGATCATCGCGGAGCTGATCCGGGAGTATGCGGCGGAGAATCCGAAGGAGAAGCCTGTCCAGTATATCATCGTGAACGAGGCCGGCGCGTCCGTGTACAGCGCGAGCAGACTCGCCACCGAGGAATTCCCGAATTTTGACGTCGGGCAGCGCTCGGCGACCTCGCGCCGCCTGCAGGATCCGCTGGCGGAGCTTGTAAAAATCGACCCGAAGGCGGTCGGCGTGGGGCAGTACCAGCACGACATGAACCAGAAAAAGCTCGATGAGGCGCTCGGCGGCGTGGTGGAGGACTGCGTGAACCGCGTCGGCGTCGATCTCAACACGGCCTCGTTCTCCCTACTCTCTTATATCTCGGGCATTTCGGCCGCGCTCGCGAAGAACATCGTCGCGTACCGCGAGGCCAACGGCCGCTTCCAGAGCCGGCGCGAGCTCCTCAAGGTGCCGAAACTCGGGCCGAAGGCCTTTGAGCAGTGCGCCGGGTTCCTGCGCATCCAGGGAGGAAAGGAACCGCTCGATGCCACCGCTGTCCATCCGGAGAACTATGACGCCGTGAAGGGACTTCTGCACAGCCTCGGACTCGCCGACGATCCGGCCTCTTTCCGCATGGCAGGCCTCCTCGTGAAGGATAAGAAGCGCACAGCGGAGCGCATCGGCATCGGAGAGGTCACGCTGCGTGACATCCTCACAGAACTCGAGAAACCCGCCAGAGACCCGCGGGAGGACATGCCGAAACCGATACTCAAGTCCGACGTCCTCTCCATCGGAGACCTCACGCCGGGAATGAAACTCAAAGGAACCGTCCGCAACATCGTGGATTTTGGCGCCTTCGTCGCAACATCGTGGATTTTGGCGCCTTCGTTGATATCGGCGTCCACCAGGATGGCCTTGTCCACATCAGCCGCATGGCGGACCACCGCATCAAAACCCCCATGGAAGTCGTCCGGGTCGGTGACATCGTGGATGTCACCGTCGTCTCAGTCGACCAGCAGCGCGGCCGCATCGCGCTCTCCATGAACGGGAAAATGTGACGGCGGGGGATTTTGTCCCTAACAAGCTAAACTTGTTAGGGACAATTATGCGGAACGGGGTACAGAGATGGGAAATCACAGGCTGATTGTCATGTCGAATGACGCGCTTGTTTATGAAGATCTGGAAATTCTGCGGGAGATGCCGACGTTCAAGCAGTTTTATCCGCATATGGCGATGGTCCGCGGGATGCGCACGATTTACCCGAGTGTGACGTATCCGGTGCATTGCTCGATCGCCAGTGGCTGCTATCCGGACAAAACGGGTGTCATCACGAATGAAAAGGTCGTCCCGGGACGGAGGAAGACGCCATGGTACTGGTTCCACGATGTCTGTCGCTGTGAGGATCTGTTTGATGCCGCGCACCGGGCGGGCAGGAAGACGGCGGCGGTGTTCTGGCCGTGCACCGGGAATCACCCGTCGATCGATTACCTGATTGACGAATTTTGGCCGGGAAAGGCGGCCGCGACGGCGGAGGAGGCATTTCGGAAGAGCGGGACGTCCCAGGAGCTCTACGACACGGTGGTGCGGCGTTATCTACCGGGCGTGACGATCCGCAGACACCCGGAGACGGATCAGTTTATTGTGGACTGTGCCTGTGACATTATCCGGACTTACCAGCCGGACCTCCTGATGCTG
>ONQW01000094.1 GCA_900320025.1 uncultured Lachnospiraceae bacterium
CTTGAACTTGCTGATCTCGTGGTCCTCCCGCACATATGCCTTGACGACCCGGATCGCCGAGACGTTCTCCTGCACGCTCTCATTCATCAGATCATATTTTTCAAAAATCTGTTTGAAATATTTTGTCGTGGAGCCCATCAGAAAGAAGATGATCGTGCCGAGAATCACAACTGCGATCAGATACACGCTCGCCAGCCGCGGACTCAGCACAAAGCTCATGGCCATCGCCACGATCATGGACATCGGCGCCCGGACCGCCATGCGGAGAATCATCTGGTACGCATTCTGCAGATTCGTCACATCCGTCGTCAGCCGCGTGACGAGGCTCGACGGGGAAAATTTGTCGGTCGATATTGGCAAAAGAGAAGGTCTGGATGTTGTCGTCCATGGCCTTGCGGAGATTCTTGGCGAAGCCTGTGGATGCCTTTGCTCCGCAGACACCTCCGAGGACGCCGAACAGAAAGCCGAACAGCGCGACCACGATCATCTTTCCGCCCATGGAATAGATATAGTGCAGATCGCCGCCGTAAATGCCCTTATCGACAATCATTCCCATAAACACCGGAATGATCATCTCACAGACCACTTCTCCCACCATCCAGAGCGGTGTCAGCGCGGACACCAGCCTGTACTGTTTTATTTGTGCTGCCAATGTTTTAATCATAGATTTTCTACCAATTCTTCAGCCTGTTTCTTGAGACTATGCTGTGTACTTTCCGGCACTCACTCTCTGCCTTGCTGCCGGATATCAACACCCTGCATTTCTCAGGAACCTTTATCCCGTCCCGTCCTGCTTCCGTTCCGTTCTTCCGGCGGTGCTCCCGCTGCAGTCCCGGTATCAGCATCTGCCGCTGTCAGCGATGTCTCGATCCGCTTCACATTCCGATACACCAGCCCCAGCATCCGCGACAATTCCTGCATCTCTGCTTCACTCAGGCCCTCCACCGTCTGCTGATCCGAGCGGATCCGGTCGAGACGGAAGGACTGCATCATCTCAAGGCCCCGCTCCGAGAGTGCGATGCGGTTGAACCGGTGATTTTCCTCATCCCGCCTGCGCACGACGAGGTCCTTCTCCTCGAGCCGGTCCAGCAGCCCGATCATGGTCGGGTGCTTGACATGAACCGCCTCGCACAGCTCCTTCTGGGTCACCTTGTGGTCCTGATTCTTCACCAGATAAATCAGAACCGGGAACTGAGAAAAGGTAAGCCCGTAGGCCGAGAGTTCCGCATTCCAGATCGAGGTCATCTTCTCATCCAGCATCTTGATCTGAAACGCGAGCGGCGCGTCCTCGAATGTTCTTTTTTTGTAACCCTGCTGATTCATCATGCTCCTGATTTCCCTGCGCCGCCTTCTGTGCGGCACGGTTCACACAATTGTCGTTCACTGCAAATCTGTTCCATCGTTGCTTTACCCACTTGCGTAGGACATGTAGCATGTGACATGTCCTATGATATGTAGTGTGCTACATATTGTCAAGCGATATTTGGGGGATTTATTGCGCTGCCCATATCTTCGCATCCATCGTCTGTCCGGTCAGCGCCGCCAGCTCCGCGGACGGATTGATTTCTGCTGCAACCGGATGCTCATATCAATCAAAAAGCAGGCGCGGTTCCTTCCTGCCGCACCTGCTTTTTCTATGCTGCTATGCTCTTTTCATGTCAGTCTGAATGGATGTTTCCGCGGTTCGAATCGCTGTTTCCGCGCCATTCCGGTGCGCAAAACACGGATACGGACTTCATGCTCACATCTGCCCGAATATCTGATTCCGCACCGGTCTCAGGGCGCTGATCAGAATCTGACCGAACAGAATACAGCAGACCGCCTCCCCGGCGCCGACCGTGGCCGCCAGGTAAGGGAAGCCGCCCGGCACGCCATAGGCATAGATCAGAATCAGCGGAACAATGATCATATTGCTGATGACCGGCGGAAAACTGCACAGAAAGCGGTGCTTCCGGAGCGCCCTTGTGCCAAGCGCGCCAAGCAGCGTGGCAAGCGTGCCGAAAACCACGTCCGGCAGCGCGGACCCGGTGACAAAATTGGCGATCAGGCAGCCGACGGCAAGACCCGGAACGGCAGCGGGTGTGAAATAAGGAAGAATGGTCAGTGCCTCGGAAAAGCGCACCTGGATTGCTCCGCTCGCGAGATCAAATCCTGCGGCGAGCAGGGTCAGAACCAGATACAGCGCGGCAATGATGCCGGCCTGCACGGTCCATATCGTGCGCTGATGCGCGGTGACAGGTTTAGAATGAGAAACAGATTGCATGATGATCTCCTTTAGTTTTGTGCGAGTGGGAAGGAGGATGCCATTCAGGCATCCACCTGAATACACCGGACAGCCTGCCCAGTATACTCCCATGTCTCCTGGTCAGGCAAGCGGAAGATCAGCCAGCCGTGGCTGTCTCCGCCGCGGCGCTGCGCAGAACGGACAGGGCCGTCAGAACCGTTCCAAATGAAAGCTCTGTTCCCTGCAGTCAGACAAGCGGAAGATCCCTGTGATGAAACTCCTTTCTTCCGGCCGCATAGTCGCCGACAACATCACCGTTTCCGGTGAGACGGTACTGATAGGTGACAAGCCCGTCCAGTCCGACCGGCCCGCGCGCATGGAGCTTCCCGGTGCTGATGCCGACCTCCGCGCCGAAGCCATACCGGTATCCGTCCGCAAATCTTGTGCTGCAGTTCCAGTACACGCCGGCGCTGTCCACCATCTGCTGGAAATACGACGCCGTCTCCGCGTTCTCCGTGAGAATGGCGTCCGTGTGATGAGATCCGTATCGGTTGATATGATCCACCGCCTCCTGAACTCCGTCGACAAGGCGGATGGAGATGTCAAGGTCATTGTATTCTCTCGAGAACTCCTCCGGCTGCATGATGTCGTAAGACTGCAGCACTCCGGCGATGAGGTCCCGGTCCGCCGCGCCGGCTCCGCTCTCCAGCGCTCTTCTGAGCAGGGTCTCCGCCTCCTCCGTGCCATGGATGGCCACGCCTGCTGCCGCCAGCTGCGATACGATGCGCGGGAGAAACGATCCGGCAATCCCGCGGTTGATCAGCAGCGTCTCCACCGCATTGCAGGCGGCCGGGTACTGTGTCTTGGCATCCAGAATGACCGGAACCGCCTTGTCCTGATCCGCGTCCCGGTCCACATAGATATGACAGATGCCGCTCGAATGCCCCATCACCGGAATTTTGGTGTGATCCATGATATAGCGGACAAACTTTCCCGATCCTCGCGGAATCAGGAGGTCCACGCAGTCGTCACAGGCGAGAAGCTCGTCAATTTCATTGTGCGCCTCCGCCTGAAAGAGTGCCGCTTCCGGCAGTCCCGCTTCCACCGCCGCCTGATGAATGAGAGTAAAGAGCACGCGGTTCGTTCCCGCCGTCTCCTTCCCGCCCTTCAGAATCGCACAGTTTCCGCTCTTGATGCACAGCGATGCCACCTGCACCATCGCATCCGGCCGCGCCTCGAAAATCACGCCGATCACACCGATCGGAACCGTCACCTTTGTCAAAACAAGTCCTTTGTCCAGTTCCCTCCGGAGCAGCACTTTGCCCACTGGATCCGGAAGCTGTATGAGTTCCCTGAGTCCGGCCGCACTGTCACGCATTTTGCTGTCGTCATAGCGCAGACGCTTTCTCACTGCCTGCGGGACACCGGCGCTCTCCGCCGCCGCGAGATCCTCCGCGTTCGCGGCGAGAATATCTTCCCGATGCTCCCGAAGTGCAGCCGCCATCCGTTCCAGCGCCCTGTTCCGCGTCTCCACCGGCGAGGCCGCCATCTCCGGCGCCGCCTGCTTCATCCTCATCACTTCATCCCGAATATTCATCGCTATACCCCGTGCCTCAGAGAATCTTTTCTCCGATATCATCCAACATCTGGTTGACCAGAATCACATCATAGATCTTGTGACAGATACAATATTTCACGATCTGGTCCGTCTGACTTGCCGGGGAGAAAGCAATTCCCGCCCACTGCATCAGCTCCACCGCCTCATCATAGCTCAGATGAAGTGCCAGAATCAGGGCAAAAACCGTCCTTCTCTTCGGCATCACATTATGGCGGCAGCGGATCTCCGAGAACCGCCTCCGGTCCATGCCGGCGCGCCGGTAAACCTCGGCATCCGTCATGCCGCTCTCTATGATTTTCTCCAGAAGCTGGTCATAGAAACTCGATTCCGCCTCCGGCCAGGGGTGCTTTCCGCCGCTCTTCCGCGATCCCCGGTTCCGGCTGTCAGAATCCTTCCTCTCTCCGCTGCCTGCGCAGCGCAATGCGTCGTTGCGCTCCTTCATAATCGGCTTTTTCCCCCTCTGTCTGCGGCATCAGTCCATAGCGCACCGGGACAGGCCTGCCGTCCGCGTCCACACAGACCTCTGTCAGAAAAGCCCGGTTGATCGGCCGCCGCGTCCCTGTCTCCACGTCCTCCACGTAGGTGTCAACACGAACCTCCACAGATGTGTGTCCCACATATGTCACCCTGGCAATGATGACAATGATATCGCCGAGACCGGCTCCTGCCTTGAACTGCAGGTTGTCCACGGCTGCCGTTGTCACCATATTACAACAATGACGCACAGCGGCAAGCCCCGCCGTCTCATCGATCCATTCCATCAGCCGCCCGCCGAACAGCCTTCCGTATCCGTTGATATCCTCATATTTAAGCGATTTTGTCGTCTCCACGACAGACTCCGACGGCGTCCTGTATCCGCCCGGGTACCGTCCGCCGCCTTCCGGCGCTTTGCTCCGTCCCGCCTCTTCCGTTCCATTCTGCTCCGCCATGACGCTCCCATCTATACTGCCCTGCATTTCTGTGCACACGGATCGGCATAACCAGGTCTTCCCTGCAGCACCTCCTGCGACACACCGCGGCCGTCTCTTTCTACAAATCGTTCACTCATCGAGCTTATGCAGCACCTCCCGCGACACACCGCGGCCGTCTCCGCCGCACTCAGATCGACGGCGGCGCAGGGTCCACCGCGCCGTCCTTTCTTCCCTCTGTGCGCTCCATTCTGCTCTGCTGCTCCTCCGCCGTTCTCCGGATGGCCTCGTCGTAGCCCGACAGAGCCGCAAACGGTGAAAACTGCGCCGCCCGCTGTGCCATTGACGCGCGCGGATGGTGGTCCGGGTCAGGATGCGGGCGTGAAATCAGTGCACCGTACCGTGCAAGACATTCCTGCTCCGCCGCCTCCAGCACATCAGGAGCAGCGGCTCGCTTTTCCACCTGTGCGTGCTCCCCTCTGTCATGCCCTGTGTCCGCCGATCTGTCCATTCCTCTGCCTCGTCGTCGCCCCTTCTTCCAGGTCCCTGCCCTTCAGAATCGCATTTTTGCCATAGCGCTTCTGAATGGCCAGCGCTGCCTCCAGCATACGTCTGTCCTTTCTTGCGGCCTCCTCCTGCTGCTGTTTCTTCTGTTCCTCTGCTGCAAAATCTGTGAAGAGGTCAAGCTGCGTAAACTGCTCTTCCGGCTGCTGCGCCGTCTCCTCCGTCACCACATGCTCCGCCGCAATGGTGATGCGGCGCACCAGAAGTTCCGGATCCGTGATCCTGCGGTAGACCTTCATCACCTCCTCGGCGATCTCCCGCGACGTGTGCGGCCCATAGCCCAGCTTCACCAGCCCGCTCGCCTCCTTCGGGACCTCTCTCCCATACCGGTCTGTCGAGACAGCTCCCTGATAGCCGCGCCGCCTTTCCGGATCAGCCAGGCTGCTTCTGTCATATCCAATCACCAGCACAATCGAATCTGCCCTGACCCGCCTGTCAACCATGTCAAGCACCAGCTGATCTGTCATTTCCCGAACCACCAGCCCTGCTTTCTCCTGGCTGTACGGGCTGGAGAGCACCTGCCCCTGGCTGAGACTGCAGTTTTCCGGCTGATACGCCCTGATGTCCGCAATCGTCACCGGTTCCCAGCCCCACGCGTGATCGATCAGATATTCCGCATTCACTCCGAACAGATGGTAAAGCAGATCCTCTCCGTCATACCCCCGGCTCCGTTCCACCGAACAGCGTGCGATGTCCCCCATGGTAAACATCCCGTTCTGCTCCAGCTTTCGTGCGATGCCGCGTCCCACCCTCCAGAAATCCGTGAGCGGCCGGTGCGTCCACAGCTTCCTCCGATAGGAAAGCTCGTCGAGCTCCGCAATGCGCACCCCGTCCTCGTCCGCCGGCATATGTTTTGCCACAATGTCCATCGCCACCTTGGCCAGATAGAGGTTCGTTCCGATGCCCGCTGTCGCCGTGATTCCTGTTCTGTCATGAATATCCCGGATGATCTTCCGGGTGAGTTCATGTGCCGTCATGCCATAGCTGTGAAGATAGCTCGTGACATCCATGAACACCTCGTCGATGGAATAGACATGAATATCCTCCGGCGCAATGTAGTCAAGGTAAATATGATAGATTTCCGTGCTCTTCTGAATATACAGCGCCATCCGCGGCGTCGCCGCAATAAAGTCAAGAGAAAGGAACGGATCGCGTTTTAGCGCCTCATTGTCCCAGGAGCTGCCGCGGAAGGGACGGCCATGAATAGCCGCCCGTCTGGCTGCATTGATCTCCCGCACCTTCTGCTGCACCTCAAAGAGCCGTGTGCGGCCCGGAAGGCCATAGGTTTTGAGTGAAGGCGACACCGCAAGACAGATCGTCTTCTCGGTCCGGCTCACATCCGCCACCACCAGATTCGTGGTCAGCGGATCGAGGCCCCGCTCCTGACATTCCACCGAAGCATAGAATGATTTGAGGTCTATCGCGACATACTGCCGTCTCTGTTCCGTTGTCGTAGACTGCTGTTCCCGCATCGGCCTCCCCTCCGCGCCAGAATAAACTGCTCTGCCTGTCTTGGGCCTACAAGCAGGAGAATGCATCGGCCTCGCACCGGAATAAGCTGCCCTCGCCGCCCGCGCCGCTTGCTCTTCCGCACTCAGCCCCAAGACATCCTGACAGACATGCCGGGAGTCCTCCTCACGCGCCGAGCCCGGTTGCGAAAATTTCGATGCCGATCGCGATCAGAATCACACCGCCCAGGACAGAGGCCTTATCTGTAAGCTTCTCCCCGAACCTTTTCCCAAAGAGGAGTCCCGCCAGACAGACGGCAAAAGTCACCACGGCGATGATGACTGAGGCGGCAAAGGCCCTTCCCGCCGAATAGCCGGAGATCGTGAATCCAACCGAGAGGGCGTCGATGGAGGTCGCAATGCCCTGCAGAATCAGGCCTCCCGTTCCAAGACGGCCATCCGGCCTGCCATTCGGATTCCCGCCATCCGCACGCCTGCCATCCGCGCCACGGTCGGTTCTTCTTTCCGCCGTGCTCTTCTCAGACCGGTTCTTCTCTCTTTCTTTCAGATTCTCCCTCTCCGCAGTCGAAGAGACTCCTTCCTCCCCTGCCGCCGTCTTCCTTCCGGCGCTCCGCAGCCCCTCCAGAAGCATCTTTCCGCCGATTCCAAGCAGCAGGACCAGTGCGATCCACGGGATGCATTTTCGAAATCCTTCAAAATACGCGGCAATGCTGTGTACGCAGATCCAGCCAACCATCGGCATCAGAAACTGGAACCAGGCAAAGCACCCGGCAATCCCGCAGGTTCTGCGGCGGCTCATATGCGGATCGGCAAGTCCGTTTGCAATCGAAACGGAGAATGCATCCATGGACAGACCGAATCCCAGGGCAATGCTGTTTGCTAGAAAAAGGAGAAGTTTCATATCTATACCCCGCTGAGGCAAAATCCACGAATGCGTTTCTGCTGAATAGGGCAGCCGGTGCGCATGCACCGGCTCTGGGTTTTGAAAGTCCTGCATCAGCAGGACTTTCAAACCTATACCCTTACTCATGCCACGCCCGTCGCGGCATCTGTTTCAGCCAAATACTGCCCTTCAGCCGAAGACAAGCTGCACCAGCAGCATGTAGCAAATTGTCCCGCCCGCCATGGACAGCATCATGTTATGCCTCTTCCAGTGAAGCGCGACCGTCACTGCCAACGCGATCAGCTCCGGAATGCCGCGCGAACCGCGCGTCCATGTCACATTGCGGAAGCAGTACACCACCAGAAGCGCGAAGACGGCAGCCGGGAGCGCTTCTCCCAGATACGTCACGAATTTTGGCGTCTCTCTGCCTTCCCGGAATACCAGAAAAGGAAGG
This sequence comes from uncultured Lachnospiraceae bacterium, assembly GCA_900320025.1. Classification (GTDB taxonomy): domain Bacteria; phylum Bacillota; class Clostridia; order Lachnospirales; family Lachnospiraceae; genus CAG-791. The sequence continues at coordinate 8,121 of ONQW01000094.1, forward strand.
AATCTCGTCAGCATCGTCGCTGCCACCGCAAGTGCGATAGTGATGACAGCCTGCGTCACAGTCATAGTCATTGCGATAGTGATGACAGCCTGCGTCACAGTCATAGTCATTGCTTTGTCTCCCCTCTCGCGTCGTTCCCTGAAATTTCCTGTTCCACTGCTCTGTCTGCTGCCCTGCCACCTGCTCCGTCAGCACTCCGACCCGGAAGACTGCTCCCGGATGACGGGGCATCGATTGCCTCATCAGACATCCTGGGGTGGTTTGCCCGCTCCGGAAGATCGCTCTCGGAGAGCGAGGCATAGCGGTTTCTCCGCTCCAGAACCTGACTGATCGGCTTCTGAAACACCGCCAGCAGCGCGAGAGGCCCGAATATTGCCAGACATAGAATCGAGGATCCCAGCCCGATCAGTGCCGTGTACCCCTGCTTCTCGCTTCGGATGCGATCGAGGAAAATGCACACAAACATGGCCGTCATGATATACTCTATCCCCTTGACAGGAATACGGATCGCCATCCCCGTCAGCGCTCCAAGCGCGGCGCCAGCGATCCAGTAAAGCTGGTCAAGCCACGTCACCCAGAGATAAAACCACCCGCGGTCGGCTCCCTCCGGAATCGCCGCGGAGCAGTTGATCGCAAAGGTCTCATCGCTCATGCCGAAGATCAGGAAAAACTTCTTCCACCCCGTCCGCTGATATCTCCCGAGCATTGCAAGCCCATAGAACAGATGCCTTGCCTGAATCACAAGGGCAGCTACGAATACCGTCGCCGGCGAGAAGGAAGCGCACAGCATGGACACCAGCACAAACTCCAGCGATCCGCCGTAAACCAGCGCTGCCATCGACACCGGATACCAGAAGGCCAGCCCCGCCGAATGTGCATACAGACCGTACGAAAATCCCAGGAACAAATAGCCGGCCAGCACCGGCAGCGTGAACGGGAATGCCGCTCTGAGCGCCCCTGCCGCACTCCCTGTCTGGTTTTTCCTGTTTTCACGAACCTTTTCCTGTTTCACGCGAACCCTCTCCATGTCCCCTCATCCCGCCTGATCTGCTCCGTCGTTCTCCAGAGAAGCCAGCAGATTTCTGTCAAAATCCGTGAGCTCCGCCATGCGGAAAAAAGCTGCATATCCATCAATCAGAATTTTGTTCTGCCCGTCCCGTCCTGCCACATCATCCGGCGTTCCGCCAGCGGCGGAAAAATGATCTTCTTCCTCATCTCCGCTCATCGCAGCGGTCATCAGCAGAAGGAGCTCCGTCATCCCTGCGAATGCCACCGCCTGCTGCCCCATGCTGCACCTTTCTGCCGCAAAGGGAACATGGCGGTAGAAGAAATCATTGGCCAGCACCAGAGAGAAAAACAGAGGAAACCATGGCTGCTGCTCCTGCCGGTTCCGCAGCCGCGCCTCCATCTCCCGGCCGAGATTGTCTGATCCGGGATGCGCATCCAAGAGCTGTCTCACTGCATCCATATATGATTTCATGTCCGGATATTCTCCGCCGCACCACACGGCAAAACGGCGCAGCGCGCCCAGACTGACCGGCCATGCCGCAGCCGGTCTGTTCAGGACGAATGAGACATGTTCCTGCG
>ONQW01000009.1 GCA_900320025.1 uncultured Lachnospiraceae bacterium
GCGCCGTCGATATCAACCGGCGTGGAATAATCGTTGGCATGCTGCACTGACATCTCCAGCCCGTATTTTGCCGCCCGGTCCCGGATGATGCCAAGACTCTCCTCCATCCCCTGATGCGGGATGAAACGCATATTGGCACCGACCGATGCCTCCTGCGGCATCACATTGCAGGCGTCAGAGCCGGAGCTCATCGTGAACGCGATCGTCGTCTGCAGCATGGCGCCCGCCTGCGCGGAAATCCGCGGCATCACCCGGACAAGCAGGGGCTTGAAAAGCCACAGATTGCCGAATACCAGACGCAGACCGAACGTCCCGTACGGTGCCAGTGTCCGGAACATGGCCTGTACTTCTTTGGACATCTTTCTCCGGAACGGCGGGTGGTGTTCCACATCGTGCACAAAATCCGCGAGTCTCGCGATTGGACTGTCGGCCGCAGGTGCACTCGCGTGTCCGCCGCTGCTGCGCGCCGTGAACGTCACGTCTCCCTTTCCCTTCTCAAATACGCCGATCATGGCAAAATTTCCGTGAATTCCGCCGATCGGATCCGTGATGATACCGCCGCCTTCATCACAGACAAGGTACGGCCGGACGCCGCGCCGCTCCAGTTCTGCGACAAGCTTCGGGCAGCCGTCGCCGGCCCACTCCTCCGTGCAGGAGGACGACAGATAGACATCCTGCCCCGGCGTGACGCCTGCCTCAAGCATCTCCTCCACCGCCTGAAAGAACCCCATGACCGAGCATTTTGTATCCGATGCACCTCTGCCCCAGACCTTGCCGTCCGCGATATCGCCGGAAAATGGCGCGTGCTCCCATGTGCCCTCCGCGGGCACGACATCCTGATGGCTCATCAATACAAGCGGCTTGTCGTGTTTTGTCCCTTTCCAGAACAGCAGGAGGTTGCCGTCGATGTCCGTGATTTCCAGCTCCTCGAACACCCTGGGAAACAGCTGCCAGAGAAGCCGGTGGAATCCCTCGATCTTCGGCACATCATGCTGCTCCGGATAGGACACCGTCTCATACTGCACCATTTTGGAGAGAATCCGTGCGTACTGTTCAGCCCGTGTGCCCGTCTCTGCGGAATCGTCCGGTTCATAGGTTGAAACCTTCACCGGCATACACAGCGTCCGCACCAGTGCAATCAGAAAAAGCAGCAGTAAAAGCAGCAGAATTCCCAGAACGATCTTTCCTGCGATCATATATACACCCCATTCTGCGCATGCAGCACCTGCAGGAAGCGGAGAGCCTTGACTCGACCGGAATTGCGGGTTCCGGCAGTTTCCGGCATCTTCTCAGCTGTCTGCCAGCAAGATATTTTTTCTTCGTCAACGATTTCTCCGATATCCCAGATAAGCCAGACCGATCGCCACAGCACCGGACGGCAGAATCAGAAGACTCGTCTGGCTCGTGAGCGAGGGAGCCACGACAAAAATCACGCTCATGAGCAGCATCGGCACAGCCGCCAGCTTCAGGTTCCTCCGGAAATACTGATAGGACATGGCGCCAAACAATGCCGGTACGACATTGTCAAACGCCGGCGCCAGCGTCCTGCTCTGCAGGATCGGCTGCAGCGGAACGAGTGCCGCCACACCGGCCGCCAGCACCACAATCGTGACAAGACTCGATGCAGCGATCGAAAGAGTAGAAACAATCTCGTTCTCCGGCGTTCCCGCCTTCGTCCCTGCAATTTCCCGCGCATTCATGGCGCATGGAATTTTCATATTGATCAGATTTCCCGTGATAAAGGCGAGATACCCGCCGCCTGCGCCGAGCATCGGCGTGTAAATCAGAAACTCGGCAAAACTCGACACAGTCCACACCAGTCCCACGGAGACGAATGCCTTCGCCGCCGCGCCAAGGTCCGGGAGCGCTCCCAGATACGCACCGATGAGGAACGGCGCCCCGAGAAGGGCTGCCAGAGTCACCGCCGTGCATAACCGTCCGAGGATATGCGTGCCGCGGCTGTATTTTGCCAGATACTGCTCCCGATTCACTCCGTCTTCAATCTCTTTCATGCCGCATCTTCCCGCTTTCTCCTGCTTCCTACAGCAGTACCGCCGCTGTCATCCCCGCGAACATACTGAGCGCGATGGAAAAGCTTTCCAGCCAGATCTGGTGCTTCCGCTCCGCAATCGCTGTGAGAAGCCCCATCACCACACACGACACCAGGCAGACCACGATCGGAGTGATATCGCCGCGGAAAGTAAATTTTCCGTTTCCGGACACGAATCCGCCGATATAACTGCCCAGGTAGGCGCTGATCAGTCCGATGAACATTGCCGTCATCGCGGTGTCAGCAAAACCTGCTCCGGCTGCCTTCTTTCTGGTGGTTTTCCGGCTCTCACCCTCATTTTGCTCCGGATCTTTTTCTTCCGATTCCCGGCTCTGCAGCCTGCTGGTGTACCGCTTATTGAAGAAAAGAGACAGCACCATACCCCACATAATGCAGACACTCATCAGCAGCGCGATGGTGCTGAACGCACGCGGTGTCATGTTCTCCGCAGAGAGCCGGCCGATGCCGACAGCCTCCGCTGCAGCTTCTGCCACCTGCGTCTCATAATGAAGCGCACCGATCACAGACAGCCGCAGCCATGGCCATGGCGTTCCCAGGCTGCCCGACAGCGCAATGACGCCGAGCAGAATGCCGACGCTCGGCAGAAAAGAAAAAGTCATGCTTGAAGTGACAACTCTGCGGAGCCTTGCCGGATCCATGCCGATGGCCTTTCCGGCGCGGTACGCGCGCACCATGAAAATGATGCAGGTGACCGCCACAAACAGAATGATCGCACCGCAGATCAGATATAGAACAGGACTGTTGAGTTCCTGAAGCATCCCTCTTCCTCCTCCCTGAAATCCATCCCTATCCAGACAGCACGCTGCACAAAACAGCTCCCATCGCGGTCTGGCAGGCCAGCCGCCAGACATGGGCTTATACGGACAGCACTCCGTTCAAAACTGCTCTCATCTCTGCCGGTATCCGTTCCGGATTTTTTCCTCTCAGCTGCAGGAACGACTCCTGCCCTGACCAGACAGTTCCGCCTGGCAAAGCAACGATCCCTTCCTCCTCGGGATGATTATAGTGACACATGCCGGCATCAAGACAGGCCTTCACGAGCGCCGGTGGATTGCCGCAGCCGCCCGTGACTGCACAGACACCAGCCGCCCCCTCTCCTTCAAAATAGCAGTGCCGCCAGGTTTTCACCGCTTCTAACGAGCTGCAAAGCGCATCTGTTTCGAGTTCACAGAACGGGCTGCGGAGCGCGTCCGTCCCGGATACGCTGAGAGGGCTGGAAAGAGCATCCGCCTCAGGTTCATGGAACGGGCTGCGAAACGCATCCCTTCCCGGTTTCCTGTCATGCTCTGTTCCATTCCCCGCAATATAGACAAAACTCCGCACGCACCTCCGCCCGGTATCGCCGCCAAATTCTGTCGTTGTCGTCCGCACACAGTCAAGGACGTGAACGATTCCCAGAACAGCTTCCTCGTACGTCCGAACCGGGTCCTCCGGAATTCCCGGCTCCATTTCCAAAAGCCCGGGTATGTGATGAAAGGCTGTGTTCCGGCTGTTTCCCGCATGGCCCGCCGCTCCGTGAAGGCCCGGCGCGAGATGAAAAACGATCTCCGGCTCCGTTTTCATAAACGTCTCCCGGCAAAGGTAGAGATCCTGAACGCTCCCCGTCACCGCGTGAAACCGCGGGACACCCTCCTGCTTTGGCGCTGTCCGGTCATGCTCCGAGCGCACCGCCAGTCCTGAGAGGTCAAACAGACTTTTCCCTGTGCCGCAGCCACTGTCTGCGTCTGTCCGGTTTCTGTCGCAGCCGCCTGCCGTACCCGCCTGGTTATCGCCGTTCTGCCCGCCGTCTGTTACCTGCCAGCAGCGGCCTCTTTCCGCCCTGTTCATGCCGAATCCGACGACATCCGCGCCGAGCATCAGCAGCGCCTGCATCAGCCAGCTCCCCGTCTCCCCGGTAAACCCTGTGACAAGAACCGTTCTGCCGCTGTAAAACCCTTCCAGTGCTTGATCCATGCATCACACCTCACATGCTGCAGTCATGGCTTCATTCTATCACAAGACCACGGCATCCGCCCCGCCCAATTCCGTCTGCAGGCGAGCAATTGTCCCTGACAAGTTTAGCTTGTTTGGGACAAAAATTGTCCCAAACAAGCTAAACTCGTTAGGAACAAAATGCAGGACTGCCGCTGCGCGGCAGTCCTGCATTTTGTTCTGAATACTCCGACAAATCGGAACAATTATTCTGTTGCCTCGAGGAATTCCTCGATCAGATGGCTGCGGAGATCTTCCAGCATCTCCGGTGCCTTCCCACCGACTTTCTCGCCGTCCAGCTCATCGCAGTGCATGCACAGCTTGCTTGAGCTTGTGACAAGAATCTCGTCGGCCTTGCGAAGGGTATCGAGATCATACGGAGTCTCAGAAACGCCATATCCCAGCTTCTTGCACATCCGGATCAGATGAGCACGCGCGATGCCGGGCAGAATCAGCTCATCTGTCGGCGCGGTGAAAAGCTTGCCGTCCTGAATGATGTGGCAGTTGCTGTGCGCGCACTCCGTCACACGATTGCCCATATTCTTGCGGTAAAGAATGGTCTCCGTACATCCCGCTCTCTTTGCGTGCTGCGCTGCCATGACGGAAGGAAGAAGATTCAGCGTCTTGACGTTGCAGTGATAAAACCGGGTGTCCGGTTCCGTGATGCAGTGAATCGGAGCTTTTCCATCGCTTGCCTTGGCAGGTGTCAGCATGACCCAGAGATTCGCAGGGATGGTCTCATCGAAGGTATGAAGCCGGTTGTCATAACCACCGCGGGTGACCTGATAATAGACGAACTGATCGCCGTCATCCAGCTTCTTTACCAGTTCGGTCAGAAGATCCTTCAGTTCCGCCTTGGTTACAGGCATCTTGATGTCCATCAGTGCCGCACTGTTGAAAAAACGGTCGATATGCTCATCGATAGCAAAGATGTGATAGTGTCTGCACGGACCGGCATCATACACGCCGTCTCCGAACCAGTGGACACGATCGTTCATCGGAATGGAGAGTTCATCGATCTCGCCGATTTTTCCATTGTAGTACCCTAATGTCTTCATTTTACTCCTCCGTGCCGCTCCCTGCGGCGCCCGTGAAAAAATACCCGGCCGGGTTTTCTTCCCGAAATCCGGTCTGCCGACAGATCCTCATTCCTGAGGATAGGAACCCGCCGTCATGCACCGGTGCGTAAAAAAGAGGCAGCTGGACCGCGAAGCTGATATCCCCCGCTATCCGCTACCTCCTTGTAAGCGCTGAAAAATATGCTAAACGCTTTCCCCGCTCCTGTCAAGAATTTTGCGACCGCACCAGCACCGTCTATGGGCGACCCGCTCGTGTGTCACGCCGTCTACGCTTCCAACCGCAACCATTCGTTCGATACTCTCGTGTACCTTCTCTGCCGGACGAAGGCCGTCGATCTCATGGAACACCGGTTTTCCGCTGATGCGCTCCAGCTCCTCCGCCATCCCATAGGCGCCCCAGTTCGACACGCTCGCGATCACCAGCCTGTCCGTCCTGACACGGCACGGCACAAGAGACAGCTTTTCCGCGATCACAGAGGCAAGGTAGCCCATGCCGATTTCGTTGCCGCCGTCCCCGACCCCGATCGTCGGGATATGGAATGTGCTGTCCGACCCGCGGTCCGGCCCAGCCATCGTAAACAGCAGATCCGCCTTCGCTGTGTGCTCCGCGATGCTGATCCCACGCATATTTTCATAATCATTCCGCGTGTTGATGCCGCACCGCTCAATCGAAATCATCCCCGCCGGCTTCAGCTTCGCAAGTAGCGCGGCGCACTCCTTCACGCCCGCCTCCATCGGCAGATAAACGGTATCAATCCTTTCCGGTTCAAAGAATCCCCTGCAAAATTCATCCGTCACGATCACCGGATGATACCCGAGTCCGGACAGCGCTCTCGACAGAACAATCGTCCCCGCAGGTCCGTCCGTCTCTGCAAAACCTGCCACATAAAATCCGGTAGTCAGAAGAATCGTCCCCCTGTCCCAGCGGAGAATCTCCTCCGCTGCCTCCGTGCAGTAATCCGTCGGCAGATACTCCCGCAGAAGATTCATGCCTCTTCCGGAATGCCGCAAAATAATATCCTCAGTCTTTCCCATGATTGTCAAACCTCCAGCTCCGCGCTTTGCATTTCCGCCAATTTTGACGCGCGGTGATCTATCGTCCGATAGCCTTTATCCAGCGGATATTCTGACGCCAGATCCGATTTTGACGCGCGATGATCTGTCATCCGATCACCTGCGCGATCGGCGCAATCCCGATTCCCTCTCTTGTCAGCTCCTCGCGGATCATCTTCGCAAAGAGCACCGCCTTCGGAGAATCTCCGTGCAGGCAGATGGAATCCGGAGACACCGCAATTTCCTTTCCCGTGATCGCCTTCACCTTGTGATCCTTCACCATGCTGATCACCCGGCGGATCGCCTCCTGCTCGTCTGTGATCATCGCGCCGTCCTTTCCTCTCGCAACGAGCGATCCGTCCTCCTCATACGCGCGGTCCGCAAACACCTCGCGCGCGAAGCGTAGACCAGCGCGTGCCGCCGCGCCTTCAAAGGCAGACCCGGACAGGCCCAGGAGTATCAGGTCAGGGTCGACAGAGGCAATCCCTTCGCAGATAGCGTCCGCCATCTGCGGATCCTTTCCTGCCATGTTGTACATCGCGCCGTGCGGTTTTACGTGCTGAAGAGAAAGCCCCTCCGCCTCTGCAAACGCCTTCAGAGCGCCGACCTGATAGATGATCATCGCCTTGAGCTCCGGCATCGTCACCTTCATCTGGCGCCGTCCGAAGCCGACCAGATCCGGGAACCCGGGATGCGCACCGGGCGCCACGCCCGCCTGTCTGCACAGTCCGATCGTCTTCTCCATCACCAACGGGTCCGACGCATGAAATCCGCACGCGATATTCGCCGAGGAAATGTACTGCACAATATCCTCATCCATTCCGATTTTGTAATTTCCGAAGCTCTCCCCCATATCACAGTTGAGATCCACCCTGATTCCCATTGCCGCGTTCCTGCCTTTCTTCCCAAAATCCGACTCTTCCGCCTCTGTTTCACTTCTGCGTGGAACATCTTAGTATTTCAGATTCACGTTCTTCACATCCGTGATAAGCATATGACCCGGGGCATGCGTGATGACAAAATCCGGGCGTGACTGCATAATCACGTTCTGCGGTGTCACGCCGCACGGCCAGAAAACAGGCACCTCGCCATCGCGGATCGTCACCATCTCGCCATAATCCGGGTGCTCCAGATCATGGATGCCGATGTATTCCGGATTGCCGATGTGAACCGGCGCGCCGTGCACCCGCGGCATCTGTCCGGTAATCAGCACCGCCTTCGGCACGAGCTCATACGGGATCGGGCGCATCGAAACGACCATATTGCCATGAAACACACCGGCAGAGCGGCAGGGGATGTTCGTGTTGTACATCGGGACGTTGCGATGCTCCTCAATCTGCCTCACCGGTACATCCGCAGCCAGCAGGTCCCCCTCAAAAGAAAAACTGCATCCGATCAGAAAGCTCACAAAATCGTCTCTCCAGAACTGTGAGACATCCGTGTACTCCCCGGTCAGCTCTCCCTTTTCATAAATCCGATACTTCGGAATATCCCTTGCGATATCCGCGCCGTCCGCAATCTCGTGCAGCGTCCTGCTGCCCATGTCACTCACCTCAAGCAGCGGGCAGGGCCTCGGGTTTCTCTGCGCAAAGAGCAGAAAATCATACGCCAGTTCCTTAGGCAGCACCACGAGATTCGCCTGCGCATATCCGGGGCACATCCCGGAGGTCTGATCGGTATACTTTCCCTCCCGAATCAGCTGCCGCACTTCCCGCGGCGTCATTTGATCAAAATTCATCTCCATCCTCCCTCACATCTCACAGCTTCGAATAGCTGTGCCGAAATTGTGACCCTCCATTTTCTTCCACAGACGCACCCGTTTTTCCTGCATCTGACAGCTTTCTCAAGTCTGCCGGAAACTCGCCTGGTGCATCCTGTTCCAACAGCATTATCTGATGCTGTCGTCCTATTATGTGTGCCGGAATCCCCGGCCGGGTTCCTTCGCCCATCCCCGCCCATGTCCTCTGCGAAGAAGGCTGCCTCTCCGGTCGTCCGCGCTTTCCGGCCCTGGTGCCATTCCAGTCCCGCGTCCGAAGCTTCCGATCGGCAGCTGCATGGTCCGTTCGGAGCGTCTGCGCTCCTCTGGATGCAGCAGAAGACGCTGCGCCTCCCCGACAGAAACCCGCTCGAACCGTACCCGGTCTCCCGGCCTCAGCTGGGCAAGCTTTGGCAAATCGAACGAACAGACCGTCGCAATCTTGGCATATCCGCCGGTCGTCTGATGATCCGCCATCATGATGATCGGCTCACCGCCGTTTGTGATCTGCACAGAGCCGAACAAAATACCATCCGAAATAATATCGACGCTGCCGCAGCTCTCCACCTTCGGTCCGGACAGACGCATTCCCATCCGGTCGCTCTGCGGAAGTACCTGGTAGGAGGTCTCGAAGAAGGTCTTCTTCCCTGCCTCCGTGAAATATTCCTCCTGCGGACCTGCCACTGCGCGGACCGTGACCTCTGACGGATAGCGGGGTGGCGCCGCTATATTCCGCCCGGGGCCGCCTTTTCCACCCTCGCTGCCTGCCGTCAGTGCACCAATCTTCAGCTCATCGCCGACCTGCAGCGCCCTTCCCTCAAAACCTCCCATTTTGCAGCGGAGATTCGTCGACCGACTTCCCATGACGACCGGCACATCGATGCCACCTTTTACCGCTAAATACGCTCTGCATCCTGAGACGGCCATTCCCATCGTGAGTCTCTGCCCTGCGTCGGCGGTCAGCCTCTGATATCGCGGAACGGAAATGCCGTCAAGCTTCGCATCCATATCCGCACCGGTGAGCGCAAACTCGCAGGATGCAGAAAACAGACAGGTCATGCCCATCAGGGTCATCTCGATTTCCGCCGCGCCAGCCGGATTTCCGACAAGCTCATTGGCCGCCGCATAGGCTTCTGAATCCATTGCGCCGCTCTGTGTGACGCCATACTGCATAAGCCCAAAGCGTCCGGCGTCCTGAACCAGAGACAGCGCTCCTGGCTGTTCCACAACAATGCTCATACTATTCTTTCTCCACGTTTATCAGAACGATGTATTTTAGAACATCATTCTAATAAACGCCATTCTAATAAACATCGTTCTAAACAAAATCTGTTCAAATAAACGGCGTTCTAATAAAATCCGTTCTAATTAAAATCCGTTCTAATAAACGTCTTTCTCAGGAACGTAAACTCTCTTTTCCACGTCCCGCGCAATTGTCTTATATTCATCCGGTGTGATCGATACAAAGCGAATGGAATCCCCTGCGGCACACAGGATCGGGTGCTCACTTTCCGGATCATAGAACTTCACCGGCGTCCTTCCGATGAGGCGCCACCCGCCCGGAGAATCGATCGGATAGATGCCGGTCTGACTGCCGCCGATCCCGACACTCCCGGCCGGAATTCTCACCCGCGGCGTCTCCAGACGCGGCGCCGCGATACGCGGATCAAGCCCGCCGAGATAGGGAAATCCAGGCAGAAATCCGAGCATATAAATTTTATATTCCGGCTCCGTATGAATCCGGATGATCTCTTCGGACGAAAGGCCTGTGACCCCCTCCATCCCCTCGAGGTCCTCCCCATAAATGCCGCCGTAGCAACAGGGGATCCTCCAGACCCGCCTCTTCCGGCTCTGACTCCCGTCGCCCGGAACAGATGCACGCCTGATTATCCCACACAGCTCCTCATAGGATGCTGACGACGGATCATAGCGGATCAGCAGCGCCCGGTATGTCGGCACCATCTCCATAATGCCCGTTCCTTCCTGTTCCGCGAGCGCTCCGGCGAGAGCCGTCACCTTACCGTTTACTGCCTCGCTGATCTCATTTTCAAATTCTACGGAAATCCCCTGATCCCCTGACGGGCAGATTTTCATGCATGCCTCCTCTGGTCAAGGCTGAACAGACCGATCATCACCTGCGGAGCCGTTTTCTTCTCCGACTGTTCCACGCCGCTCCGCTCTCTTTCTTCTGATGGGGTTGTGAAAAGAGGCTGCTCCGCCCACGGAACAGCCTCATCGCTACGCAGTGAAATATAGACCAGATTCTGCAAAGAATCAAGGGCGGATATACCCGCCATATGCACCTGACGTAAAGGGCAGACATACGTGCCTCACGTAAAGGGCGAATATACGCATCTGACGTAAATGGCGGACAGGCGTGACGAGCAAATGTCAGACATATACCCCGGCACGTGCCAGCGTATATCCAGTCCCCGAATCATGATATAGTAAATTCAGCGACGACCGCACATCGACGGACACAGGCCGGAAGCATCCCATCCCGAAAGGAGTTCCTCATGGACAATCTTCTGCTGCTCGCGGGGGTTATTTTAATCTGCTGCGCTCTGTTTCAGAAAATCTTCCGCCGCACCGGCGTTCCCGGACTCTTTGTATTCATTGCGCTGGGTATGCTGTTCGGATCGGACGGGCTTCTCCGGATCCCCTTTGACAACTATGATTTTGCAGGCAGTCTGTGCTCGGCGGCGCTGGTACTCATCATCTACTACGGCGGCCTGGGGACCAATCTCCGGGCGGCAAAACCTGTGCTGGGAAAGGCGATCCTGCTCTCCAGTCTCGGCAGCTTTCTCACCGCCGGTCTGGTAGGCTTCTTTGCCGTGTATGTGCTCCGGATGGAGATGCTGGAAGGAATGCTGCTTGGCGCTGTCATCTGCTCAACTGACGCAGCGTCGGTCTTCTCTATCCTCCGCTCCCGGAAGATGGACCTTCGCTACAGCACAGCTTCTCTGCTCGAGGTGGAGAGCGGCTCCAACGACCCGTTCTCCTATCTTCTCACCGTTGTGGTTCTAAGCCTGATGCAGGGGGAGCACCTCTCCGCCGGACGAATCGCGCAGATGCTGCTTTTGCAGGTTGCGGTGGGGATCGCCATCGGGGCAGTCATGTCCTTTGTCACCGTACGTCTGCTGCGGCTTCTGCATCTGAAAGATGTGGTTCTCACCGAGGCATTTCTGCTCGGGTTCGGCATGCTCACCTACTCCCTGACCAGTCGTCTCTCCGGAAATGGTTATCTTGCCGTGTATATCGCAGGAATTCTGATCGGGAATCAGACGATTCCCGACAAAACCGAGAGCATCCGGTTCTTTCACAGTCTCACGGGACTGATGCAGATGCTGCTCTTTTTTATGCTGGGCCTTCTCGCATATCCTTCGAGGCTCCCGTCCGTCGCCGGGCCTGCTCTTCTCCTTGCACTCTTCCTGACTTTTGCCGCCAGACCGGCCGCTGCCTCTCTCCTGCTGGCCCCCTTCCGGTGCCCGCCGCGCCAGATCCTGTTTGTATCCTTTGCCGGCATGCGAGGTGCCGCCTCCATCGCCTTTGCCATCATGGCTGTCAGCCGGGCGGCGAATCTGTCCTATGATCTGTTTCACACGGTTTTCTTTCTCGTACTGTTCTCCATTCTGGTACAGGGAACACTGATCCCGGCAGCCGCCCGCCGGCTTGACATGATTGACGCGCGGGAAGATGTCATGGCAACGTTCAACGATACCGCTGAAGACCTTCCGGTACAATTTGTTAAGTTTCGAGTCATAAAACAACATCCCTGGGCCGGCAAAACCATCGCGGATATCACGCTTCCGCCGGGTTCCATCCTTCCTGTGATCGAGCGCGGCGGGAAACAGATTCTTCCAAAGGGTGATACCCGGCTGCTCGAGGGTGATGAACTGATTCTCTGTGGTCCGGAAGGCGGAGACGCGGAAAACAGCGGAATGCATGAGGTCTGTCTCACTGCTTTTCATGACTGGACCGGAAAGCGCCTCTCTGACCTTGCTCTGAATGACGAGCTGATTATATTCATCCGCCGTGGCGGCGAAGCCATCATCCCATCTGGTGACACGGTCCTGCACACGGGAGATCTTCTGTATGTCGTAGAAAAGCAGAGTCATCCGTAGGCACTGTAACCCCCGCAAAGGCAGAAAGCCCGGGAGTTCTCTCCTGCCGGTACCACAATGCACGCGGTACGATCCCCCCGGCCAGCCCTGCTCTGCTGATGTGAAAATCAGATTTTCGTTCATTTTCTGTTTGATTTCAGTGTTTTCTTTTCATTGACAGCGCCCCGATCTCATGATATATTATCACTTGCGTTCAGCGTGGAACGCAATGATGGAATGCTGATGTAGCACAGTCGGTAGTGCGTCGCATTGGTAGTGCGGAGGTCACGGGTCCGATTCCCGTCATCAGCTGAGAGCGAAAAGCCCCGAATTCCTGGAAATACAGGGATTCGGGGCTTTTCTGTTACATACTGCCCTGCTTCACGCCGGATGGACCGCGCTCAAATGCACCGCACAGTGGCAGCTGAGCAGGGCAATGAGAAAGAGACCGGTGCATCCCGCATCCGGCCTCTTTCTCATATACTTCCAAACCTCCCATCAGAAATACCGCACAAACAGGCACAGCATGGAGATGGTGACAACGATGATCGTGGCAGGCGCCGCGTATCTGCAGTACTTGCCCCAGCCGATCATATGGCCGTTTTTGGCTGCGACGGAAATGCCGACGACATTGGCGGAGGCGCCGATCGGCGTTCCGTTCCCACCGATGTCCGTTCCGATGGCCAGCGCCCACGCAAGCACATCCAGCGGACATCCGGTCGCCTGGCTGAGCGTCCGGATCACCGGCACCATCGTGGCAGCAAACGGAATGTTATCTACGAAGGCGCTCGCAATCGCCGAAATCCACAGAACCACCGCAACCGTAATCATCGCGTGACTGCCGCTGATGCGTGCGATGAAATCCGCAATGATATCCAGAATTCCCGTTGTCTCCAGCCCCGCCACGACGATAAACAGCCCCACGAAGAAGGAAAGCGTCTTATAATCGAGCTTCCGGAGAATATCGATTGCCTCCTTCCCTGCCGTGAGCAGCGTCAGCGCAGCGATGAAGCAGCCGATGGTAGCTACGGTGAGTCCCGTCTGTGCATGCGAAACAAGCAGTGCCACGGCGATCAGAAAGATCACCGTGCTCACCGTGAACCGCCTTTTATCCGTGATCGCCTCGCGCGGATCCGGATACTGCACTTCTCCCGACACAGCAGGTACCAGCTGCTTCCGGAAACTGAAATAGAAGAACAGAATCACGAACACAAGCGATACCAGGGCGATCACTCCCGTATTTTTCACAAAATCAGCGAAGGAGTACCCGAGTGACGTACCGATGATGATATTCGGCGGATCTCCGCACATCGTAGCCGAGCCGCCGAGGTTTGAACAGAAAATCTCGGAGATGATGAGCGGGACCGGATCAAATTTCAACAGTTTTGACAGCTCAACCGTCGCGGCAGCCAGAAACAGGATGACCGTAATGCTGTCGATAAACATGGCCAGTACGCTCGACATGATCATGAAGGCCACGAAAAGCGCGCTCACCTTGTAATGAACCGCCTTTGCCATGCGCAGGCACAGCCAGCGGAAGAACCCCGCGCGGCTCATTCCCTCTACCATGACCATCATGCCGGCGATAAAAAGAATGGTTGCCCAGTTGATCCCAACCGACGTCTCCGCGGAATTCCCCGCGCTGTACCAAAACGACGCCTGGCGGAAGCTGTCGAAGGACAGCGCGCGCCACACCGCCCCGCCGTCATGCATGATCAGTCCGAACACAAGCACCAGCGTCGCAAGACCGCAGCCGAGCGAAACAATATGCCGCTCGATTTTGTCCGAGATAATCAGCCCGAACATCACAATGAAAATAATGACAGACACCGTCTGTGCAAGTACCATAATGAAACCTCCCGTCCGCAGACAGACACAACGAACAAGATTATAGAAGATTCTACGTCAAAATATCAAATGATTTTTTCAGAGCATCAGCCGGCTTATATTTTTTCAGGGCAGCAGTCAGCCTGTTTTTCAGGGCAGCAGAATATACCATTCCAAAGGTCCGAGTTCAGCCCCCCGTAATCCGGGCTGAACGCTCACCCCGTAATTCTGGCCGAAAGCTCCTTTACCCGCTTTTGCAGCGCCTCGTGGCTGCACAGTCCCTGCCTGTACCACCGGCATCCGCCGCAGATCCGCTCAAATTTCTGCTCGTCAAGCAGCGCCAAAATCCGTTCCAGCAGCATCTGCCAGGAGTATGCCTTCCCTGTTTCCAGATGAAGCGCATCCAGCACCGCGTGATCCGTCAGCACAACATGATTGTGCTCCTCTGCGCATCCCGGCAGCGCCCGTCCCTCAGGATATCCTGGGAGAGACCGATCCACCGGCCCATCTGCAGCAGGCTGCTCTTCTGCTCGTCCCGTCCATGACGTATTCTCTGGCCCCGCAGTCGATATCACGTCCTGCCGCGCAGACGCTCTCCTCTCCGCACGCTCATACGCGAGCGGGTCTGCCTGCGTAACCATGATCCGCTTCGGGCAGCCGGCGCAGATCCGGTCCGGCTCGTCCAGCAGAATGATCGTATGATTTTCCCCATTATGAAGAAATTCCACGGTATGCAGAAGTCCTTCTGTAAAGCTGTCACTGTATCCATGTCCGGAAAACAGGGAAGTGCACAGCAGATGATGTGCCCGGATGGAAATAGTCATGCTGTGCGCTCCTCTCTTTGCATCGCACGGTCTTCCTTCATTCGCTTCAATTCAGGCCAGACTGTGAGGATCATCACCGTGAAGCATGCAAGGCCGCCGATGACATTGGAAATCGGCTCCGCAAGAAACACGCCATCTGTCCCGAGTCCCGCAAGGTGCGGCAGAAGATACGTGAGCGGCACAACCATGATCACTTTCCGGAAAAGGCTGAAGAAGATTGCCTTTCCCTTCTTTCCCAGCGCCTTGAACACCGTCTGCCCGCTGTACTGCAGAGATTGAAAAATAAACGCCAGAAAGTACAGATGCAGCGCGCGGGAGGCATCCGCCATGATCGCCTGATCGCTGCTGAAAATGTGGATAAAGAAAGAAGGCCGGAGCAAAATAACAAGCCAGACCAGAAACGTATAAGGCAGCGTGAGAGACATCATCACACCGACTGCTTTTTTGACATTGTCCGGTCTGCCCGCGCCGTAATTATAGCTGAGAATCGGCGTTGCGCCCTCCGTCACGGCGAACACCGGCGTGTCCAGAATCGAACGCACCGAGGAGACAATTGTCATGACTGAGACAGCCAGCGAACCGCCGAACGCCATCAGCACCTGATTGCATGCAATCTGCACCAGGGAGTTGGTAAACTGCATGATAAACGGCGCGACACCGAGACCGGCGATATCCTTTGCATAGGGGAACCGGAAGGCGAAGGAGACCGGATAATCATTCCTTCCGCTCCGCAGAAAATGCATCACATATAGAAAGGACAGGATCTGCGACAGCACCGTTGCAATTGCTGCCCCGCGCACGCCCAGTCCGAGGCCGAACATAAATATCGGATCCAGGATCAGATTGGCCACCGCTCCGATCATGACGGAGCACATCCCGGTCGTGGAATAACCCTGCGCATTGATGAAGGAATTCATCCCCGTGGACACCATTGCGAAGACCGTGCCGAGAAGATAGATCCGGAGATAAGAAAGACACACAGGAAGCTCCGACACCGTCGCGCCGAAAAGCCGGAGCAGGCCGCTTCCGAACAGCTCCCCGGAGGCAGTCAGGATGACCGCTGATGTCACCAGAAGCCGCAGAGACGTATTTTGAATCTGCGCCGCCTTGCTATGGTCTCCCCGCCCGAGCTCCATGGAAAACAGCGGAGCGCCGCCGAGTCCGAACATATTGGTGAAGCCGGTGATCATGATGATCATTGGAAAACACAGGCCGACCGCGCCGAGCGCCTCTGTGCCGACATCCGGAATCCGCCCGATATAAATCCGGTCGACGATACTGTACAGAAGATTCAGCACCTGCGCAATCAGCATCGGGAACGCTGTTCCAAGCATATTTTGCGTGATGTGCCCATTTTCAAAATTGACCTTTTTCATTGCTCCTGAGGGGCAGAGACTTCCCGGACTCAATGCAGACTGGTGTCATGCCCTTTCCGGAACGCGGTGCCCTTATATTCCTCCCCCTGATTTCTCTTTCATGGTATTTTCCGTCCTTTTCCGTCCGGCGTCCAGCATTTTTCTTTTCGCACAGCTGTTAACTTATCCCTCTGGATTGCCCGCTGGCTCTTTTCCGCCCGGCGTCCGGCACTTTTCTTTTCGCGCAGCTGTGAACTTATCCCTCTGGATTGCCCGCTGGCTCTTTTCCCTCCGGCGTCCGGCACTTATTGACGTAATAAGGTCGGAAAGAGACGATAAAGAACGGTAAAGAATAGAGGAAAGATGAACTTTGGGCTATAATAGGAGAAGAAGTTCCATCACGAAATCACGGAAGGGGAGAGGTGCAATGAGCACACACACAGGAAATGCAGGCCAGATGATTCTGTCAGTCGGAAGAGAATTCGGCAGCGGCGGTCACGAAATTGCAGAGGCGCTTGCATCACATTATGGCATCCCGCTGTATGACCGCAATCTGATCTTTCAGATTGCTAAGGAAAACGGCCTCGAATCAGAAGATCTCGCCCGCTATGACGAGCGCCCCAGGAATGTTTTTCTCTCCAGAACCGTCAACGGCTATTCCAGTTCCATGCAGGAAAATCTGGCCCACATTGAATTTGATTACTATCGGAAGAAGGCCGAGAGCGGCGAATCCTTCGTAATTGTCGGACGCTGCTCCGAGACTAAACTCAAGGATATGAAGGGCCTGATCTCCATCTTCGTCCTCGGCGACACGGCAGCCAAAATCAGCAGAGTGAAGGAAATATATCTGCTGAACGACAATGACGCCTTAAAGCTCATGAAACGAAGAGACCAGCAGCGCAAGAACTATCATAATTACTACTGTGAGGGTAAATGGGGAGACTCCAGAAACTATGATCTCTCCATCAACAGCTCCAAACTCGGTGTGGAAGGCACTACGGCCTGTCTGATTCACTACATCGACGCCAGACGCGCCGCGGGTTCTGCTGATGCGAAGGCAGAGTGACTGCAAAGGCAGAGGCTGCAAGAGCAGAGTGACAAATACAATAGAATCTCACAGTACAAATAATAGAATCTCACAACACAAATAATAGAATTTCACAGTAGAGAAAAATCGCGCTTATGTATTCACATAAGCGCGATTTTTCAGGTATTGTCCGTCAATTGTTCACCGATGATCCGTAGAGAACTGATAATCCGAAGAGTCCTGGTGATCCGTAGAGCGCCGACCGATGGCCGCGCTGCACAGATACCTCAGCCTCAGATCTCCGCTTTCCAGAGTCCATGCAGATTGCAATACTCATAGGCTGCAACCGGCTTTTCGCCGTCTGTCAGAGCAAACACAGCATGCGGCTTTTCGCCCGGCTTCAGGTCCTTCTTCTGCCAGCCATTCGTAGTCTCCAGAATAATGAACTGAATGTAATGATTCTCCAGCATCGGATGATCCACCGAACCGACGTTCACTTCCACGCAGCTGCCGTTCACGGTGACAACCGGAACATGCTTCTCCTGTGCCGCATCCGTTGTATTCGGTACAACCTCCGTCATCGGCTTGCCGCAGCAGACAGGCGTCGCTGCCTTTTCTCCGAGAAACGTGATGAAATTGCCGCATTCGCTGCACTTGTAAAATACCATGGGCTACTCCTCTCCGGAGACATTTTACTGTCTTCCTGTACAGGTCATATTCAACCCGTTATAGACTGTTCTGCCAAAAAGCGTCTGCAGAGACACAGCGCTTCCTGGATAAGTCACTCTTCATTCGTCACAGACTCTGCCGGACCCGCGGCCCGCCCCGGGAAATCCTTAAAAGCATTTCCCTCCCGGCGATGTCACCGATCAGACAGCATCACGGGCGCTGATCAATAATTCTCCGCTCTGAGTTCAAAGAACGACTGCGGATGCTTGCAGACCGGGCAAACCTCCGGTGCCGACGTTCCCACAACAATATGACCGCAGTTCCGGCACTCCCAGATTTTGACCTCGCTCTTCTGGAAGACCTCCTTCATCTCAACATTGTGCAGAAGCTTCCGATAGCGCTCCTCATGCGTCTTCTCAATGGCAGCGACACCGCGGAACTGCTCCGCCAGATCATGGAACCCTTCCTCGTCCGCATCCTTAGCCATGCGCGCATACATATCCGTCCACTCATAGTTCTCTCCGGAAGCAGCCGCCTCCAGATTCTCCTCCGTATCCCCGAGAAGACCGAGTGCCTTGAACCAGAGCTTTGCGTGCTCCTTTTCATTGTCCGCCGTCTTCAAAAACAGCGCGGCAATCTGCTCATATCCGGCCTTCTTGGCCACAGATGCGAAATAAGTGTACTTATTTCTCGCCTGCGACTCTCCTGCGAACGCCTCAAGCAGATTCTTCTCCGTCTTCGTCCCTGCATACGGATTCTTTGCGGTCTCTGCCGGAACAAAAACTCCCTTCTGGTGACACTTCGGGCACTCCTCCGGCGGATTGTCCCCTTCATAAACAAAGCCACACACCTTGCAGACGTACTTCATGCTCAAAACCTCCTTCTTTCGTTTCTGCTCCCAATGAAACCGTGCCGCCTCCGTCCTCCCCCTGTGTTCGAAAACAGCACCTGTTGCAATCATCTTATCATTTTGGCCATTCCTTCACAACCGGCATTAAAAATTGTCCCTAACGAGTTTAGCTTGTTTGGTACAATTTTTGTACCAAACAAGCTAAACTCGTTAGGGACAATTCCGCATTCCGTCAGTTGAATGACCAGTTGATCTTCTTCACCATCTGCACGAATTCTCCGTTGCTGCGCGTGCGGGCGAAAAGATCGATGACGCGGTCCACCGCGTCGTCAGCCTTCATGCTGTTGAAAGCCCTTCGTATCATGTTGATTGATTCCAGTTCCTCCGGTGTGAGGAGCAGGTCGTCGCGGCGTGTCCCGGAGCGCTGTATGTCGATTGCCGGGAAGATGCGGCGCTCGGAAAGTCTGCGGTCCAGCACCATTTCCATGTTTCCGGTGCCCTTGAACTCCTCGTACACAACGTCGTCCATCTTGCTCCCGGTTTCGATGAGCGCTGTAGCAAGAATAGTGAGCGACCCGCCCTCCCGCATATTGCGGGCTGCGCCGAAGAAGCGCTTTGGCATGTGAAGCGCCGCCGGATCAAGACCGCCGGACAGCGTGCGTCCGCTGGAAGGCTCTGTGAGGTTATAGGCTCTGGTCAGTCTGGTGATCGAATCCAGCAGAATCATGACATCCTGACGATGCTCCACCAGTCTTCTGGCCCGCTCGATCACCATCTCGGAAACGCGCTTGTGATGCTCCGGCGTCTCATCGAAGGTGGAGTAGATCACCTCGATATTCGGTCCCTGAATCGCCTCTTTGATATCCGTCACTTCCTCGGGCCGTTCATCGATCAGCAGGATAATGAGATGGATCTCGGGATGATTCGCCTTGACAGATTTTGCCACTTCCTTGAGTAGCGTGGTCTTTCCCGCCTTCGGCGGCGACACAATCATGCCGCGCTGCCCCTTGCCGATCGGGCACATCAGATCCATGATGCGCATGGCAAGACTTGCACCCGGCTTCTCCAGACGGATTCTTTCGTCCGGGAAGATCGGCGTCATATCCTCAAAATTATAGCGTTTTGTCGCTTCATCCGGCGGAAGGTTATTGACAGAGGTCACATAAAGGAGCGCGCTGAATTTCTCGCTGGATGTTCGAACGCGGATGTTCCCCGTCACCATATCTCCGGTCTTCAGATTAAACCGTCTGATCTGGC
Source organism: uncultured Lachnospiraceae bacterium (assembly GCA_900320025.1). Lineage (GTDB taxonomy): Bacteria > Bacillota > Clostridia > Lachnospirales > Lachnospiraceae > CAG-791. The sequence goes on from ONQW01000009.1 coordinate 19,843, forward strand.
TCGGTGCCACATAGACATCGTTGTCCCCGGGCAGATAATTCGCACAGCGAATGAACCCGTAACCGTCCGGCATCACTTCCAGAATGCCATGCGCCGTCTGTCCGCTGTCAAGCTCCGTGTTGATCTCATCCTTATGCAAAATAGGTGTGTCCGGGCGAAGTGCTCCCCTCACCGCATTGGGACGTGGCGCGGGAACGGGATACTCTCTCTGCCGGGGCGCCTCCACCTGGCGAATTCCCTCATTCTGGCGGGACAGGTCGCTTTGTCTGGCAGGCTCGCCCGAAAGAGACATATCATTCTGACGTGTCGGGCCTTCCGGACGCCGCTGACTGTCATCACGCGCCAGCTCATCCTGCCGGCGCTGGCTGTCCTGACGCTGCGGATCATCCTGACGCCGTGGTTCATTTGCACGCGTCTGATTGTTCTGTCGCTGCTGTTCGTTGATTCTCGCCTGGCTTTCAGTGCGCCGTACGACCCGGTCTGTTCTCTCCGCGCCGGCCTCCTGAGGACGCCCTGTTCCATTCATCTGGGAAGGAGTCGTCTCCTGCCCGTTCTGGATATCCCGGCGGCCCTGCATTTGCTTGCGGAACGGTCTTCTGTTCTTCCCCTGTGTCCGTCCGCCAGACTCCTTTTCTTCGGATGACTCCGTCTCTGGCGCTTTCGTCTCCTCCCTCTTTGTGCCGCGGCCTCTGGCAGTTCGCGCCGCCGCTGTGCCAGATGGATGTCGCTGTGCCCTGGTGTGCGCGTGTCTCTCTGTCCGTTCCTCCTTCGCCGGCTGCTGCTCCCGCCCGGTTCTGGCCTGTTCCTCTCTCGCCGGTTCGGCGGACTGTTCCGCTCTTTGCGCCTTGCGTGCTTCCATGTTGGCAATCGCTTCTTTGCGGTCCTGTTCCATCATGGCATCAATCAGCCCCGCCTTGCGCAGCGCGGAAACACCCTTCATTCCGCGGCGTTTTGCAATGTCCCGGAGTGCAGAGAGCTGCAGTGACTCATACTGATCCTTCGTCATAAATTCTCCTCATTAATGTGGTCTGGTCTTTCCTCTCCGCCAGAAAAAGCGCTCGCTGCAGTGATCCGACGGACAAAATACGTTCAAAATAAATTCGGGATTCTTTATCTGAAATAGATAGAACGAACGGACGCTGACAGAAAGATTCCTGTTCAGTATCCACGCCGAGCAGGATTCTCTTTCCTCCTGCCATGAATGATCCGGAGATATTCCGATCGAACTGATTATAGACCGCGGCAAAACTGATTTCAACTGCCGCTTTCCATCTCGCGCTCCGCGCTCGATGATGGACGGTCGCCAGGAGCCATGATTTGCAGGCAAGCCTGCATCATGGCTTCTGGCTCGTCGCTTTCCATCTCGCGCTCCGCGCTCGATGATGGACGGTCGCCAGGAGCCATGATCTGCAGGCAAGCCTGCATCATGGCTTCTGGCTCGTCGCTTACACAAAATAAGAGAGACTGCTGTTTTCTCGTCGCAACAGTCTCTCCTATATCATGCTGTCCGGTTCATTGTCCAATGGACTGCACCTCCATGTCCCCTCAAACAAATTCTTCAGGGATTTCCCGATGCTTTCCGATTACTCTTTGAATTTCGCTTATGATTCGTCTTTGCACCCTTTTTCGTACTCCGTACATGTGATGATGGAATCTGATCACTTGTATCAGTCCTTACTTCGTCACCATTCGTCGCCGACTGACATTTCACTTTTCAAAGAGAAATCATATTCCTTTCAGATTATCAATCTTTGGAACTCTTCCTATTCCGGTGGAGTGTACCTCCTTCGTCAAATTTGCGGAACCTCCGCATAAGGTGAAGGAATTATATGCTGTACATTGGTCCTGCTGCCCTATTATGCAGCTCTGCAAGTGAACAGTTCCATTACTCAGCCCATTGGTTTTCCTGCCCCGTCCAGCAGTTTTGCATGTGATTTGTGACTTCCGATCCATTTTCTCTGGGATCGCTTTCTTTCTCTGTTTCTTTGTTGATTACAATATATCATCTTGTTCAATAGTTGTCAATTATTTTGGTCCATTCTTCCGTATTGTCTTAATATTCGCAATATTAACAACTTCGCTCTTCATTCTGTTCAGTCTGTCAGACGGTAAAAGTAATTGACATCCATGCAGAAATAATAGAAAAAATCCTCCAGAATGGTAAAATATCATTATCCAGTCATTCGATTTCATTTCATTGCATTCCATTCCTCGATTTCATTTCATTGCATTCCATTCCTGCGCAGGAATATACCACGCAGCGGATTCCGAATGGCAGTTGTGCGGTTGTACTGTGAGCACAATTGTTCTCCCGCTGCTTCAAATCAATGCAGCCCGGGACAATTGGCTTTCATCCTGCCAAAGGAGCAGGCAAAATAAAAGGAGGGTCACAGATGGAACAGAATCGTAAGCCAATGGAACAAACCAGAGAGCTTCTGGCTCAGGCCGTGATCAAAAATCTGAAGATGCGCGGCATGGACGCCGAATATCACGCAACCGCGGAAGAGGCGCGGAAGGCTGTCCTCTCCCAGATCCCGGAGGGTTCCTCCGTCACCTGGGGCGGCAGTATGACGCTGGAGGAGATGGGGCTGCTGGACGCCGTGAAGCAAGGACCCTATGTTGTAAAAGACCGTGACACGGCAAAGACCCCGGAGGAAAAGCGGGCGATATACGCGGAGCAGACGCTCTGTGATTATTACCTCATGAGTACAAACGCCCTGTCGCGCGACGGCCAGCTTGTCAACATTGATGGCATGGGAGGCCGTGTTGCCTGCCTGATCACCGGTCCAAGCCGTGTATTCGTCCTGGCATCCATGGACAAGGTTACGCCCGACCTCAATTCTGCCATCCTGCGTGCGAGGAACACTGCTGCGCCGGCCAATAACATACGTCTCTCGAGGCCGAACCCCTGCACAAAGGTCGGTTACTGCTGCGACTGCCAGACGCCTGACAGCATCTGCAATCAGATCGTCATCACCAGAAGAAGCAGCGGCGGTGTTGGAAGAATCAAGGTTTTCCTCATCGGAGAATCGCTTGGCTATTGATCTGCGCCCCAGGGATCCGTCGCCTCGTCGCCTGCACAAAGAAACAGGGCTGTGAGAGAATTCCCACAGTCCTGCATCTGTCTTTCCCACGCCGCGCCGGTTGCGCGCCGCCCGCAGAAGAAACGCCCGGACAGGTTTTCCCACGCGGGACATTGATGCCAGCGGCACCTTCTGCCTGATTCCCGTCAGATTAATTCTCTGTCAGGTCGAGCGGATATTTTGCCGTGATCTGCGCGACAATCGCTCTGGCCGGTTCGATACCTTCTTCGCGGTTCCGGATCACGAGGGAAATTGCTTCCGCCAGGTCATCCATATCCGCCTCCTTCAGGCCTCTCGTCGTCACCGCCGGCGTCCCGAGGCGAAGTCCCGAGGTTACAAACGGGCTTCTCGTTTCGTTCGGAATCGTTTCTTTGTTGACGGTGATATGCGCATCATCCAGCCATTTCTCCACCTCTTTGCCGGTCTCGTCAAAATTCGTGAGGTCGATGACCATGAGATGGTTGTCTGTGCCGTCAGAGACAATCTTGATTCCACGTTTCATGAGACTGCTGCAGAGCGCCTGCGCGTTTTTCAAAATCTGTTCGGTGTAGGTTCTGAATTCCGGCTGCAGATCTTCCTTGAAGCAAACCGCCTTGCCTGCGATCACATGCTCCAGCGGGCCGCCCTGAATGCCGGGGAATACTGCCTTGTTCAGCTTGAATTCCTTCGCAGCGTCCTCATTGGCAAGAATCATGCCGCCGCGGGGCCCGCGCAGCGTCTTGTGGGTCGTCGTCGTGACGATATCCGCGACGCCGATCGGGCTGGGATGAAGTCCGGTGGCAACCAGACCTGCAATATGCGCAATATCGGCCATCAGCACAGCGCCGCAGGCATCCGCCACTTTTCTGAAATTGGTGAAATCAATCGTCCTGGCATAGGCGGAAGCACCCGCAATGATCAGCTTCGGGTGATTCTCCATTGCCAGATCCATCAGTTTGTCATAATCGAGATAACCATTTTCATCCACTCCATAGGGAACGACATGAAAATAGGTGCCGGAGATGTTGGCGCTGCTGCCATGGGTCAGATGACCGCCCATGTTGAGATCCATGCCCATGAGCGTGTCGCCCGGTTTCAGAATGGCAAATTCCACTGCCAGATTGGCCTGCGCACCGGAATGAGGCTGAACATTTGCATAGGTGCACCCAAAGAGCTTTTTAGCACGTTCTCTGGCCAGATCCTCCACGACATCAATATACTGACACCCGCCATAATAGCGGTGTCCCGGATATCCTTCCGCGTACTTATTCGTCAGCGGGCTTCCCATGGCCGCCATGACAGCCTTGCTCACCCAGTTTTCCGAGGCAATCAGCTCCAGATGATCATTCTGTCTCTGCATCTCGTCCGAAATAGCCTGTGCGATTTCCGGGTCTTCTCTCTTCAAAAGCTCCAGTGAATACATTGAAACCTCCCATCCTCAATCAGCTCCGGGACCATCCCCGTATGCATGAGTGTACCATCCCGGTCTGTACAGGGCAATCTCAGAACGCAGAATGTCCGTCTGACCGGCGCTATATTATTGTTCTGTCCGTGCAAAGCGGTATCTCCCGCTGATCCGCGGGTCTCATGCCACTGCGAATCGTTCCTTCCTTGATGATTTCTGCATGATAAGCTGAAAGAAATCGACGTTTTTTCGTCAGAAGCACCATTGTGCGAATACCGGCATACAGCTAAAATGACGGCAGTGCGGAGTGAAAACTGCAGCGTTTTCCCCGCACCTGTCAGAGATCAGTCAGGCAGGGCAGATGAAATCTGCCCTGCCTGATACAGCGGCTCCGCCGTCATCTTGTGCTCCGCACCCGATGATGGACGGCCGCCTTTTATAAATAATATGCCGCAGAGAACGCGGCATGAGGTGGCAATAATAATGAACCGGCTTGTCCAGAAATTCAAAAATACATCTGTTCCCGATCGTCTCAGTGACTGCCATGGTGTCGTACAGCACCTGAAATTTGCCAATACAGTAGCAAACGATGCCTATCCGATGGCGCTCTACATGGCGGTGTATCTGGTCTGGTTCTCCATTCTGGAGCGGATGAACCGTCTTCATTATACCGTGATACATACTGCGCTGGACGATAAAATCCCATTCATCGAGGAGTTCATTCTTCCCTACTATGCATGGTTTTTCTTCGTCGCAATCATCATGATTCTCCTGTATTTCAAGGACAGGGCGACGTATCACCGCGCCTGTGCGTTTCTAGCGATCGGCATGACGGTTTTCCTTATTGTTTCGACCGTGTGGCCGAACATCCTGTATCTCCGTCCCGCGCAGATGCCCAGAGACAACATCTTCACGCACATGGTCTCGGCAATCTACCGCAGCGATACGCCGACCAACGTCTGCCCCAGCATTCATGTGTATAATTCTGTCGCGATCATCCTTGCTGTGCACTCCAGCAGCTGGCGCGTTTTTCAGAAAAGATGGGTCCGGACACTGGTCACAGTGCAGGGGATCCTGATCATCCTCTCCACAATGTTTGTCAAGCAGCACTCCGTCTTTGACGTCACAATGGCGCTGCTGATGTCGCTCCCCTGCTATCTTCTGACGTTCCGCATGGGCTTCACCTTCGTCGGGAGCTATATGACAAAACAGGGAAGGCGCCTGCAGAATTCAGAATCCTGAGTCAGTTAAAATGGTAGAACCGCTGCAGCAGCTTGTAGCCGCCCACCGTGATGTCGCGTCCTCCGCGCCGGACCGTGTTGGAAGCAAATCCTAACACGCTTGTCCGGAGTCTGCGGTACAGCCAGAAATCTTTGCTGCGGATGTAATCCCAGAGTTCCTTCTTCTTGTCCATGTCCTCCTTCGTATAGGACAGCAGCGCAAGAATCGAAGAAATCGTTGTGATAATCTCCAGATAATTATACATGTACTGTCGGCAGGCAGGAATTTTGGCAAGGCGGCTCCTCGTCTCCCGGTCCGTGTAATAGTCCACCATCAGCTTGTTCACGCGGATCTGCTGGTCAATCCGGGAAATCATGACCTTCTGATTCACCGACTGGTCGCTCCGTCCGATGAAATAATGGTAGAAGTTGATGTCCAGATAGTAAAGATACTTCACATACGGCAGCGGCTCAAAGACGTAAAGATTGTCAACATAGAAGCAGTGCTCCGGAAGCTTCAGACCGCATTCCCGCAGGAGTCCCGTGCGGTAAATCACGCTGTGCATCAGAATATAGTGACCGCGGTGAAATTTCTTCGTATCGTCCCACGTCAGCATCTGCCCGGCCGGCAGAGAGGAGCGATACTGCATGACCCGGTGACGGCTCTCACCCACCTTGTCATAGACAAAATTGGACACAAGCATGTCAAGCTGCGGCCTGGTCCCCGCGATCGAGCGGAGAAAGGCCATGATCTCCCGCAGCGCCTCGGTGTTCACCCAGTCGTCGCTATCCACCACCTTGAAATAGAGACCGGTGGCATTTTCGATGCCTGCGTTCACGGCCGATCCGTGGCCCCCGTTTTCCTTGTGAATGACGCGGACCACATTTGGATTCATAGTCTGGTAGCGGTCCGCGATTTTCGCAGTGCCATCCGTGGATCCATCGTCCACGATGATAATTTCCATGTCGTCGCCGCCCGCGAGCAGGGAATCCACACACCTCGCCATATAGCCTTCCGAATTGTAACAGGGCACTGTCACGGAAAGAAGCTTCATTGCCATCCTCCAGTTCTGTTCAGAATCCATTCACGATAATGGCGAAATGCGGAAGGGATCGGATATCTGCCGCGTATTTCGTCTGTTCCGGCGAGGATGATATCGTCCTCACCGCCGTTCGAATCATATCGTATTTTGGCAAGCTCGTCCACACGAACAGCATACCCGACCATGTCCCACTCGACATGGGTGAAAATATGCCTCGCCGCACCCGCGTCCTCAATCCGGATCGGAGAAAATCCAAGCCCCCGCACATACTCAAGGGCCTCCCTGTCCGTCAGATGACCCTCCGCCATCGGGAACCCGAACAAGCCGGCGAGCAGACCCTTTGGCGGCCTGCGGCGAAGCGCGATGCGATCCGCATCCTGCAGCAGGAAAACCGTGTACTGCTGGATTTTCCGTGGCTTTTTAACTGGCATCTTCGGAAGATCCGTCTCTCTCCCCGGCAGCTGCAGATGTGCCATGCAGCATGCGCTCCACGGACAGGCACCGCAGACCGGTGCACCGTTTGGGAGGCAGACAGTGGCGCCGAGATCCATCAGCGCCTGATTGAGTGTACCGTAGAGATTGCTGCTCTGCCCAGAGACTGTACCATCCCCGGCTGAAATTCGCGCTGTCTCCTGCCGTATTTTTCCCGCCGCTGTAAACAACCCGCGGTAGAATTCCTCCGCGGTCTCCCTTGCGGCGCGCTGGCTGATCTCCTCCTCATAGCGGGTCACTCTTGCAAATACACGCATCAGATTGCCGTCCAGGGCCGGCTCCGGCTCACCGCAGGCGATCGACGCGATCGCCGCAGCCGTGTAGGCACCGATTCCGGGAAGCTTCCGAAGAGCGGACGCCGTCTCCGGCATTCTGCCCTGATACTCACTGCAGACAACCTTTGCCGCCTTCTGCAGATTGCGGGCGCGGGAATAATAGCCAAGCCCCTCCCAGAGCTTCATCACCTGATCTTCCGGCGCGGCGGCCAGCGAGGAAATATCCGGCAGAGCAGACAGAAACCGCGCATAATACTCCTTCACGGCCTCTACCCTCGTCTGCTGCAGCATGATTTCAGAGAGCCATACATGATACGGCGTCGGATCATCCCGCCAGGGAAGAATCCGGCGGTTCTCATGATACCAGGTCAGAAGACGCCGGATCATCCGGCGTTTCTTCTCCTCCGTCTCCGCAGGAAGGACCACTGACTCCTCCGCGCGGTTCTCCCCTGATATGCCGCGGTCCTTTTTCTCTCCATCCACGGAGGTCACCCTGCACTCTGTACCGCTGATTGCCCTGCTATTCCTTTCAGTTGTCATGGAACCGGCTCCGGCTCTGCTCATAATGATCGATCGTCAGAAGGCAGTCCCTCAGCTCCTGCCAGCGCTCCTGCACATCGCCCTCGTCAATCTCCACACCCGAGGCCATCGCACACACATCAATCATGTCGTTTGTCACCCGCGGGCGGAGCGCCGAGAGAATGTTGAGCCGCTCCTCGTTGGAGTCCGCATCAAGATACTGCTCCACAAGCGGGTCTAAATGCAGCGTTTCTTCCTCCTCCGCGCCCCCTGCAGGCTCAGATTCCTTCGCCAACTCCGCATCATCCCCGCGGCCACCTTCTCTCACCGGCCGCGCAGTATCGCTGTGCTCCACTTCTGCCGGCATATCCCCGACACGATCCACCCGCTCGAAACGCCGCCCCTGCAGCGCGTTCGGATATTTTGCCGGATCCAGCTCCTCCGTGAAATTCTGCAGCGTTCTCGCCCAGATACCGAACTCCCCGTACAGCGCCTGATAAATCACCAGCGGCTCGCCCGACTCCGTGTCCCTTGCCATCGTCACAACCTGATAATAATTTCCCTTGAAATGCCGGTAAATCTCCTGCGGCGCCGGCACCCTGACCTTCTCATCCATCCTGACACTGCCTTTCTCCATTACCAACCTCGCTCATCCGGTACGCTAAAACCCGGCTCCCGTGATCAGCATCTCCACTGCCACCCGGTCCTCTATCCGCCCGCTTTTGTATAGAGCATCAGCGCGGATGCAACTGGCATAGGCATCCCGGATTTCCCTTGCGCTGGCGTACCGGCGGCAGGCAGCCGCGTATTTGGAATAAAACCACGTCGTCATCCCCAGCCTCGCAGCCGCTTCCGCATCCGATATGCTCTGACCGAAATCTTTCACCTGCATCATTGTTTTGTATTGCCGCTCCATGAGGGCAAGAATGACCTGCGGCGGTGTCTGCAGCCGAAGCAGATCGGCATAAATCCGGAGTGCGCGGTCTGTCCGCTTCTCCGCAATGGCCTCGATCATATCGAAGACGCGGTCCTGCGCAACCGGCGTGCAGACATCCTGTATGTCCTGCGGCCTGATCTCAGCCCGGTCCCCGGTATATGCGCAGAGCTTCTCCACCTCCGACCGGATATGGAGCATATCCTCGCCCGTGTAAGAAAGGAGCATGGCGAGAACACCCGACCCGATTGTCTTGCCGGCCTGTCGGAACAGGTTCACAATCCACTTCGCGATCATATCCTGCGGAATGTCCTCGCATCTCAGAATGGTGCAGTCCTGGCGGTTCTTCGTGAGCGCCCTGTAGAGCTTTCTGGTCCTGTCAACTGCGGGTTCAGACAAAATAAAATACGTCGTATCCGGCTGGCTCCCGAAGTACTCCGCCAGCGCTTCCGACTCCGTCGACGGCATCTGGCGGCTGTTCCATAGGCCTGTGTCCTCCAGGATGATCACCCGCCGTTCCGCAAAGAACGGCAGGGTATCCGCCGCGTCAATCACCTGCTTTGCGGTAAAATCCGAACCGGTGAAGACCGCAAGGTTCATGGAGTCCGCGCCGCCGTCCTTCCCCATCCCCATGCTGAATCCGCTCTCGCTCTTCATCAGCGTGTCCCGGATCTGATTTCGATAGAAATTCCGCAGATAGGCCTGATCGCCGTAGAGCAGATAGAAGTGAGTGAAAGCTCCAGCTTTCAGCCCGGCGTTCAGCACTTTCAATCCTTCCCCGAAGGAAGGCTCATCCTTTCTCTTTTTCCCGGTATTGTTCCGAGCAGCCATTCTTCTCCCCGACAGTTATGCACTTCTCAGAATAGAGCAAGTGCGTCCATCTGAAATTTATTCTTCTCCCCGGCAGATTACAGATATCCACATCTGGAGCATGCACCCGAATACCCGTCTGGGATGCGTGCTCCGCGCCAGATTTACGCCTTCCGCCTGTCCTCTTTCAGGATCGTCCCTCCCGGGATTCGCAGAACACCCCGGCCAGGAGAATCGGCCGCGCCTTTCCACCCGGCTGAGCCTTGCACAGTGCGCGGACCGATGCCGCTTCCACATCAAGGCTCCTCTCCCCGTCCGCATTGTGTATCCGGAACCGGTCAGGGCCGAGGCGCGTCACACAGACCGTATGCACCATGGCGCGAATATCGTCCTCATCATTATACAGGTTCATCAGGAAACTGTCATAGGTCCGGAGCAGGCTGTCAAAATCTGTCTCGCGCCGCCTCCAGCCCGTGACGGGCATCACCGTTAATCCTCTTCTCCGCAGCATCCGGAGAAGAGCCAGTGTAGAGGTTCCCCACCTCCCGCGCAGCACGCTTCCGTCCATCTCCGCCTCATGGATCAGCGCGGTAAGACTTTCTGGCCTTTCCCAGTAAAGAAGCAGATTGTATACTGCGAGAATGCCGCATCCGGCCTCTGCCATATTTGTGGCGCCGTACGGAATCCCGCAAAGGCTGTGCTGCGATTCCAGAAACTCCACGCAGGGCGGCCGCACGGGCATTCCTCCTCCGCTGCCGTTGCTGCACCGGCGCTGCAGTTCAGACTCCCCGCCTCCGCTGCCATTGCCGCGCCGACACTGCAGATCAGTCATCCTGCCCACGCGGCCATTGCTGCGCTTGCGCCGCAGAACAGACTCCCCGCCTCCGCTGTCATGCCTGATCCGGTGCGACGCAAGCAGATCATATCCCCTCAGGAAAACATCGTCTCCCACATAATGAGGAAAAAACCCGCACCAGAACAGCTGCGCGGCTTTCCAGAAATTCCCGGTTCTGTGAAATTCTCCGCCCTCGTCAGCATCCATGCGATGCTGCCCCTTCCCCTGTCGTCACAGCTGGCTCGACCACAACATGGATCCTGTCGCCGTCCCCCTTGCGGAGCCGCTCCCGGATCGCCTTCAGAACGCCGATGATATAGCACACCGATCCATCCTCATTTTTCAGTCCCATGTTGACAATACTGCCGTCATAGGGAATCCCGTCAAAACTCGCATGAACCTTTACGCGGCCCTTCCCGAATTCCTTCCGGATATCCCAGGGAAATACCACATAGGCTCCGCCCCTGTCCTTCAGCTCATGCAGCTCTGTGTCATATTCGTATCGATCCATGTTTTCCTCTTTTTCTCGTCACAGCCTTCAGATGGTGCCTGCTCCCTGACGATTCCGACATCCCGGCAAAATACGCTCCGTCCTTCTCAGTATATTGCGGCAAAACATTCTCATTAGCAAGTCTTCCCATACGCTGGAAGCAAGCACTGTCAGGTATATACAGCATCTATCTGAAAGCGACAAAACGACGCCGGTTAAGATCAGTTTCCCAGAAACGTCCTCACCCGGACGCTTCTGCCATCCGTGTAGAAGGCAATCTCCCCGGTGTACCTCGTATCCAGTATTTCAGCTCCGGCGTCCCGGATGCGGCTTAGCGTCTCTGCCGCGGGATGACCGTACCGGTTTTTCCGGCCACAGGAAATCACACTAAACTGTGGACGAAGGTGCCTCAGCCACGCAGCGGAAGTAGCATACCTGCTCCCGTGATGGCCCGCCTTGAGCACTGTGACGCTGCTCTCCGGAAGCCCATTCTGCTGAAGATACCGCAGACACTTCTCCTCCCCATCCTCCTCCAGATCGCCGGTCAGCATCGCGGAGAAACGATCGTAGGTCACAAACAGCGAGATCGAATCCTGATTGATGTCATCCGGGTGAAGGTGCTCCGGCGAGGGATGGACGCAGGTGATCGTAAGCTGCGGCCTGCTTCGGTTCTGCCTGCTCCGATTCTGCCTGCTTTGATCCTGTCTGCTTTGATTTTGCCTGATCCCATTTTCCCTTCTTCCCGGCTGTATCACACTGCCCTCACGCAGATAGATCACAGGGATATGCCTTGCCCTGCAGAGTTCCAGAATCCGCCGCTCATTCTCCCCGCGCCTTTCCTCCGGCGTTTCTCCAAAATCCGCCATTCCGACCATGCGGATGTCGTATCCTTTCTCCAGCAGCCAGATCAGTCCATTCGCGTGGTCCGAATCGTCATGCGTCAGCACGGCGAGATCCAGATGACCGGCTCCCTTCTCCAGCAGAAATGGTTCAAGCTGGTACTGTCCCAGCGAAGCCTTACTGGAACTCCCACCGTCAATCAGAATTGACGTGCCGTCTGCCTGAAGATATATACCGTCTCCCTGCCCTACGTCCAGAAAGTGCAGCTCCAGTCCTCTGTGATTCCGCCAGCACAGGACAAGCACGGCTGCCGCAAGAAACAATCCCTTGCCCATCTCCAGTACTGCCTTCCGCCGATTTCTCCAGGAAACCGTCCGCCTGATCTTCTCCTCATCACTCTCCGGTTCCTCCAATCTGTCCACCCGCAGCGCAAATATCGTCGCCCCGGCAAGCAGACCATAAAACAAAATAATCTCCCACGGGTACGGCCTTCCCAGGATCAGGCGATGTCCTGGCAGTCCTGCTGTCAGCTCACAGGCAGCACGGTAAAAATACAGGAGCACATGGCATGGTATGCCGGCCGCTCTGCCGGCAGCAGGCCACAGCCCTCCTGCAGCGGTGACGACAATGCCCGCCGTCATGACGACCGACATCAGCGGAATGACTGCGAGATTCAGAAGAAGCGAATAGAGCGGAAATGTTCCATAGAACCACAGATAGACAGGCATCGTCCAGACAGGAATGGCCAGAGCCTTCAGAAATGGGGAGCGGAACAACGGCATCAGAATACCGATGCCAAGCACCGCGCCAAACGAGAAGAGAAATCCGCTGTTCCATAAATACAGCGGCTGATCGATCAGAAGCAGAATTGCCGCGAGTGCAGCTGCGGTCAGAAGATCGTAGGTGCGGCGCAATAATTTTGCGCCGAGATGCACCAGAAACATACAGATGGCCCGCACGCCGGATCCCCGGATCCCTGTCATGCCGCCGTAGAGCAGCATGAACGCCGCGGCAAGCGCACACGCCGGCAGCAGCGGCATGCGCAGACGCCGCAGCCCCCGGAAGAATCCCATGCCGAGCAGTGTGACATGAAGCCCTGAAATCGCAAGAATATGTATGATTCCACTCTCCCGGTACAATGCCTTCAGCTCCGCGGAGAGGAAGCCCTTCTCCCCCAGGAGCATGGCCTTGAGCACCGCTGCATCTTCCGTGGCGAGACAGGCGTCCAGAACCGCGGCCAGCCGCCGTTTTGTCCGGTGCAGGGCGTTTTGAAGCGGATGTCTGCTGCCGGAAATGCGATGGACCGTTCCATGGTTCAGTCTGAAATTGAGCTTGAGCGTCTGATAGTAGAGCCGACTGTCAAACTCCCCCGGATTCGTGGCTTCCTGAAATGAGCGCAGGGTCCCGGACACCTCGGCCAGTGCGCCGACAGGAATCCGGTCATCGTCGCGGTACAGCGCCGCCGGATCCGTATCGAGACTGAGCAGAACGCCATCCGGAATGGACGGCCTGCTGTCCGACGGGCTAAAGTCCGGTGTTCTGCCGTATGTCGGCCTGTTGTCTGCCGGTTTGCCGTCTGCCTGTCTGCCGTTTGTCGGCCTGTTATCTGCCGGACTGTCGCCCTCCGATTCCCGGATCTGGCCGGTTTTCGGTCTGGTTTCTGTTTCAGAATCTCTGACCTCATCCGCCCACTGCACCTGCCGGAGGCTCACAAGCAGTGTCACCGTTCCGTCTGCCGCCGTATGAAATTCCTTGCCGGAAACCATGCCGGTCACCCGGACTTCCCTGCCGTCCAGACTTTCATAGGACGGCTGTGCCGGAGGATCAGCCAGAAGAAGGAGAAAGATAGCCGCCGCGAAGATCAGCGCCATCACGCAGAATGGTCTTCTCATAGGCGATAATAAGATACGGGGAATCACTCTTTCGGTGTTCCTCCGCATGCGCCGCGCGGAACGCGGCGCGAAATAGAAACAGTGATGATACAAGTCTGCGGAGTTCCCGCATGTGCCGCGCGGAACGCGGCGCAAAATAGAAACAGTGATAATACAAGTCTGCGGAGTTCCCGCATGCGCCGTGCGGAACGCGGCACAAAGCCAGGTAAAGCTACCTCAAGCATTACGACGGGTTGTCCACGAAGCTGAGATCCCGTTCAAAGACCGTCTGCAGCGGGATTTGCTCCAGGAAGGATGCCGTCGTATCTCCGTCAATGGAAATCTGCACCTTGGAGATTCCCGGAAGCTCCGTGAGAGAATCCACAAGGGAATAAATCGCGATCTCCGGTTTCACGGCATATGGTTCTGTCAGGAATGCCTTGTCAAAATTGACATAACACACGCCATCCTTGGATGTGACATTGATGACTCTGGTCTCCGGGTTGATGGCCGGATAGATGCTCTTTCCGTTCGGCCCCTTGAGTAGTTCCTCCACGACCAGCTTGTCCATCGAGATATTGCTGTTATATACCACGGTGCGGTACACCCCGATCAGCTTGTCCCCCGTCTCATTGGCAAAATACAAATGCAGCCGGACTTTCTCGTAAGAACTGATGTCCTTGCCGATATTCAGCACAAAGGAGTCGCTCGTCATCACGCCGACCGCTTTGCCGTCCGCATTGAGAAGATCCTTTCCATCCACTGTGAACCGGACCCCGCTGATGCCGGTCACCTGCCCGAGCGTGCAGACAATGGCTGCCCTCGTCAGCGCCTCTCTGGCCGTCCCAAGCTTCTTATATTTTGCAGAAAAATCCAGCGTGATCACGCCGTTGTCGATTGTTAGCCCCTGAATCGTGAAACCGGTGATGGGCGCCTTATATTCCACCGAGTCATTGGTGGACAGCTTCTGCAAAAGCTCCTTCACCCGCGCCTCGTTTCCCTTCTCCGCCGGCTGATACAGCACCGGGTTCAGAGATTTTTCATCCTTGGCAAGATAGTAGATTGTCACCGTATCCTCTGAGGTGGCAGCCGTCTCCGTCTTACTGCTGCTCCCGCATCCGGTCATCAGCCCGACCTGCATGACAAGCAGAAGCAAAACCAGCCCGGCTGCTGTGATAAATCTTTTTCCTTTTCTTCTCTGTCTCATCATTTCTGCAAATAGAGGTCGTTCCGCCCTGTTCAGATCCATATCAGTCGCCGCCCCCGTTCAGATCCATGTCAATCGGCACCCTGCCCGTTTCTCTTCAAATCTTGTTCTGCTTTCTTCGCTTCCTGCTCTTCTTTCTTCGAATCCTGTTCCGTTTTCTTCGCTTCCTGCTCTTCTTTCTTCAAATCCGATTCTTCCTTTTTCTCATCCTGTTCTGCCGCGCTGCTGCTGACCCAGATTTTGACATCCGCGTCCTCATCGTTTGCGCGGTCTTCCTCCACCTTGTGCTCCATAAAGTGCAGTTTTGCCTGTGTCCGGCGGAGCTGCTCCTCCGTCCTCTGCAGTGTGTGTTCCAGCTGTCCCTGAATCTGGGTCTGCTCCCTGCGCCGCTGGCGGGCATTAGCCCGTTCCTTGCTGATCGGTGTCGCGTTGTAGATGAGAGGGATGGTCACAGTGAAGATGGATCCCTCTCCCAGCTTGCTGCGGACCTTGATGGTGCCACGGTGCAGAAGCACTGCGTTTTTCGTAATTGCAAGGCCAAGGCCGGTCCCACCCACCTCTCTGGAATGCGACTTATCCACACGGTAGAAGCGTTCGTAAATGCGGTCGATGGAATCCTCCGGAATGCCTACACCGGTGTCCTCCACTGTCACCATGAAGTTCTGATGATCCGCGTCAATCGTGACGTTTACCTTGCCATGCTCCTTATTGTACTTGACTGCATTTTCGATGAGATTGGTGAGCACAAGTGTCATCTTCACCTCATCGATCTCCGCCACCACCGGGCGCTCCACAACCAGGGTGATTTCGATATCCCGCTTCTGTGCCAGCGGACGGATGCGGCGGCAGATGATCTCCGTGAGATCGCCGATATTCACCTTCGTGATATTCATCCGGACTTCCTTGTTGTCCAGCTTCACGAGGCTGAGCAGATCGCTGATGATCTTGTTCTCCCGGTCGATTTCCGCGTCAATGTCAGTCAGAAATTCCCGGTACATCTCCACTGGGACATTCTCATTTTGCAGAAGCGAATCGGCCAGAACCTTCATGGAGGCCATCGGCGTCTTCAATTCATGGGAGACATTGGATACAAATTCTGACCGGCTCTCGTCGAGCGTCCGCATTCTGGCAAGCACCCGGTTGAACGCACCGACAATCTGCTCTGTCTCATAGTAGGCGGGCTCCTGCACCAGTTCCGTGGAGAATCCCTCCTTCACCTCATTGATATGCTGCGTGAGGCGGTTGAATGGCGCGACAAGCCGCCCGGAGAGAAGAAACGCAAGGAACAGAATAATCAGTGCAAAGAGCACCTCGATCAGCATGGCGGTACGGCTCAGCGCTTCCATCGTCTGTACGATGGAATCCGTTGAAACACTGGTGAGCAGCACGCCGCGGACCTTCTCCTCTGCCGTCTGATTTCCGGAGAAATCCCCCGCCTCCAGGGACGCCGTTTCCACGATCGGCGTGACCATCTCAATATAGCCGTCCTCCGGGTCGTAACCGGAGGAGGCGCCCGGCGTCCCCTCCTGCAGGCAGCGCACCACCTCCGCGGTGACGATAGTCTTCCCCTCGGAAATTGCGTAGGTATCCTTGATGACCTTGAGATGCGAATCGATGACAAGCACCCGCCCGTCATTCAGAGTCGAGAAGAGATCCAGCTCCGCATTCACCGTGTAGGAGGACGGATTTTCCATGTAGTTGTATGTGATCAGATGATTGGCCAGAACACGCATCTGCGTGCGGACCTCCGAGGTCCGCACCGAGACCGCGCGGCCGTGATAGGCCTGCAGAATACTGTAATGCAGCAGAATGCAGGGGACGAGGCCGATCAGAAGGATCAAAATAAAGATTCTCGTGCGCAGACTGCTCAGAATTCTGGAGCGCCGATAGAAAAGTTTCAGTTTGTTCAGCATAGATTTCTATTTCAATACAAGTAATGGCCTTCTCTTCCAGTACAGACAGATAATGGTCTTTATTTCCTGTACAGATACCGCACAGCTTCTATTACTGCGCACTGCGTAGATATTACACAGAGAACGGAATGGCCTTTATTTCCTATACAGGTACCGCTCCGCTTCCATTACTGCGTAGATATTATGCAGAGACCGGACAGTTTTCCATTACTGCTGGCGGAAATAGTACCCGATTCCCCACTTTGTCTGCACATAGCGCGGTTCGGAAGGATTTTGCTCAATCTTCTCACGAAGGCGCCGGATATGCACATCTACCGTGCGCACATCCCCCGGAAAATCCTCGCCCCAGATATCAGTGAGCAGCTTCTCCCGGCTGTAGACTCTGCCGGGATTGCGGACAAGAAGCTCCAGTACCTCGAATTCCTTCGAGGTCAGATTGATTTCCCTTCCCGCGATGTACAGCCGTCTGTTGTCGCAGTCAAGCTTCAGATCGCCGCTTGTGAGCACATTCTCCCGCGGCTTCGCTGTCTGCGCCTGGGCGCGCTTCATAGCTGCAGTGCGGCGCATGATCGCCTTGATTCTGGCCTTGACCTCAAGAATGTTAAACGGTTTCGTAATATAATCATCCGCGCCGTAATCAAGACCCAGAATTTTATCCATGTCCTCGCCTTTTGCAGTGAGCATGATAATCGGCATATCCGAAAACTCGCGTATCTGCTGGCAGACCTCGAACCCGTTCAGCTTCGGGAGCATCACGTCAAGAAGGACGACATCATAGGCGCTGTTTCTGGCCTTGTCCAGTGCTTCCTCTCCGTCATACGCCGTGTCCACCTCATAGCCGTCCTGCATGAGGCTGAACCGGATTCCCTTGACGATCAGTTTTTCATCATCCACCACCAGAATTTTAGCCATGTCCTGCTCCGTCCCTGCAAAATCTGTGTCCGCACGCCCGCCCCCGCCTTTCACTGCGGGTTCACTTCTTTAGTATAGTACATTGTAATATTTTTTTAACATTATTTTATTGACAAGTTTGGCGCAGGCTTGGCAAGTTTGCGTTGACATCAATGCATCACGTTCAGACAGACATGTATTCCGCCGGATGAATGTCCCGGGTCGATGAAGGCCTGTCCGATCCCTTTCCCGCGACACTGGCATTCCAGGGCACACTGTACTGCTCATACTGTACTGCCCACACTATACTGCCCATCCACAGTGCGCATAGAACACCGCCCGCGCCAATCCCCTACTCTGCTGTAATGTAACCCTGAATCTTTGCATAAATCCCCGCCTTGATTCCCGATACATTTTTAATTTCCTCTATGTTCTGGAACCCGCCGCTGCTCTCCCGATACTCCAGAATGGCGTCCGCTCTCACGCCACCGATTCCAGGGACCGTCATGAGCTGTTCCCGCGTCGCCGTATTGAGATTGACTTTTCCGGCAGAATCAGAAATTCCGCCTGCTTTTTCTTCTGTTCTCAAAATTCTGCCTCCCGTCACACCGGGCTGCGCTCTCTCCGGCTCCGATGAGAGTGACGCCATCTCCTCCTCTGTTGGGATCCTGAGCTGCTCCCCATCTTGCATCGGCATGGCGAGATTCACCGCGTCCCTGTCAGCATCCTCCGCGAAGCCTCCTGCTGCCTCCACTGCCTCGTATACCCTGGCATCCGTACGGAGGGAATAGACTCCCTCCTTCTTCACCGCGCCGCAGACAAAGACCAGAATTTTCTCCTCTTCGGCAGAAGCGGCCGCACCGCTGTCTGCAGCCGTTTCCGGCTCCTCCCGCAGGGTCTGAGCTGTATTACCTGAGTCCTTCTTCTGTGATTCAGACTTCTCCGTCTCATCCTGCCGTGAAGACGCTGTGCCAGATGCACTTCCTTCTCGCTGCAGTGCAGACCGGACAGATCCACTGCCATTTATCAGAGCAGAACCACCTTGATCCTCCCCCGTCCTCTCCGCCATGGCCGCCGTAGTATCCCTTCCGGCATCATACAATTCAAGCTCCGTTCCCTGCTTCCCACAGGCCACGGACCAGAGACACACCACTCCTACAAGAAAAGACAGGCCGATATATCCGGACCTGTCTTTACAGAATTTTATAAATCCCTGTGTGTTCCATCTCATCGCACAGTCCTCCTCTGTAAATGAAGGGCTCCGCGAAAGAATAATCTTATTCTAACCATTCGGGAACCGGCGCGTCAAGCAGGCATAACATGACCTTCTGCGCCGTATTCGTCATAACGTTGCCTTCTGCACCGTAAGCATAGCATCGCCCACTGAGCCGTCCTTATTTTGCCTCCGTCCCGAATTCATACTGATAATAGTCCAAAATACAGGACACCTTCTTCTGCTGCGGCGCGCCAGGAATCTGGTTGACCGGCCAGGACGGCGCACGATTCTCCAGCACCTCCGCGATGCCCTGCGCCGCCTGTCTTGCCATGTTGCGCAGTGACTCTGCCGTGAAAGCCGCGGTATGCGGAGAAACGACGACATTGTCCATGTGAAGAAGCGGATTCTCCGGCTTCGGCAGCCCGCCCTCGAAGACGTCAAGACCCGCGCCTTTGATCCGTTTCTCCTGCAGCGCCCGGATAAGAGCCTGCTCATCGACAATCTCTCCGCGCCCGGTGTTGACCAGATAGGCGGTCGGCTTCATGAGTGAAAGTTCCCGCTCCCCGATGATATGGCGCGTCGAGGCAGTCAGCGGCAGATGAAGCGACAGGAAATCCGCCCGCCGGATAACCTCATCCTTGTCCGGAAGCAGCGTGCAGAACCCAAGCTTCTGCGGCTCTGAAATATGCCTGTTATATCCAAATACCTCCATGCCGAAGCCGCCGTGCGCTATACGCGCCACCTGCGTCCCGATGTTGCCCATGCCGAGAATGCCGAGCGTCTTGCCCTGCACATTTTCTCCCTTCATCTTTCGGATCTCAAGATTGCCCGCCTTCAGCTCATTGTTGTACTGCACGCTGCCCTTCGCGAGCATCAGAATCAGACTCATCGCGTACTCCGCGACCGCCTCGCGGTTTGAGCCTGCTGCATTGACCACCTGAATTTTGCGTTCGGTCGCGGCCTCCACATCGATGATGTCCACGCCGACGCCGTGTACACCAATGACGCGCAGCTCCGGGCAATGATCCATGACGTCCGCCGTGATGCGTGCGTTTCTCGTGAGAATGCCCCCGCACCCCTGTGCCTCGCGGATCACCGTCTCCGGATCGATCCCCGTGCCCTGCACCACCTCAAAGCCATGCGCCTTTAACAGATTTGTTCCCGCCTCGTCCACCGGCTCCGTCACCAGTACCTTTTTCTGTGCTTCCATCTTCCGTCCTTTCCACCGGGGTTCTCTCCGCATCACGCACAGTGCCCTGCCGGCCCTGATCCGTCACCCCGTGACGTTCCATCCAGTATTCTTTCTTCTCTCACACCGCATCCTGCATCATCAGAATGAGCTGATTGATGCTGAACACCGGAACCTTCGCCTGCGCGGCAATCTCCTTCTGGAACGCCGCATAGTTCGCGCACTCAAGTAAAATTGCTCCTGTGTCCGGATGTTCCTCCATGTGCTTCCTCGTCATCGTCAGAATCTCCTGCCGGATGAGATCGACATCGCCCTCCGGCCGGTCCTCGATGATCACCCGATGGAACTCCGAATCCTGCGAAAGCGCGCTGACGGTCACCGGGTATTCTGCCGAGGACCAGCCGAGCCGCTCGAACAGATCATCATTCATCATCGCCGCATTGTCCGAGAAAATCCCGATCGGACGTCCCTTTCCGATCAGCGTTGACGCCCATGGAACCAGCGACAGCGTGGAGGTAAATACCGGAATCCGGACGGCTTCCGCCAGCTCGCGCTGAAATCCCGCAAGAAAGCTGCATACCGTCGTGATCGCGCGGCATCCGTCCGCCTCGAGGTCCTGCGCCGCCTGCCTGAATTCCTGAAGCAGAATCTCATCCGCATCCGCCGGAATCCGTCCCGCCGGAAACAGATCAGGCACCACCCGGTAGCTCACCGGAAAAGGAAACGTCGCCGCATTGCCCGGGTCCCCGGGAATCCGCGGAAAGCGTGTCCGCATCATCAGAATTCCAATTTTCGGACCATAATAGGTTCTGCCACCCTGAAGTACCATTGTATATTCCTCCTGTCTTTTCCCAATTCATCCCTGCAGGGCTTCATACCGCAGCGGGACTTCCATGCCGCAGCCACCGCCGCAGGGTCTCCATCCACTTTCTGTCATCCCTGCCGGCTCACGCATCGCAGCGGGACTTCCGCGCCGCAGGGTCTCCATCCACTTTCCATCATCCCTGCAGGATCACGCACCACAGCGGGATTGCCACCGCGGAGAGCGCCGTTGTAAAGACCACACATTTTGCCGCCGCCTTCTCATCCGCACCGTACTGCGCCGCGAGAATAGAGGTCGTGCTGCCCGCCGGCATCGCCGCCAGCAGCGTGCAGACGCCGGTGATGATACTGTCCGCGCGGATCATCCGGCACATGACCCACGTCAGCGCCGGAATCACGGCCAGCCTGATCACGGCAAAATAGATCTGATCCAAACTCACCAGCTCCCGGAGATGGACGCCGCAGAGTATGGTCCCGATGTAAACCATGATAAGCCCTGTGCAGGATGCGCTCACTGTCGAGAGCGAGAGGCTGATCACCTCCGGAAGCGGCGCCTGCGTGAGAAACAGCGCCATCCCGATATAGACCGCGATCATACAGGGATGCAGGAGCACCTTCTTCATGCTCTTCCACACGCTGCCTCCCTCCGTGAAGTAGGAGATCCCCGCCGTCCACATCACGATGCGAAGCGGAATGAGGTAGATGGAGGCGATCAGAAGCCCCGTGTCTCCATACACGCCCTGCGCCACAGCATTTCCGATGAAGCCCGCATTGGAGCAGACCGTCCCGTACTGGAAGACCTGCCTCTCTCCCTTCGGCAGACGCCGATAGACGGCCGCTGCAAGGAGCATGCTGATCACCTGCACCAGCACCGCAGCAAGCAGCGCCATTGACATCTGCACCAGCAGCTGTCTGCTGAAGGGGATGCAGAATGCCTTGATAATATTGCAGGGGAGAATGAAGTACAGAATCAGATTGGTGAGACTCTTCTTGCCTGCCTCAGTGATGAGTTCCCGCCTGCGCAGCAGATATCCTGCCGCCATCGTGAACGCCATCATGCCCATCTCGCTGAAAATTTTGCCGTACAAAATGCACTCTCCCCTTGTCTCTGTCCTGATCTGTTTTTCACAGCTTCGCGATCCGCGCCAGTGCCTCCTCCGTCCGCTCCGGCGTTCCAAATCCGGTGAACCGGAAGAATCCTTCTCCATCCGCGCCGAAGCCCACGCCCGGCGTGCCGACCACGCCGGCCTTCGTGAGCAGCAGATCGAAGAAATCCCAGGATTTCATTCCCGCGGGCAGCTTCATCCAGACGTACGGCGCATCCGTACCGCCGTATGCCGTATACCCCATGGCCTCCAGCTCCGCGCGGATACGCTTCGTATTTTGCTTGTACTCCGCAACCTGCTGCGCCGTCTGCTTCTGTCCCTCCGGTGTGTAGACAGCCGCCCCGGCCCGCTGAATGATATACGGCGCGCCGTTATAGCGCGCGCCGAGACGCCGCTTCCACATGTTGCGGAGCGAGGTGCCGCCGCAGCGCAGTGCCTCCGGAATTACCATGTATGACAGGCGCATGCCGGTAAACCCGGCCGTCTTGGAGAAGCTGCGCAGCTCGATCGCGCACTGCTCCGCGCCGGCGCACTCGTAAATCGTGTGCGGCGCATCCGGTGTCTCGATAAACGCGTTATATGCCGCATCATAGAGAATCACCGCCCCCTTCTCCAACGCGTAGTTGACCCACCGCTGCAGTGCGCTCCGCGTGATCATCACGCCGGTCGGATTGTTCGGGAAGCACAGATAGATGATATCGGGCGACGAAGCGCCCATGCCCGGCACCTCGGGCACAAACCCGTTGTCCTCCGTGCAGTCCAGATACATCACACTCGTCCAGCGTCCCGTGTGCTCGTCAAAATATCCGCATCTGCCGCCGACGACATTGCTGTCTGCATACGCAGGGTATGTCGGCTCGCAGATAGCAATCCGGTTCCTGTCCGAGAACAGGTCCGTGATGCCGGCAAGATCACTCTTCGCGCCGTCCCCGACAAAAATCTCATCCGGCAGAATCTTCACTCCATATTGCTGGAAATCAACCCTGGCGATGGCTTCCCGAAGAAAAGCATATCCCTCGTACGGCCCATATCCACGGAACGTCGCGGCATCCCCCATCTCCGCCGCGGCGTCCTCCAGCGCCTTCATCACAACCGGACACAGTGGCTTCGTCACATCCCCGATCCCGAGGCTGATCACATCCGCATCCGGATGGCTCCTCTGAAACTCCTCCTTCTTCTGCCGCACCGCCGCAAACAGATACCCGCCGGGGAACCGGCTGAAATTCTGATTCAGATCGTACATGTTTTATCCCTCCTCGTTCCGACAGGATCGATCAGCGCAGATTAAATCTGACAGGAATATTCTCCCTGTCAGATCAGGATAATGATATGATCGATTCTTTTCTAGCACAATCCGCCAGTCATTTCTTTCTCACCCTTCTCATTCCTCCTGCTTCAGCGGATGATGGCAGGCCACAAAACGGTTTCCAACCGCCCTGAGCTCCGGCCGCTCCTTCGCGCACAACTCGGTCGCGTAAGGACACCTGGTCCGGAAGCAGCAGCCCGAAGGCAGATTCACCGGACTCGGAATTTCTCCGGAGAGCACCTCCCGCTTTTCGCCGCGGCGGTGCGGATCCGGCTGCGGAATCGCATCAAGAAGGAACTCCGTGTAGGGATGGAGCGGCCTGCTGTATAGGTCCTCCTTTCCCGCCACCTCGCAAACCGATCCGAGGAACATGACACAGACCCTGTCTGCAATGAAATTGATGACCGAAAGATCATGACCGATGAAAAGATAGGTAAGGCCATACTTCTTCTGCAGGTCCTTGAGCAGGTTCAACACCTGACTCTGTACAGAGACATCCAGTGCTGACACCGGCTCATCGCAGACAATCAGCTCCGGCCTGAGGGCGATGGCACGCGCAATGCCGATTCTCTGCCGCTGTCCGCCGGAGAATTGATGCGGATAACGCCAGATAAAGTCAGCTGGCACGCCCACAGCCTTCATCAGCTGCAGCACGCGCTCTGTCGTCTCCTCTCTGTTCTTGCACACATGATAGGTGATAAGCGGTTCCGCGATAATGTCACGCACCGTCATTCTGGGATCGAGACTGGCATACGGATCCTGGAATATCATCTGCATCTTCGGGCGGAGCGGCCGGAAGACCTTGTCGCTCATCGTCGAAATCACCTGATTCCGGTAGGTGACGATGCCGTCCGTCAGCGGAAGCATATGAATGAGCGTGCGGCCCAGCGTCGACTTGCCGCAGCCGCTCTCGCCGACCAGTGCCAGTGTCTCTCCATGGAAAATCGTGAGATCAACACCGTTCACGGCATGCACCGCCTGTCCCTTTTTCCCTGTCGGGAACTCCTTGTAAACACCTTCTGCTTTCAGAAGGATTTCCTTCTTTTCACTGCTAGATTTCTCCATGAGTTTACCCCGTGCCGCGTCCTTCACGGCACCCGCGGGAGAAACGCCCGAATGGGCTTTCTCCCGGATCGGGACACTGGTGCCATCGGCGCCAGTGTCAGTACGAAAGTGACATATCAGCGTCACTGTCGTGCCTATGCTCCTTGCGGCTTATTCTGATTTTGCCTGGTTCAGAAAGCAGGCAGACCAGTGGCCTTCGCGAATCTCTGTCAGAACCGGCTTCTCAGTCCGGCACTGCTCCGTGGCGCAGGGACATCTCGTGCAGAACGCACAGCCCTGCGGCAGATGAAGCAGATTCGGTACCACGCCCGGAATGGTGTACAGCCGTTCCGGGTTCCTGCCGATGCGCGGAATCGACGCCATCAGTCCCTTCGTATACGGGTGCTCGACGTGATCAAACAGCTCGAAGGTATCCGCCTGCTCCACAATGCGCCCCGCATACATGACATAAACCTCATCACAGATCTCCGCGACCACTCCAAGATTATGCGTGATGATCAGAATACTCGTCCCGCTCTCCGCGCAAAGCTGCTGCATCAGCTTCAAAATCTGTGCTTCAATGGTGACGTCCAGGGCGGTGGTCGGCTCGTCCGCGATCAGCAGCTTCGGCCTGCAGATCATCGCCATGGCGATGCAGACGCGCTGCCGGAGACCGCCGGACAGCTGATGCGGATAGCTGTCATACCGCTTTTCCGGCTCCGGGATGCCGACCTTCCCGAACATATCGACAACTCTCCTCTTTGCCTCTTCTCTGCCGATTTCCGGATCATGAACAAGGAGTGTCTCGCTCACCTGTCTGCCAACCTTCAGCACCGGATTGAGGCTCGTCATCGGCTCCTGAAAGACCATGGAGATATCCTTGCCGCAGATGCCGCGGAGCTCCTTTTCCCTGAGCTTCGCGAGATCCTTTCCGTCAAACAGAATACTTCCTCCCGCGATCCTGCCCGGATACTTGAGGAGTCCCATGATGGAACGCGCCGTCATGCTCTTTCCGCAGCCGCTCTCTCCGACGAGGCCGACAATTTTGCCCTTCGGAATGCGCAGATTCACACCATCCACGGCTTTTACAATTCCTTTTTCCGTATAAAACCACGATTTCAGATCATGAAGCTCCAGAACATCCTCCGGATCCGTCATCGTCACGGTTTCTTTTTCCTTCTTCTCACTCATCGCCATCTCTATACTCCACACCGCATTCTTTGAGAAATTCGCTGTTCTTCCGCATAACAAGGCATCAGCCATTCTTCATGTGCGGATCCAGTACATCCCGCAGACCATCGCCGAGGAAATTGAACGCCAGCACCACGACCATGATGGAGATACAGGGCGCAAGGCACAGCCACGGCTGTGTGAACAGGAATTGTTTTGCCTGGTTGACCATAAGGCCCCAGGAAGCAGCGGGCGGCTGGACGCCGATGCCGAGGAAGCTGAGGGAGCTCTCTGACAGGATGGAGGACGGAACCTCGAGCGTGAAGAGCACGATCAGACTGGGTATACAGTTCGGAAAGATATGGCGGGACATGATTTTGCCGCTCGAAACGCCGATCGATCTGGCTGCTTCCACGTATTCGCTCTCCTTGAGTGAGAGCGTCTGGGAGCGGACCACGCGGGCGATGCTTGCCCAGTTGATCATGGAGAGTGCGATAAACAGGTTGATGGTAGAGGCACCGAGGGTGTACATGATCACCATGGCAAGAAGCAGGGAAGGAATGGAGAGCATGATATCGGCGAGCCGCATGATCAGCGCATCGACAGCACCGCCGAAATATCCTGCTAATAGTCCCATCACCACGCCGATGACCAGTGCGATCAGACTGGGCAGAATGCCAACAATCAGAGAAACCCTGGACCCATAGAGGATCCGGGAGAAAACATCTCTTCCCAATTCGTCTGTTCCGAACAGATGCTTCAGACTCGGCCCCTGCAGCCGGTTGACGACGTCCTGCTGTGCTTCGCCGTAGGGCGCAATGAGCGGCGCAAACACGGCAAGCAGAATGATAATCAGAATCACAATGGCTGAGACAAGCGCCAGCTTGTTCTGTCTGCACATGCGGAGCATCCGCTCGGCTACGCCATCCTTTTCTCCAATCTGACTGGCCAGCTCTTCCTTCGCGCTGCTCTGTGCCGCACCGGTATTTTCTGCGGATGCGCCAGCAGAGAAGCTCTTCTGCTCCAGTTCCTTGACAAGTTCTTTTCTCCTGCGAATGGTCACGATATCCTCCCTGCCTCAGGCCGCCTTGCGGATGCGCGGATCCAGTACGGAGTACAGAATATCCGCAATGAAGTTTCCGACGATGACGATCACCGTTGTGAAAATGACGGTTCCCTGCAGTACCGGCATGTCACGGTTTTCAATAGCAGATGTAGCCAGTCTCCCGATGCCGGGAATGGCGAAAACGGTCTCACTGATGACAGCGCCGGACAGCATGCTCGACAGCTGTAGTGCCATCATGGTGATGACCGGCAGCATGGAGTTCTTCAGCGCATGCCGCATGATGACGGCTCTCCCGAGAAGGCCCTTGGCCTTAGCGGTATCAATGTAATCGGCCTGCATGGCCTCGAGGAGACTTGATCTCGTGATTCTGGCAACACTGCCGGCGCTGTTCCAACCGAGCGCGATCGCAGGGAGAATCATCGAGAGGAAACTGCCATCTGCCTTGAGCGGAAGAATTTTCCATTTGAACGCGAAGAGATACTGCAAGAACAGTGCTGCCATGAAGACCGGCATGGAGACACCGAACAGAGAAATTCCCATGAAGAGATGGTCAAGCAGGTGATTCTGCTTCACTGCCGCAAAGATGCCGAGAACCAGTCCCAGCACCCAGGCAAAGATGGAAGCCATGATCGCAAGCGCCAGTGTGTAGGGAAAAGCGTCCATGATCATCTGCGTCACCGGGCGGTTATACTTATAGCTTTGCCCCATATCGCCGCGGAACAGACCTCCTACGTACAGAAAGAACTGCTCCAGGATCGGCCGGTCAAGGTGCATGGTTTTAGTGAGCCGGTCAACCGTCTCCTGGTTGACATGCTCGCCGAGCAGTGTCGTCACCGGGTCGCCGGGCACGACACGCAGCATAATGAAGATCAGCAGGATGACGCCCAGCAGTACCACGATTGTTTCCAATAATCTCTTTGCAATCTGTTTCATGAAATTCCTCTTGTCGACGGGGGTGATGCGCGGCACCCCTTCCATTCCGAGCTGTCAGACGGATACAAAAATTCCTGATACAGGCAGCAGCCCACAGGCCTCCGTCTGTGGGCTGCAAACCCAAACGATTTTCTCCGGCTGTACTGCCGGCTGACATGACTTCCTGACTCAACTCCCTTTCAGGGATTTCTCACGCCTTTCCGGCTTCCGGCAGACAGTCGTTTCACTGTCAGATTTCAATCCGCCAGCTCCACCTCGTTGATGAAGAAGTCGCCGTAACCTGCCCAGTGCGGAACATATTTCTTGACTCTGTCGCCGGTGACAAACAGATGAGTTCTGCCGAACAGCGGCACCCATGCTGCATCATCCTCAACAACCTTCTTCTCCAGCGCGTCGTACTCAGCAATGCGCTTATCATCATCCGTGATGGCCCGGGCATCCTGAATGCGCTTCATGACATCCTCATCCTTGTAGTTGATACTGCGGATCTTCGTCTTGTCGTCCGTACCGAAGAAGGTATAGATGAAGTTGTCCGGATCATTGAAGTCTGCGGTCCAGGTTCCCACGAAGGACGCCATCTCGCCGGACTTGCGGAGCGCCAGCCAGCTTGCCTCATCATAGGACTTGATCTCGGTGTTGATGCCGACCGCCTGCAGATTTGCCTGAATCATCTGCACGACAAGCGATGTATTCGCGCTGTCGGAGCTGTCCGTTGCGATTTCGAAGGAGATGTCGCCGTCCTTATAGCCCGCATCCTCCAGCAGCTTCTTCGCGCCGTCCGGATCATACTTCAGCCAGCCCTGATTGTCCTCGCTGTATCCGATGAGTCCCTTCGGATAGATGCCGTCGCAGAGGTTTCCGTCGCCGCTGTACACGGTATCAAGGATACTCTGACGGTCAATTGCCATCTGAATGGCCTTGCGGACATTCACATCCTTGAGATACTCATTGTTCTCATTCATGATGAAATATGTGGTGGCAAGACGGTTCGCCGAGACAATTTTGTCAGCATACTGTGTCTTATAGGTCGATTCCACAACCGAGGAATCCAGAATATCGCAGTCCAGAATGTCAAGCTGCCCGTTCTGGAACATCATGCTGATGGTGGAAGCATCCGGAACGATCTGAATGTCGACGTTCTTGACACTCGGCGTATCTCCCCAGTAGTTGGGGTTCTGCGTCAGTTCAATACTGCTGTCTCTCGTCCAGTCGGTGAGCATGTAAGGGCCGGAGCCAATGGCTGATTTGTAATCGTTTCCGTAATCATCGCCCGCAGCCTCAACCGCCGCCTTGGAGTAAATGGAGCAGGGCGGCGTTGCCAGCTCATACAGGAATCCTGCGAAAGGATAGGCCAGTGTGATCGTCAGGTGTGTGTCGTCGGTCACCTGAATACCCTCCAGGGTGTCATCGTAGCTGTATCCTTCCTTGGCGATATAATCGTCCGCTCCCTTGATGCAGGAGGCAAAATCCGTGTTGACACTGGTATCAAGACCCAGCAGACGGATGAGGGAGAACGCCACATCATTTGCGGTCAGCGGAGTGCCGTCCGAGAATTTGACGTCATCGCGAAGTGTGAAATTATAGGTCAGGCCGTCGTCCGATACGGTGTAATCCTTCACCAGACTGTTTACCAGCTGCGTGCTGCCATCGTCGTTCAGCTTGATCTCGAACAGACGGTCATACACGTTCATCGGGATGCCGTAATCAGCACTGGTTGTCTGAACATCCAGTGTCTGCGCGTCTGCCGTCCAGGCGATGTGAAGCGTGCCCGCGTCATCTGCAGAAGCCGTTCCCGATGTGGTGGAAGCCGCCGCAGCAGTTGTGCTGGCTGCGCCCGCGCTATCCGTGGAAGCTGATGACGCGCTGCCCGAAGCGGCTCCGGAACCGGAGGAGCCGCAGCCGGCAAGTACGGTCGCTGCGAGTGAAACACTCAGTACTGCACTCCAAGCCTTTTTCATAATATGCACTCCCTTCTGCACTCCGTGCCGCATGAATTGCGGCACCCGCGGGGGAAATGCCCGAATGGGCTTTCTCCCGGATCGGGACACTGGCGCCGGCGGCACCAGTATCAGTTTGAAAGTGGCGTATCGACGTCACTTTCAAACTCAACCTCCCCGAAAATCAGAAAAGGCGCCGTTTCCCAACTGGAAAACGACGCCCTTGTCGAATGCGGAAATCACCCGGACCTCCGCGATATTCTGTTCTGATCTCCGGCCGCACAAATTGTATTTCCTGTATACAAGTATTTTTGTGCTTCGGTTGTGTATTTATATAGCACTGATTTTCCGCTTCGTCAATCACTTTCAGAAAAAAGAAATCGCATTTTCAGTCCGACGTCTCCGGAATGACATCGACCTCCTCCGGATCCGCAATCGCGTCCGTCTGGAATGACGTATTCCCCGTGACCTGCACCTCCACCTGCTCATAGAGACTCTTCAGCGTGGCGTTCGGCTCCGCGCCGTCCCAGACCTGCTGCATGGCATTCTCCGCCAGCATCCAGAAATTCTCCGTCGCCACCATCTTTGGTTCCGGCACAGACTGCGTGTATGCCTGATAGAAACCGTCCCAGTGCGAATCCTCCGTCTTGCAGCCGTTTCTTGCCAGGCGGTATCCCGTCCGTCCGCTGAAATCCTCGTTGTGATCATTCAGCAGGAACTGCACGAAGCTGTTGGCCGCATCCTTGTTCTCCGAATATCCGTTCACCACCAGACAGGAAGTGACGGATAACCCTCTCGTTGCAAAATCGTCTGTGATGTCCGGCAGCGCCGCCACGCCGTAATGCCACTGAAACGTGCCGTCCGCCGACCAGTCCGCAAGCTTCTGCACCGCATCGGTCGTCGCCACCGTGAAAACCGACTTTCCGCCGGCAAAATCGCTCAGCACCTGATCATAGCTGCTGGTCGCGGTATCGATGGAAAAGAACTGCCCCAGCTTCTGGTACACCTGAAGCGCCTGGATCGTCGGGGCGTTGTAAATGTCGATTTTACTCTCATCGTCTCCGCAGTCACCGCCGACTGACATCGTGTTTCCGATGAAGTTGACGTCCCAGTTGAAGATGCTTGTCACATTCTCCGGCGCGTTATACTGATCGGCAAAGCGCAGAATATCCTGAATCGTCTTCGGCACGGCCGCGTCGCCCGCGTCAGATGCCGCCTCCTGCAGATAATCCTCATTGTAGAGCAGCGCCGCCGTCTCAAAGTAAAACGGATACGCGACAATCTTTCCCTGATATGTCACCGCGTTCCGCGCAGCTGCCGGATACACCACATCATCCGCAAAATCCTTCGCGTCCGTTATCTCACTGGCAAGTCCGGCCTCGTAGGCACGGCCGAGACTGGAGTCCTGCAGAATATAAATATCTGGCATATTTTTATCCGCCGCAATCGATGCCTTGTTCACCGATTCCAGAAATTCGACGCCATCCACCAGATGCGGCTCAACCCGGTACCTGTTGCCAGAATCATTCCACGCCACCGCCACTTCATTCAGATAATCGGTCAGCGTATCGTCACAATACCAGAGAGAAAGGGTCTTTCTGGCATCTGTGAAGAGCGATGTCCCCGCAGACTCATTCTTCCCTCCGATCGTACTATCCCGAAACGTTGTCCAAACAAAAACACCTGCCAGTGCCAGCACAAGTAGTCCCGACACCAGTCTGGAACGAAAACTCATAAACTACTCCTGTTGAACTCAATATACCGCCATTCATCTGGCCGCGGCAGTCCCCATTCTACCCTCATTGCTTCCCCGGCGCAATTGCCGTCCCGTTCCACAGCTTTCCGGACAGAATATCGAGCGGCTCCTCAAACCGGTCGAAGAGCGCCGCGTCATCCAGTGCCTCCGCTCCCTCATTTCCGCTCATGTCCTCATTCCACATGTAATACATCGCGCCGAGCATATGCTGGGAGTACACCGGAATTTCCTCCGTGCCGCGGTCTGTCGTGAACACATTCGGCTCCCAGTCCTCCGCCAGATAAGATAGATCAAGGCGGTCATATCCCGCGCCTGGAATAATGTAGAGATGACTTCCCTGTGTGTTGATGATGTCAAATCCCGCATCCGTCATCTCCTTCGCATCCGCCCAGGTGAGATCCCAGATTTTCAGCTGGACAGACCGCGGCGCGCTGCTGTAATCTGCTCCTTCCCGGCTGAAGCTCCCCCACGCACGGATGATTTTATCCGGCTCCTCAGCCTGAATGGTGCCGGCAAGCTCCGTAAAGTACCGCACAAAATCCACGGCATTTCCAAAATATTCGTCCATGCCCATGCTGACAGCCGCCGCGCCGGCAAAGCAGCCATTCTCTCCCAGATATTCCTTCCAGACAGATTCCCCCAGCTTCCTGGCGCCGTCCCGGGACAGGTCCAGCTCATCCGCTGCCTCCGGCGTATCGCTTCTGCCGTACTCCGGAAACGCTCTGGTCAGCGCAAGACAGTGCGACGGCGTGTCGATTTCCGGCACCACATCTACGCCATACACTGCGCCGAACCGGATGAGCTCCGCAAACTCCTTCTTTGAATAGCTTCCATCCTCCGACGTGATACTCTTCCCGTCTTTTCCCCTGAGATCCGACTCCAGACGGAACGCGGCAGGGAGCTGTCTTGCCCCCTCGACCGTCCCGTCATAGCTGCTCTGCGCGAGAATCGCATTGTCGTTCAGGTGAATCTCCAGCGTATTCATCCTCGCGCGGGACATTCTCTTCACGATTTCCTTCAGGTAATCCAGAGAGAAACTGCGCCTTGCCACATCGATGCCGAAACCGCGCACCGCGTAGGCCGGGACATCCCTCGCAAATCCGCGCGCGATGGAACCGCTGCC